>JANMJR010000189.1:0-9076 GCA_031371465.1 Pseudomonadota bacterium
TGCAAACGACGCGATACAGAGCTTTCAAGTCGCACCACCGCCACCGCGACCCAACCAATACTACCGCCACATTCTCGGTGGTCCAGTCATTTGGTCGCGCTCACCGGAGAAAGGCGGGGCCGTGGCCTACGTGTGGCGCGAGAACGATCATCTACGCGCTTATCGGATCGCCGATCGGTTCCTAGATTGCAATACACAGAACCCCGCCGCAACCGCGTCCCACCATTGCCCGAGTATCGCGCAAAGCGAAGACTTCATCGACCACCATCCCGGTGGCATCTTGGCGGTGTCCGCCAACGGCGCCGAAGGCGAAACAGCCATCGTCTGGGCGGCGACGACCCGAACCATAAATGGGCCGGGTAAGCTCATGGCATTCAAGGCCGAGCCTCAAACCAGCGCGCCGAACCTGCTGAGCAAAATTTGGGACAGCGACCTCTGCGTCGAGGACCGGCTAGATCTGGGCGCCGATTTTGTCCCGCCGACCATCGCGAACGGAAAAGTTTACCTGGCCACCAACGCGAATCGCATCGATGTGTTCGGGATCATGCTAAACAAAAATTGCACCGAGGAGCCGTTGCCGAAATCGTTTGGGCCTATGTTGCAATAATCGCGGTGGATGGCCGGGCCGATAGTACCAGCCGGTGATACGGCAAATCCCGCATTGACATGAGCAATCTAAAGTCCAGACGGCCGCGCCTTGCTTAATCCTGCCACACTTTTGCTTTGCGTGGCGAGCGCCCATCATCCAAACGGATGAAATTCGATTGATCGACCCTATTGAGGCTTAATATTTGCCATTGACGCGAATACAATAGCTTAGTCTTTCTACAATTCTGTAGTAAAGGAGATTCATGCCGGACGTATTGATTGTCGACGATCATCCGCTTATCCGGGACGCAGTTCGGCGTGTGTTCGAGCATGGAAATGAATGGGCTGTCAGCGATGTTGGCGCTTATGAAGAAGCGCTTAGTCGGATGGAGCAAGTGCCCGTGCCCGATCTAGTTCTTCTGGATCTTGGCTTGCCGGGAATGTTTGGCCTTGAGGCGCTGCGCGCTTTTCGCGAGAAATTTCCTGAAACGCCGTGTGTTGTCTTATCAGGGCAGGATGAGCAAGAAAACGTCCACGGCGCGATAGAGGCTGGCGCCATGGGTTTCATCTCCAAGCGTTCCGGTGGTGATGCCATCATGGAGGCGATCAGCCTCGTTCTCAAAGGGTACGTTTGCACACCCAGAGATCCGCTGAACTCATATACCCAAACACGAACCTCGCAAGGTTTGAATCCCATGCAATTGGGACTAACCGGAAGGCAATGCGAGGTTCTCGCGCAACTGGTGTTGGGCAAATCTAACAAAGCTATTGCGCGAGCGCTAAATCTGACGGAGGCCACGGTTAAAACGCACGTCGTTGCGATTTTCCGGGTGTTGAATGTTCACAACCGCACGGGCGCGGTAATGGCCGCGAGCAGGATGGGATTGCAGCTTTCGCTGTTTGAAAGAAAAATGACTTAAGACGGAGCATTAAAACAATGGGGAGGATTGTTTTATGGAAAGGCTGGCTAGGAAGTATCGGTACTTATCGCGCCCGGTGGAAGAACTCATTCGCGGGCATGAATGTGAATCAGGAGCGCCGGAAAGCCCTCCGATTCCAGATCAGATCGCGGGCAGCGGTTATATTCACTGCCCGACGTCGGAACCGGGCATTGCGACTTGTGATGTCCTGATTGTCGGCAGCGGATACGGTGGCGCGATTGCCGCGAGTGTTCTTGCCGGCGTAGAGGTGCCCGGGCAAAATCGTCCGTTACGGGTGATCATGCTGGAGCGGGGCAAGGAATTCGCCCCTGGGGAATTTCCCGAGAGCCTGGGCGATCTGCCGGGCGAGGTTCGATTTCACCGCGATACCGACGACGAATTCACCGGCGACGCCGACGCATTGTTCGATTTCCGCATCAACAAAGACGTCACTGCCCTCGTGGGCAATGGACTTGGCGGTGGCTCTCTGATCAATGGGAACGTGGCGTTAAAACCGGATAGCGCGATTTTCAACAACGGCAGATGGCCGAAGGAACTTCGCAGTGCGGATGCGCTTAGAGAACACTTCGATGCCGTCGAAACGCTCCTGGGTGTCGAGACGCCGGCGAAGGGTTGGCTGCCTACGAAGTATGACGCCTTGCGGATTTTGGCGAACTCGGTCGGTTCGATCTCCAAGCCGGCGCCGCTAACGGTCGATCTCAACGCCTGCACAAAATGCGGCAATTGCGTGACCGGCTGCAATGTCGGCGCAAAGAAGACCCTGCCGCTCACCGTCCTGCCCGAGGCGATAGAAAAAGGTCTCGAGATCTACACCGGGGCGAGCGTGCTAAGCGTGCAGCGTTGCCCTGACGACCAAGCCTGGGCCATTCGTTTTCGCAGAACGGCGACGGCGAAAAATATCCTCAAGCACGAAATATTTCAGATTCGCGCAAAGATTGTCATTCTGGCCGCGGGAACCCTGGGCAGCACCGAGATACTGCTGCGATCGAAAGCGAATAATGCTGTTTCATGTTCCGATCGGCTCGGAGAGCGATTCTCCACCAACGGCGACATGATCGCGTTCGGATATGCGGGCGCCAGCCCCGTGCGCGCGACTGGAAAATCTAGTTTAGACGAGCATAAAGATCCCGGTCCGACCATTACCGGGTATGCGTCCTTATCTTTCTTTGGCTCGAATAAGCCGCCGGTAACGGTTCAAGACGCCGCGGTTCCGCTCGCTTTGAAACAGGTGTTTGAAGAGCTTGTTACGACGGCCTCACTCCTCGCGCGCTACGTAAAAAGGGATGCGCCTGAGTGGTTTAAGAAGGGCAAGGGCAAAAATCAAGATCCGCTGATTGTTCATCCTGATGCGATAGAAAATACTCAAGTTATCTTGGCGATGGGACACGATCAGGCAATGGGTCGGATCGATCTGTCGGATTCAAAAAATCTAGACGATAGGCACGCGCTTATCAAATGGAAGAAAGCGGCCAAGGACCCCGTCTTCAACTCGCTGCACTGGAAATTCATCGAGGCCTACTTGAAGCGCGGGTTGTTTTTGAAGGATCGATATACTTTATTAGAGGGCGGTTTCGATGGCGGTGACTATCTCCCGAGCCCGGCTTGGAAAGCGGTCCCGGACGGATTCGAGCAAGCCGTGACCGGCGGCGCACCGGCCGGCAAACTGCTGACGGTGCATCCGCTCGGCGGCTGCGTCATGGCGGATTCCGCCGCCAAAGGCGTGGTGAATCATTTGGGCCAGGTGTTCAAGGGCAACGGCGGGGAGGATAGCTACCGCGACTTGTATGTTTTGGACGGTGCGATCCTGCCGGGGCCCCTTGGTATTAATCCGTTCATGACCATTTCGGCGATCGCTCATCGCAATAGCCAGGAAATTCGCAAATTCGTCGAGGCAGGCACATTTTCATTTGATGAGTCGGTGCAGCCCTGCGTCACTAAGTGCGCAAAAACCACGACCTACAATACAGGTGCGGAAAAAGCCTATGCGATAAAGGCTCTAGACGCGAAGCCCATCACGATCGAGTTTCGCGAGCAATTGGCTCGTTACCCCGACAGGGTTCCGCTGCTGTCGCCCGAGCAATACGACAAGCTGATCGAGAAAGCGAATGCGTTCTTAGCAAAGCAGTTCCAGGCAAGCGCGCCCAGGGCGTTGGGCGATCCGCCGAAGGAATTCAAGTTTTACTCCTGCAAGTACTACCGCCTGGTCATTGAGGTAAGGGCAACCATCGACATTGATAGATTCCTCTGCAACCCCGATGAAACGATCAACGTGGGCGAGGTCGAGCTTTACCTTGATCCTTCCCATTCGGTGGATGCGTGTGGACCTCCTGCCGCCGTGAGCGTCGAAGTACAAAATAATCGTAATCAATCATCTCTTTTTGTAGAGCCTATTCGTAAGGAACACTTGATCCCGATCGCGAAGGGACAATGCCAAGTGCGGCTAATGGTTCGAGATAACCTTGTTCAATTCGGCGAACCTTCGAAGCGGTTTTGGAAAGTCGCTCACGCGGCGGGCCGGCGGCGCAAGCAAGATTTTGCTTGGGGCGAACTTTTCAAGCGGCCCAATGAATTGGCCTTGACGACGCGCCAGCACACGTTTTGGCGCAAGCTCAAATACGACTTGGAGTTCACCTGTGGGGATCTTGTTGATGTTTTCGGCTCCTTAACCGTGACCGGCGAAAAGGCGCTGGGATACAGCCTTGAGCACGAGAATCCTTGGGATGCTCTGATCCGAATCAACATGACTTTCCGCAGCGCGAACGGGCGCCAGGATTCCAGTCAGTTCCAAGTGGACCTCAACCATCTGCTCAAGGACGGTATTCCCCAAGTCATAGAGTCGCCTCACATGCCGGCCACGATCATGGGCATGGCGCGGTTAGGATTGTTCGCACTCAGAGCAATGCTACAAACCCATCTGTGGTCGTTTAGGGCGCCTACCTATACGGAACACAAACCGCTTAAGCCACTATTACCGCAAGCTATCAAGCTAGCGAGTCGCAAGCCATGCAAATTCGACTGCATTCATCTTCACCATATAGATCTCGACAAGCCGGCAGGAAAACCGCCTGTCACTAAGCCGTACGTTCGCTTGGCGCGCTACGAGTTGGAAGAAAGTTCTGAAAAGCCCGACCGGGAGAAGAAACACCTATTGTTGATCCACGGCCTGGCGCACGGTGGGGCGGTATTCACGACCGATACGATCAAGCAACCCATGGCGGGCTATTTTGTAGAGCAAGGCTATGTCGTGTGGGTGCTCGATCATCGACTGAGCCCGGCGTTGGAGTGGCGGCCGCATCGCCGCCCGGTGACGATGGACCATCTGGCGGAGGTAGACATTCCTCTTGCCGTCAACCACGTCTATGAAAAAGCCGGAGTACCCATTCACGTTTTTGCCCACTGCGTCGGCGCGGGGGCGTTTGCCATGGCCGCGCTCAGCGGCAAACTCAAAGACGATAAGAAAAATCCCCAAGTGAAACGCGCAACGATCCATGCCGTCACGCCTTGGTTGATCGCCTCACCCAAGAACCAAGTCACTGCCAAGATCGCCGCTTTTTATAAGGACACGCTGAAATTCGATGACCCAGAGGACGAAGGATTTGATCCTATTCCCCCATTCGAAACAGCAACCAGTAAAGCAGCTTTCTCCGACGCGCTACTCGATCGGTTCGCAGGTTCGTTCCCTTGGAACGCGGAAGAATCCCCACATCACGAGCGCGGTCATAGCGATATCCATATGAGCAAAACGGTCTGCGACCGTATGCGTCTGCTCTATGGCCAACAGTGGAATCACGCGAATCTGTGTGACGCAACGCACGAGAAAATCGGGAGATTAGTCGGCTTCTGCAATCTAGAGGTCTTGCGCCACATCTATTTCTGCGTACTTCGCGAACGACTGACGGATCGCTACGGTAATAATACCTATCTGGATTTTGACAAGATCAAAGCCAACTGGACGTTCGACACGATGTTCATTCATGGGGCGGACAATCAAGTCTTCAGCCCGCTCTCCTCGCGTGTTTCCGCTTGGAAGCTTAACAAAACCACCCAGGTGATGAAAGGCGACGACGCTCATTATCAGAAACCAACGATTTGGCGCTGCGATATTGCCGGTTACGGCCATATGGATATGTTGTTCGGCAAGAATGCGGCCCAGCATGTTTATCCGCGGGTACGGGAGTTTTTTGAGGAAAAACTCGTAGCATCTGATCCCACCGACTCCATAGCCTTCGGCGATCCAATCGGAAAAACGATCGTCGACAAGGATCCGAAAAAAACGGGATCTCATTCCGGCCTGCCGCCGACTGACCCGCGAGTGGGTCCGGTCTTGTTTAAGCCCAAAGTCGTCGATCTCGATTTCGGCGAAGTCCGGTTGGATGTGTGGCTGGAGCCCACCAACAACGCCACAAGCCCGCCACTAACAGCGAAGTACGAGATTGGTGAGCTTCGGGACAGGAAAACCATTGCGTGCCGAGAGAACGAATTTCCGACCGAGATCGAGTCGAAATATAATTACGGGAAATACTGGATCGATGGGTTGAAGTTTCCCTGCGATCCGCTGCGAATAGACCCGGTCGTGATATACACTCACAAGGATGTCCCCCTAGTTTTCGGCTGCGAAAAAGTAGTGTGTCATAAAAGCGGCCGGCCGTTGCCTTGGCTCCAAAAGCTCAAAAATAAAGACTGGCCCCTGGCGTTCGCCCTGGGCTCCTGCCGCTACCCCGGCTCGCCGTTCGAACGCGAGGCGTCCGATCGAATATTTGCCGCGATTCTCAAGCAATCTGAGGTCGACGACGCTGCAAACGCACTGGACTGTGCCCTCTTTGTAGGCGATCAAATCTACGCTGACGCAACGGCCAACGCATTCGACACGACCGAATTAGCGGAGCGCTACTGGGAGCGTTATCGCGAGGCGTTCAAATCGGACAACATGAAAGCGCTTCTGGCGCGCCTCCCGACATACTTCGCGCTTGACGATCACGAGTTCGATGACGACTGGTTGGGGCGTGGAACGCTGGACCCCAAAGAGGGAGATCCCAACGCTGATCGCTATCGTCACGCGCTCGACGCAGCGCGCAGCTACCTGGGCATGGCCGGCTATGAGAAAGGCGCGTACAAGTTTTGGTATGACTTCAATACCCGCTGCTATCCGTTTTTTGTTATGGATACTCGCACGTGCCGAACGCTGCGCCATGCCGGCATAACGGCCAGCCAGGCGTTGATTGCCGATGAAAGCCAATGGGAGAAATTGACCAAGTGGTTAAGCGATTACAAAACCCATCCTGGGCCTAAATTCATCGCCTGCGGCTCGCCGCTCGCCCCGCCGCTCAAGCGGACGCTAGAGCATCGCGAACTGTGGCGTAATGACGATTCTTGGCTTGGCTTTCCTGGGTCGTTGGCAAAGCTAGTTGGATACATCGTCGAAAAAGAAATTCAGAACGTTGTTCTTTTGGGAGGCGACCTTCACTTGTCGGCGTACGCTGCCATGAAATTTAAGGTCAAGGGGAAGGACGACATCCTGGTACATCAAATTGTCGCTTCCGGACTTTACGCGCCCCTGCCATTTGCCAATACTATGCCGGCCGACCTTGGCTCTGGGCTGTACCCCATCCCCGGTAGCGAACATCAAATAGAATTTTTCGAGTCGAAGATTCTTAGCACATCGCTCTCGCATTTTATTCGAGTGGAAGTTAGGCGGAGCTCATCGGGGTCTAACTTTGAAGTCGTGGCGCAAGCATACGACCCGGCTAACACTGCGGTGGGCGACCCCCCCGCGCGATTCAACGTTGGCTGACGGAAGCGTTAGGGGCCGGTTTGCCGGATGCTCTCCAGAGCAGTCCGTAGGTCAGGTTGCCGTCGGCTACCTGACTCAACGATCAACAATCGTCAGGGAGCGCCGCGCGCACCCTGACCTACGCCCGCTAACCACCAGTTGATGGTTTTTCGGCAATCGCTGATTGAATTTTTTCCAGAGCGGCTAACAATTGATCCTCCGAAACAGGTTTGCGGAGTAGCGGCAAACCCAAGGCCGATAGAGTCGCAAGCCGCTCATCGCGCGCGGTAGCGGTCATCAGGACAATCCGCGCCTGCGGCAGCAAGCCGCGAATCCAGTTTGTGAGGTCTACGCCAACCTCCCGTCCATCGATGCTGTCATCGAGAAAGAACACATCGGGCCAGCGGCCGGTGAGTTCGCGCAAGCGTTCGATATCTTGCTGGGTTTTGGCGAAGCGAACTTCGCATCCCCATTGGGTTAGTTGCAACGCAAGCGCATCGCGGATACTTTCATCGTCTTCAATCGCCCAAATCACCAGACTCAGTTGGCCGGACGCCGGGAGGATAGTGACCTCGCCTTCGGGCGCAGGCCGATCCTGAGCTTTCAGTTCCGGCAACCGCAAGCGGAACTCGGTGCTCTTGTTCGGTTCGGAGGACAGGGTCAGCTTTAGCCCCAACATTTGATCGATACGACGCACGATTGCGAGGCCTAGGCCCATTCCCCGCTCGATGTTGCTGACCGGATTGTCGAGCTGAACGAATTCTCGAAAAATTTTCTCCTGGTCTTTGGCGTCGATTCCGCGGCCACTATCTCCGACGAGAATGTCAAAGTGATCGCCCGCCCGCTCAACCAGAATCGACACTCTCCCCTCGTCTGTGTAGCGCAACGCATTATCCAAAAGATTGCGCAACACTCGGGACAGCAGCAACGGGTCGCTGTGCACCCAAGCGTCGGGCGGACAAGATGCTGACCACTTAAGGCCCTTGGATCGAGTGCGTAGCTCGAACTCGTTATCGAGTTGCCGCACAACGGTGCTCAATTCCAGCGCCGCCGGATGAGGAACGACACGCCCGGTGTCATAGTGCGAAAGTTCGAGCAAATCGCCGAACAGTTCCTCAAGCGTGCGGCAGGTATCTTTTGCCTTGCGAACCGTCTGGGCGATTGGGCCTTGCGCCAATTGCTCACCGATGACATTCAAGTACAGAGACAGCGCTTGTAGCGGTTGGCGCAGATCATGGTTCGCCGCGGCGAGGTAGCGCACCCGCATATCCAGCAAATCCTTGTTCTCCGCTCGGATGCGGATACTTTCGGCGAACGCCTTGGTGTTGAACTTTGCGGCCATGATCAGCAAAAAAATCAAACTAAGCAATGGCACCGTGATGCCGATGCCGTTTTTGCCCTGGACCGCCCAGTAGACCACGGCCGATCCGACGTTGATCACTAGACCGAGTATAAAATTCCTGACATGGGTTGAAGCGTTCACAAATCCTGCCATCCCATAGCAGCACTGATAAAGCGTGACGATATACATGCTCTCCACCGCGCTTCCATGCAGCCACCATACGCCCGACCCTGTCGCGCAGCTATTGGCGACCACGCCGATATTCTTCCATTTCTGAAATTCGAGCAGCGTCTCCTTGGGCGCCGTATCCACGACGCCCCACAGCTTTTTTGCAATGACATACATGCAGCATGTCGTCAGCCCCAACAGCGTGACCCACGCGAACAACCCGGTACGCTTCGGACTGCCCCAGAGAAGAAATAATATCGCGGTGAT
>JANMJR010000232.1:0-5086 GCA_031371465.1 Pseudomonadota bacterium
AGTGGAAAGGGGCAACCATGGGCGCATTCCAACACATGCTCTGCAAAGTGATTCGTGCCGACGGGCAAGCGCACTCCGCGCGAACGGTGGAGATTTTCGGCTGGATTATGTTCGCCGAAGCAGCGGGATTGCTGTTCGCGCGGCATTTCGTCGCCGCGCTCCTACATCTGCCGCCGCTGAACGACCAAGCGGCGAACTACCTACGCTTGGTCGGGTTATTGGTGGGCGGTCTGGGCATGCTCTACATCGTCGGTGGCCGTCTCAACGCGCAAGGGTTCGTGTTCGCCACCCTGCTCGACCGGCCCTTGGTGCCGCCCATCATGGCGCTGCTGTGGTGGTTGGGAATCATTCCCGGAACGTTGGCGCTGCTATTCGCACTTTCCGACGGACTAAGTTCGCTGTGGACGTTCAACGCTTGGCGCCGAGAAAACGCCGCCGCCTCGGCAACGTAGCGCCGCACCTGTGAATTGCAGGATGACAACGAAACAGCAGGAGAGGGAAGTGCGAGCGACGCGAAGACATGCGAAAACAATACGTCTCGGCAGAAGGCTACCTTTCTCCGACTAGACAGATTCGTAGGACTAACACCCTCATTGAAAACAAACGCGCCGCTATGCTCGGGATGGTTCGCCGAAAATTGATATCGATTTTAGGTAGAGCGTGGGGCGGTCTAGGCCCAGCCGATCTTGGTTACAACGAGTCGGTTAAATTGGCCGGTATGCAGGCGTGAGTCTTATTCGTGTTATGCCGAGTCTGCGAAAAACTGATCGCAAAGGGCATGTTTGGAAATCCCTTTTTCACGCCGCTGCTTTGACTTGGGTCAAATTTGAACGCGCTACCGCCGCGTAGGATTACCCACGTGGAGTGGGCTGATTGCAGTCTCCACAGCGAAAATTCACCACGAAGGGGCCGAGAGAATGGGAACAATCAAGCGCGCCATCATCACCGCACTGCTGATTGTGTTCATTCCCATGACAGGACATGCGTTGCCGTTCCTTTTCATTGGAGCGCAGCCCGTCGTCGTACAGCCATTTCTTGGAGAATTTGGCGGCGACGAGTCATCCTTCCTTGTGGATGTGATCATCTCAGGGAGAATGGAAGTTACTGCTTCCTTCGGCTATATCGACATACGATCCCATGACGAACAGGGCGGCACGTTTGACTTCTACATTCTAATGCCTGCGAGAATCGATTTGTACGACCACGTCACGAGAGAATTCATCACCGCAAATGACGTTAACACGACTCTACGCGCCACAGATGTGCGTTGGTCGCATACTGCACCGGAAAACTACCCGGATCGCGCATCAAATCCAGGTGGTAATTTTTACGTAATTGAACCGATGAATCTCACGGCTGTAAATGAGGGTGGTTGGAGCATCGAAATTCGGCAGCTTTTACCCATTGGAATCCCAGAGCCTGCAGTGGATCAACTTGTGCTTTCCTGTTTACTGCTTTTCCCTTTTGGCGGAAGGCGGAAACGTGCCTTGGTTGTTCCATCGCGCATGGCAGAATTCTGCCATGCGCTATCCACTCGAATGTAATTGTCATCCTCGCCCGGTTAAATTGAGTGCCGCTGAACTATTTCTTCAGCACGCCACGGCGCATTTGATCCAATTCGATGCTCTCGAACAACGCCTTGAAGTTGCCCTCGCCAAACCCCTGGTCGCCCTTGCGTTGGATGAACTCGAAAAAAATCGGTCCCAACTGATTGGCGCTGAAAATCTGTAGCAGCAAGGCGCCTGGTTTGCCGTCCAGCAATATTTTGCGCGCGCGCAATGCGTCGATATCCTCGTCGTGGCCGGGAATGCGCTTATCGATGAGTTCGTAATAGGTGTCGACCGTATCGAGAAGTTGCACGCCACCGGCGCGCAAGGCATCGACGGTGTTCAAGAGATCGCTCGAACCGAGCGCGATGTGTTGGATGCCCTCGCCCTTGTAGCGGTCCAAATACTCGGTGATCTGCCCTGCGGTCTGAGTGCCCTCTTCGTTAATCGGGATGCGAATCTTGCCGCACGGGCTGGTCAGCGCCTTACTCTTCACACCGGTCACCTGGCCTTCAATGTCGAAATAGCGGATCTCGCGGAAATTGAATAGGCGCTCGTAAAAATCCGCCCACTCGGCCATGCGGCCGCGGTGCACGTTGTGGGTTAGATGATCGATATATTGCAGGCCATGGCCCGCTGGGTTTAACTCTGCGTCGGGCAAGGGCTCGAAATCGACATCGAAGAATCCGATATTGCCGATGTCGCCGTCCCGCGCATTGTTCTTGCCGCGCCAACGATCGACCAGATAAATCAGCGAGTCGCCGATGCCCTTAATCGCCGGAATGTTCAGCTCCCCCGGCGCGTTTTGTCCGGCATAGCCCCAGGCGCCGAGCGCTAGCGCGCGTTCGTAGGCAAGCTTGGTATCTTGCACGCGAAAGGCGATGGCGCACACGGAAGGACCGT
Source organism: Pseudomonadota bacterium (assembly GCA_031371465.1). Classification (GTDB taxonomy): domain Bacteria; phylum Pseudomonadota; class Gammaproteobacteria; order Burkholderiales; family JALYOK01; genus JALYOK01. Next base: position 2,451 of record JANMJR010000232.1, read on the forward strand.
GCAGCCGGGCAAATCGTTGTGCGAAGGAATCGAGTTCGGCGTTGAGGATGAAGTTGATTTCGCCTTGGCGATACAGCGTGACGTTTTTATGGCGATGTTTTGCGATCGCTTTGAAACCCATCCGCTCGAACACCGCCGCCATCGACACCGGATCCGGCGCGGCGTACTCGATGAATTCAAAACCGTCGGTTCCCATGGGATTTTCCATCAAGGGCGTGAGCATTGCTGGCATTGGAAACGTCGTCCGGGAAAATGTATTTGAGCGCGGATTAAAGCGTACAACAAGCCGGTAAAGATTGCTACCGAATCGCAACACCAAGCGGGGGAGAACTAGGCATCGCCAGGCCTCGCCCTGAGCTTGCCTTCCCGCCATGGCATCGCCTCAACCGGTTCGCTTAGGCCCAGCCAAGCAGGACGCGGGGCTTCAGGCTGCGCCCGCTCCGACATCGTCGCGAATAGGGCGCAAACAGAATGAGACGCTACGCTAACTGGAAAAAGTCTTGGTGCCCGGAACCGGAATCGAACCGGTACGGACTGTTTAGAGTCCGACGGATTTTAAGTCCGTTGTGTCTACCAATTTCACCACCCGGGCCAAGGCAGTGCTTCGAGAAACAAACGCGAAGGGAATGAGCCCGTATTCTACCAAAACGTTGGGATGGCATGACCGAAGAAAGCAACGATTTCACGACTCGCCGCGTTTATCGTCAAGAAAACTAACTTCGAGACTGCGGGGTAATAGGTTAAATTATCGAAACCCGGTGCGGCGCCCTCGATCTCAGCGAAGTTATGCTATATTCACTCGGCCTGGGCGGGCGATTTAAATTTCGCGGAGGCTCTAACTAACCATGATCCGGCTGCATGTGAAATTCCTTTCACTTTTTTGAACCGTTGATTCGCACGCGATGCCCGCCCGCAAAAATATCAACCCTGAAGTTACCAAGCAAGCCGTGCGAATGCGCCGTTATTACATCGCGGCGTTTACCTCGCTACTGGTCATGTTTCTCGTCTTCGCTTGTAGTTGGCTTGGATTCGTCGATAGTAAGAGCTTGGTCATCGCCGGAATCTTGATCGCATTCTTTACGCTGCTGTTTTATGTTCTATTTCTAACCAAGCTGAATCTCAAGTTCAGCGATCCAAGCTTGACGGCGCCGCAAATGCTTGCGTCGAGCCTGACCATGGTTTATGTCATGCACAATGCAGGCGCCGCACGGGGAATCTTTATCACTGTGATTTTGATGATCTTTGTGTTTGGCGTATTTCGCCTCCAGGGTCGTGAGTTTCTACAAATTGCAGTAATCGTTCTCATGGCCTATGTCGCGCTGGTGTGGCCCTTGATAACGGCGACCGAGCGATCAAGCGACAATAACCTCGCGATACTTTATGGCATCGTACTCCTCGTGGTCCTGCCCTGGTTCGCGATGATGGGCGCCTATATTGGTCGCTTGCGCCATCAGTTGAGTAGGAGCGTTGTCGAATTGGAATCCAGTCAGGCCATCGCCGTGCGCGACGATCTGACCGGCGCTTATAATCGTCGCTATCTGATGAGCGCACTGCACAAGGAGAAGAATCGCAGCGATCGGGGTGGTAAGCCGTTCTCAGTATGTCTGATCGATATCGATTATTTTAAGCGCGTCAACGACAGTAAAGGCCATCTGATCGGCGATGAAGTCCTACGGCAACTGACGTTGGCGATTCAGCCCAACGTGCGCACCATCGACTTTTTCGGCCGTTTCGGCGGTGAAGAATTTTTGTTGATCTTGTCGGAAACCGCATTAGCAGGCGCGTACATCGATGCGGAGCGTGTGCGGCAAAAAATCGAACAGTGCCGACTGCTGGAATCGGATCCCAATTTTCGCATCACCGTATCGATCGGCGTAACGCAGTATCGGCCCAGAGAAGAAATTTCCACGATACTGAACCGCGCGGATATGGCGATGTATAAGGCCAAGGCCCGTGGCCGCAATCGTGTGGTGTCCGAACCCGAACCCACGCCAACCGACCAAGATTCCATCGCGCCGTCAGCGTAGTGGTTGGCGGACAATATTTTTGAGTTCCGCCCCGGTCGCAAGGGCATCGATATTTTTTGCAATATCGCTCCAGCGTCGTTCGATCATGCCGCGCGTCCAAATCGACGAATGGGGCGTCATCAAAACATTAGGCAGGGAAGCAAACGGATGTTTCGATGGCGCAACATGCAAATCTTCTGGCGTGGGATAGCGATACCAGGCATCGATGACGGCCCCGCCGATGGTTTTGTCCCGTAGCGCCTCATACAGCGCATCTTCGTCGATAATCGCCCCGCGCGCGATGTTGATAATAACCGCATTTTTTTTCATGCGCAGCAAGGCGGCGCGGTCGATTAACCCGACCGTTTGCGGCGCAAGGGCAACGCACACGGCGACAAAGTCGCAGCGCTGAAGAAATTCATGCAACTGATCCAGCGCATAAATCGTGTCGATAAATTCCGATGTAGCGATGCGCGTGCGATTGCAGCTCAGCACTGTCGTACCAAATGCCTTGGCCAGACGCGCGGCGGCTAGGCCGATCGGGCCCAGGCCTAGGATACCGACGGTCTTGCCGTATAACTCCTCGTGCAGCGGCGCACCGGTACGCCCGCTCATGCGCCAACTGCCGGC
>JANMJR010000288.1:0-4224 GCA_031371465.1 Pseudomonadota bacterium
GTTCAGGATAACCAGATCGGCGGGTGTGATTTCCGACCAATGCAGTCCCTGCGGGTTGATCAGAAAATGATCGGGATGGCCCGGCAAGGTTACGCTAAAGTGATTGCAAACGCCTTCGTTGAGGCCGAGTCGCGCCGCCCAGCGCAGCGCGGCGGTGAGGTCGATACGGGCTTGGATAATCGCAGCGTCGTTGAACATGGGGGCACCTGGTGAGCGAAGGAAATGACGCTAATTATGCGCAAGCAACTCTGTTCCGGCAAGTGTTACATCGTTTAGGCATTGCCTGAAGAGCCTTATGGATACTGGCTCGCAGGCCATGCATTGCCAGGCGGCAAACTGGGTGTGCTTCGTGGAAGTGACGCGTCCCTTCCTATTAACCTTAATTACCTGTCATCCTTCGCGGCGTTCAGGATGACATGCTTAAGACATTGCCCATTTCATGGTTCGTGGGCAGTATCGGCAGCGCCGCTACTGGCCGCTTTCCGTGAACCTCACTTATCCACAGAGGCCAGGCGCCACGCCGTCCCCCTTTGTCTGGTGGCCCGAGGCCAGCTCCTGGCCGCATTTGTATTGATGCCATAAAAGGGGGACTGAGGGGGATTTCAGGGCGACTATTGTGAGCCTCGGCTGCGAAATCCCTCCCCACCTCCCTTTAAGAAAGGGAGGTGCGATGGCGTTGCCGGTTCATGGTCCGTGAGCAGTATCGGCCGCGGCGACACCGACAACTTTCCATGAACTCAAGTTATCCACAGGGCATAGTCAGCGTAATCTTTCCCCCTTTTCTAAAGGGGGAGTGAGGGGGATTTTCAGGCGCCTACCATGACCCACCACCACAAAATCCCTGGCCCTGGCCCTAGGCCACCCGGTAGGCCAGTGGCTAGACTCGGGCTACCCCGTCCCAACCTCCCCTTAGAAAAGGGAGCGACGACCGCGCAGCCAGTTCAGGGTCCGTGCGCGGTTTCCCACCGAAACAGCAGGCTCGCAATGAACGCCATTAATTCACCGCTTCAAACGCTTTCTCGATCAAATCCGGATCATCGAAATGCCGCAGGCCGACGAACGCCGTGGCATGGTGTCCCCACTGGCGCATGGCGCCGGCGCTGGCGATGCCCATCGGCCAAAACAACACGCGCTCGCCGCGTTCGGTGCCGTCGATCAAGCCGTCGGGACGAAATAGGCTGCGCCGCGTGCCGTCGCTTTGTGGCAGCGAGCGCAGTTGATCGTAGTCGGCTAGTTCGTAGCGCGTGATGGAACGTGTCAGGTCGGGCGGGCTGTTGGTTACGCGCACGAGGTAATGCGTTGCGCTTTCCAGCCAGAGGGTAGGACGTTCGCCGGGCGCCAAGTGGGGCGCGGCTTGCGGGACGTAAGCAGGTTCCTGCAGCGAGGGATGGCGCCGCTTGGCGCGCAGTTTGCCGGTCGGAAAAAAAACATGATAACAACCGCAGGGGTGGATGGCATCGTACAGCAGTGGCTCACCGTTCGGCGTCAGCGTGACGCGCCAAATCAAGCCGTCAAGCGCGCCGCCGAGCAGGTCGAACGTGCCTTTCTTGGGACGTTCGCTGAACCAAATCACATAGTTGAGTTGCAGCAAAATCTGTCCGTTGAATTTCGTGTGGGATACGATTGTGTAGATAGTTGCCGATGTTGCGTCGACGTTGGGTCGCCCGTCATCACCCCAGCGCGGCGCGCCGGGCCGATCATAATCGGCGCGGGTATCGATGGCGAGGTTAGGCGCGAAGTGGGCGAATAGTTGCGCCAGCGGCTCACTGTTCGGCAGCGGAATGCGCAATGGATTATCGCTGGCTTGCTGCAAAATCGCCGCAACGTCGAGCGGGGCCGACGGTTGCGGCGTGTGAAACCTGACATCAATCTCTTGAACGACGTCGCTTAGATTTTTGCCATAGGTTCCCGTCATCTCGGCTTGGAATTTGCGAATTCCGCTGGAAAATGGAATCGCCGTTAACGGATAAAATCCCAGCAGCCGTTTGAACAGACTGTAACTATCGGGCGCTCGAATCTCGCGCTTAATTGCGTCCGGGCGCGTGCGATCGGATGCGAGCAACGCTTTGGCGCAGTCATCAAGCGTGCTGGAAATATCGGGTTGGCTTGGGAACAGATCCCGTTGCGTTCGCTCCAGATCGGCGCGAGTGCGGGGCGGTAAGTTGCGCAGTTCAAGTTGCCTCGCCCGTTGCTCGCGCGCCAATAATTGTTGCAGCAAAAAATCGAAACGCGCGTCGTTATCGGTATCGGGCGCCAGGCTGGCGAGCAATCGATCGCCGCGCAAATAGGGATAAGCCTTCACCGGCGCTTCCTGCGCATCGCGGACGCCGGCGCGGGCGATGGCCCGGTCAACCTGATCGTAGAAGCGGCGGCAATCGAATTCGCTCGCTTGCGCAGGCGCGTACCGAAGGCCCGCGAGAAGGGAAAATACCAGGGTTAAGTGCAGTTGATTCATGGCTGCTAAATTGTAATCGTGACTCGGGTAAAATGACGCCATAGTAACCAGATTGCGAACCCGTTTGAAACTAATCGATTCCATGAGTGTAGATTTCGCAACGTTCGACCGCCATAGTCTGGCGTCGCGTTTGGCGGTGCGCAAAAACTTGCCCGTCGAAGACGGGCGCTTGAGCATGACACCGGACGAAATCGCCGCGACCACGCCTGCCGCGGTGTTGGTGCCGGTGATTAATCGGCCCGAGGGCTTGGCGGTGCTGTTGACGCGCCGCACCGATCATCTCAATGACCACGCCGGACAAATCAGTTTTCCCGGTGGCAAGGTAGACGCGGCAGATCGCAGTCCCGAGGAAACCGCACTGCGCGAAACCGAGGAAGAGATTGGGCTGGATCGCCGCCACGTGCACCTCTTGGGCCGCTTGCCGGACTATTTTATTCCTACCGGATTTCGCGTGACGCCGGTGATCGGTTGGGTTGAACCGCCCTTCGTGCTGAAGCTCGACCCGTTCGAGGTGGCCGATGCATTCGAGGCGCCATTTTCATTTCTCGTCGATCCCAGCCATCGACAAATGCAAAGCGCCGTGCGCGCCGGCCGTTTGCGGCATTTTTACGCCATGCCCTACCAAGGCTACAACATTTGGGGCGCGACGGCCGGGATGCTCGTGATGTTGTCGCGTATTCTGCTTGACCCATGAAAGCGGTTCGCATCCTCGGTGTTGCGCTATGGGCGCTTGCCGGTTGCGCCTTGTTAGACGATCGCCCGCAGCCCGGCCCGCCGCCGGTGAAACCGCCGACGGCCTATGTCAAGCCCGATGTCGACGTGGTATCGGAGTTTGAGCGCGATGTCTGGCGGCCGAGAAAAACGCTATGGAAAAAATTCATACTCGCCGTGAGCCGAACGAATTTTTATATCGATCACGTTGACGCCGCCAACGGCCAGATGCAAGTGCACTACGGCGGCGATCCGAAGAACTATGTCGATTGTGGCCGCGTGGTGAATACCGTTAAGACGCCCCAGGGTGATAAGATCTACGATTTCGCCGCCGCCAGTCCCTATGAGCAGTATCAGGTCATGAACAAGGGCAAGTTATTTCAAGTGGAGCGGCGCATGGGTTTAACCGCCGCGGTGCGCATGGTCTTCAATGAACTCGAGCCGGACAAGACGCGGGTGACGGCGGCGTCCGCCTATAACTTGACGCGCGATCAATCGGTGGTCGGCGCGAATGCGAAGCCGCTGTTGCTCAACGATACCATCAGCTTTAACACCGGTGAGACGGGCACGTTTCCGAACGCCGCGACCAAATGCCAGCCGACCGGCAAGCTTGAGGCGGAGCTTTTTAGTTTGCTAAAGTAGATTTCAAACGCGATGTCGGTTGAACCCAAAACGATTTACGATTTTTGGTTTGGCGGGCCGAAGCGCGATGAATTCGGACAGTCGCGCAAGGCGTGGTTCGTCAAGGATGCGGCGTTCGATGCCGAGATTCGGCAAGGTTTCCTTGCGACTTTGGAATCAGCGCAACGTAGCGAATTGCAACATTGGCGCGAGGATCCTAAGCATTGTCTGAGCCTGATTATTTTGCTCGACCAATTCCCGCGCAACATGTTTCGCGACATGCCGCGCGCGTTTGCGACGGATGGGTTGGCGTTGCAGACCGCGCGCTTCGCTGTTGCGCAAGGCCACGACCAGGTGGTCAATTCCGTCGAACGTATTTTCTTTTATTTGCCGTTCGAGCACAGTGAATCGCTAGATGATCAAGCGCGTTGTGTTGC
>JANMJR010000290.1:0-17869 GCA_031371465.1 Pseudomonadota bacterium
GTGTCGGATTTTGAATACGAGTTTCAAATGGCCGGCATGAATCGCAAGCTTTTGCCCAATGTCGAGACCGTGTTCATGACGCCGTCGGACAACTACATGTTCGTCTCGGCAACCATCGTGCGCGAGATCGCCTCCATGGGCGGCGATGTCAGCCAGTTCGTCAGCCCGCTGGTGGTGGAAAGAATGCAGGACAAGATTCAAAAATAATATGGCCTTACTGATCACCGATCAATGCATTAATTGTGATGTCTGCGAGCCGGAATGTCCGAACGATGCGATCTACCAAGGCATCGAGTTCTACGAGATCAATCCCAAGCTGTGCACCGAATGTGTCGGCCATTTCAATCAGCCGCAATGCATCGAAGTATGTCCCGTCGAGTGCATCATTCCGCACCCGGACGTGGTCGAAAGCCAAGACATGCTGCAGGAAAAGTATCTGCGACTTAGCCAGGCCAATTCCCAATCGTAGGATGGGAAACCCAATTGCGTAGTCCGTGGAAACGCTTCCGTAGCTTGTCCCTACGGGACGAGGCAATGATCGGCGTCGTTGTGCTGGCGCTGTTGTTCGGGGTGTTTTGGGCAACCTACAAATTCATGCGCCCGGCGCCGCCGGAGCGCGTCACCATCGTCACCGGCCAGGCCGAAGGCGCTTACCAAATCTACGCCGCCCGCTATAAGGATTTCTTCGCCCGCAACGGCATTGCACTCGACATCAAACCTTCTGCAGGCGCCGCGGAAAATCTGCAACGGTTGTTAGATAAAAACGAAGACATCGATATCGGTTTTTTGCAAAGCGGCGTCACCCAGGGAAAAAATACCGAAGGCTTGGTGTCGCTGGGTGTGATTTATCCGGAGCCATTGTGGTTGTTTCACCAAAAGGATTTGACCGTCGCCCAGCTTGACGAACTGAAGGGCAAGCGCGTGGCCATTGGCCCAGAAGGCAGTGGGACACGTTCACTTGCCCTCGAGCTGCTACGCGCCCACGGCGTGGCGGACGAGCCGACCATCCTCTCGCCGCTGGGTGGCATGAACGCGGTGCAAGCCCTATTGAATAAGGAAGTCGACGCGGTATTCATTGTCGGTTCGGCGCAATCGAGCGCCGTGTGGACGATGCTCTATACGCCGGACGTGGTGATGTTCAGCTTCACCCAGGCGGAAGCCTACGTGCGCCGCTTCCCCTACTTATCAGCATTGACCTTGCCGCGCGGAACAATCGATTTACCGCAGAATATTCCACCCAAAGACATGAGCTTGGTCGCGCCGAGCGCCACGCTGGTGGCACGGGAAGATTTCCATCCGGCCTTGATCGATTTGACGTTGCAAGCGCTCAGCGCCAACCATGGCGGCGCCGGCTTGTTTCAGCGCGCCGGGCAATTTCCGTCGCCGAACGGCGTTGAGATTCCGCTGTCGCGCGAGGCCGAACGTTATTACAAAAGTGGCAAGCCGTTCTTGCAACGCTACTTGCCGTTCTGGGCCGCGACGCTGGTCAATCGTTTAATCTTTATGCTCGTGCCTATTCTGGCGGTATTGTTTCCGCTGTTTCGCCTGGCGCCGGTGTTATATTCGTGGCGCATTCGCCGGCGCATTTTTCGCTACTACGGCGAGTTGAAAATGCTCGAACTGGAAGTGCGAGAAAAGCCGGAAAGCAAATCCCAAGATGCGTGGCTGGAAGAAATCGATCGCATCGAGCGCGCCGCCCATCGCATCCCCACCCCGCTCGCGTTTGCCAATCAGGTTTATACCTTGCGCCAACACGTGCACATGGTGCGCAAGGCGTTGCTGCATCAGTTTTCTAGGAGTCCGAAATCGCAATAGTTTTTTTCTTCAAGGGAAAAGCGCCGCCAATAATTGTCATTCCGAGCAAAGCGAAGAATCTGCTTTTGTTGGCGATGAAAAACAGAAACGGAGCGCACGATGTTGAAAAATGGAATGCGGCCGGTTCATCCCGGCGAGGTACTGCGTGAGGATTATCTCAAGCCGCTGGGTTTGAGGTTCAACGCACTAGCCAAGCGCTTAAATGCACCACCTCGCCTGAATGACATTCTCCCGGAACATCGTGGATTGAGCGCCGACACCGCCCTGCGGCTCACGCGCTGTTTTGGTGGCGACGCCCAGACCTGGCTCAACCTCGTCAAAGGCCTGAGCAACTTGCTGAATCATTGATACAACGAGCCTGAGAAAAACATTTCGTCGCTCAAATCTGCCGAGATTTAATCGCCATCGATTGGCTGGAACGGCAAGCAGGGCGCGGCGTTCCGAGCATGCAACACCAGGAGCCAATGGCCCAAGGCCACCCCGGCAGGGTGCGGCTGGCCCTAGGCCAGTGGCTAGCCTAGGGCTACCCCGTTGCGGCATGGCCAAAACAATGTCGTGCGCCTTACGCGGGCTATACGCTCACCGCAGAAGATAGCCGCGAAGCCTATGGCGAGCCTCGTTTCCTCACGTTGAGATTGCTGCATTGCGTTGTAGTTTCGGTAACGCATACGCCGCGTGGTGATGACGATCACATCATTTCACTTCGTAAGGCAACCCAATATGAAAGCCGCTTCTACTTCTCGCAAATCCCAGACTGACGTTAAGCGTTTAAAAGCGCTGAAGGCCAACGCGATCGTCATTGACAACGATGCGCCGGCTAGGACGCCTGAGCAATTCGCGCGGGCGATGGTCAGAAAAGGCCTCGTCACCGTGCCAAACAAGTCGCTGGTTTCGCTGCGCATCGATGACGGCGTCCTCGCCTGGTTTCGCGCTCGCGGCCGCGGTTATCAATCGCAAATGAATGCCTTGCTCAGGGCATAGTTGAAGGCGCATAAGTGAACCGATATCGACGTACGAATGCTACCGAGTGCTGAATCAAGGGGCCCGACAACACTGGGTTCTACCGCCATTCCTCCCATCGTGACCACGATTGCGGAACCCAGCGTCGTTACCCGAAGTGTTGGGACGCCGCGATCGCGCAGCTTAAACCGTCGTGCGTCTTACGCGGATCGAACGGAATATTGCTTTGCAAGACCTGACACAATATTGATCGTTCTTTAGATATATTATCGCCGTATATGTATAATCTTTTCGTTATGGTATCTCGGGTGATCGAGATTGGCGTGATCCGCAGTCTACTTTCTCGCGTACGACCGATGAGCGCTTTCGTCAAATTCGGATGAGCGAGGGCGCCAGTTACGAGTTCGAGTGGGACGATGCCAAGGCCGAGAGCAATTTAGCCAAGCATGGTGTGGATTTCATGGACGCCATGAGCGTGTTGCTTGATCCTCTGGCTATGACGCGCGTCGACGACGAGCACAGCGACGATGAAGAGCGCTGGGTCAGCGTGGGGCGGGCAGCGAACGATCGATTGTTGTTGGTAGTCCATACGTTCAACACCACAGGGCCGAACACGGCGCTGATACGATTGATCTCAGCGCGCCCGGCAACCTGGCGCGAGCGTGAGCAGTACGAAAAAGGGTAAAGACCGCACATCCGCCACATGTAAAGGTGACACCATGAAAGACGAATACGACTTCAGCAATGCCGAGCGCGGCAAGTTTTATCGCCCCGACCTACGCCTGATCCCTCCCGTGCGCCTGGAGCCGGAGGTCCTGGATTTCTTGGCGACCAGCGCCAAGAAGCGTGGCACGACGGTCAATCAATTGGTCAATCAATTACTCAAAAAAGACATCGAACTAATTCAGGCTGCGGCTGGTTAAGCGCGCCGATCGGTGTCGTGAACACGGTCGTTTCCGTGAAAGCGGGAACCCAGCGTCGTTACCCGAAGTGTTGGGACGCCGCGATCGCGCAGCTTAAACCGTCGTGCGTCTTACTCGGATTCGAATGGAATGTTGCTTTGCAAGACCTGACACCAGCGTTCAGGCGTTTGACACCGGCGTTTGACACCGGCGTTCGACACCGGCGTTCTACTACGGCGTTCTACTACGGCGAGTTGAAAATGCTCGAACTGTAAGTGCGAGAAATGCCGGAAAGCAAATCCCAAGATGGGTGGCTGGAAGAAATCGATCGAATTGAGCGCGCCGCCCATCGCATCCCCACCCCGCTCGCGTTTGCCAATCAGGTTTATACCTTGCGCCAACACGTGCACATGGTGCGCAAGGCGTTGCTGCATCAGTTTTCCGCCGCGGGCAAATCGCAGTAAGGTTTGATTTGAACGTCGTTTAGATCGCCTCGCTGCAGATCGAGTCGGCAAAATAGCGAAGCAAATGATCAGTAACTTGTGAACGGCTGGTAAATCGTAGACATCAATGGTTTGCGTAGTCCGGGTGTGATGGTTGCTTTGGGGGCGCCGCCCTTGTCGGCACTGACGAGCCTGCCGCCAAATGCTTGCTCGGCTTGATGAGCCGGTAGCTATTGGCCGAGCCAACGCGAGCAAGACCCGCGCTGGTATTGATTCTCCATGGGGCGGCGATGATGAAACGGAATGTCCTGCGAATTTCACCGTGCCCCATATGGGAGGTTAAAACTTTTATTTCAACAGCACTTTCACCGTACCGTCAACGGCGGCGGCATCGATATAGCCAATAGCGTTCTTGTTGGCCGCCACGGCTTTTTTTACATCCTCATCCGAACCGACCAAGTTGGGCGGTACCGCTTTCCCAGTGAAGATTTTTTGCGCCCACACGGCCTTTACCGCGGAATCACTCTTACCCAAAACCCCCGAATTGAAAGCCGAGCGGCTTGCACTACCTTCTTGTTGATCCATCAATTGCAATGCGCCGCCGTCTGGCCAATACTTCGTGTCACCGGTATAGGCTTTCACGACAAAGGCTTTGTCAATGTTGTTGTTGGCATTATTGGCGATGACGACTATGTCGGCCGCCTGAGCAATGCCGCACGCTAGGCCGGTTAGCAAAAGTGCGGTGGCAAAATGTAAATGTTTCATTTGTCGTTACTCCGCTTGTCAGAATATGTAGTTGACGCTTACAGCAAAAAGATTCCATTTTTCTTTGCCATCTCCCGCGGCTACTTCACCGGATCCAACAGGCAACGCATAACCTTTGTTGATGTGATCTTCAACGCGTAGCGAGATGTAGGAGTTGACTTTGTAATCCAGACCGAGCCCAATAGTTTTTTGATAAAACGATGCATCGTCTTTCTGAGATTTATCAGTGGTCGTGTATTCATAACGGACGAAGGGTGTCCATTTCTCGGCAAACGTGTATCCCCCTTGCAAATAGTAAGAGAGCTTGGTTATGTCGAAGGCTTTGCTCTTGGCGTATTCCGCCTGGACTTTCAAGTTGTCTTTGGCATATTCGGTAGACAGCATCCATAAATTTTGCCCTGTAATTATGTTGCGCTCGCGAGCACGTCAACGCCACAAAATCATAGGTAAAACGCGCTCGCGAGAAAATACAATTAACATAATTCGTCAGTACACATAATGGCCAGAATCGCCAGTTGACCGACGCGTCGGGGATGTTGGTGTGCATCGGACCGCTCGCTTGGAGATCCATTTGTCGCGGCTTCGACGGGAAAGTTTTTTGCGGAAAGTGCGTATTTCCGGTATAGGGAAAACCTTTAGGTAACTTCAGGTTAACCTGACGTCGACATCAGGGTTTCCCGACAGTTTTTTCACCATGGTTTATCTAGAATTTGTTCAATACCAAATTCCACCCGCCGCATCACAACAAACATTTCGGTGTATGGAAATAAAAAAAGTGAAAAACAAGAACTAAAAGAACAAGTAATAAAAAAGAATCAAGGTTTCGACCGGAAAAAAATGCGTCGCAAACACGGTTCGTGGTCCCAAAAAAACCATGAAAATTGCATCAACATTTTCCTAAAGGCTGGGAATGCCGACTCAAAACGATACGTTACGCGCCCGGCGTAACGAGCCAAAACGCGACCACGCGGCGCGGGTAATCCGTGCGTCGGCTGCGTTATCCGGCAATCAGTGTCTTTTGAAGTGTGCGATGCGTCCTGCGGTCATTACCGTATTTCTTCTCGGTTCCCTCTCAGTCGATTGGTTCTCGAATCAATTGCCGGGACCCCGAACGCGATACGCGGAGCGTCCTCATCTTTTTCAAGCGACCCTACCCACCGATAAACATCGGACTAACGAGATACGGTCGCGCGTGGTAAACCGTTTTAATAGCCCAACACATTAAGAAGGAGATAGATCAAAATGCCCTCAAGAAGAAAATTTCTCCAATCAAGCATGTATGCCGGCGGCGCGGCGCTCCTGCCGTCAGGATTGTTGGCTCGACGAGCATTCGCCGAGGCGCCATTGCTCGATTCGCTGAGGCATCGAAAATTTGTCAATCCGTTGACCGTTCCACCGGTAATCGACGCCACACACGGAGGAGTCTTCCGCATACCGATAACCCAGTTCCGCAAATCTTGCGGTCTCACAGGCGGGGACAACAACGGCCTTCTGACCACCGTGTGGGGCTACAACGGGACGAGCCCCGGCCCGACCATCGTAGCGCGAAAGGGTGTTCCGGTGCAGATGACGTGGGTCAACAATCTGGTCGACCGCTTTAATCGACCCCGCCACCATTTGTTTAACGTGGATTCCACACTCCACTGGGCTGATCCCCTGCGGGCCGGACAGGTTCCGGGACCTTACCGAGGCCCGGTTCCCATCGTCACGCACCTGCATGGCGCACACGTCGGGTCGGAAAGCGATGGCCACCCCGAGGCTTGGTGCACCCCAAATAATCACTTGACCGGCCGCGAGTTCTATCCGGTCTACACCTATGACAACAACCAGGAAAGCGCGGGCCTGTGGTACCACGACCACACCTTGGGCATCAGCCGGCTGAATGTTTACTCCGGTTTGATGGGGTCTTACTGGCTGCGCGACGAAAACGAAGACACGCTGATCCAGGCAAACTACCTGCCGCGCGGGCCCTATGAGATTCCGCTGATGATTCATGACGCGATGTTCTTGCGCGACGGCTCGCTCTACTACCCTTCCGGTCCCGAGGACCCTTCGCATCCCGACCCCAGTTGGCTGCCGGAGTTCTTCGGCGACACGGTGTTGGTGAACGGCAAGGTTTGGCCGGTTCTGAGTGTGGAACCCCGGCTGTATCGCTTCCGCATGGTGAATGCATCGGACTCGCGTTTTTACAGTATGACCCTGTCATCCGGGCAGCAATTCTTTCAAGTAGGCTCTGATCAGGGCATGCTCAATGCGCCGGTCGCCATGAGCCGCCTTACTCTGGGGCCGGGTGAGCGCGCCGACGTCGTGCTGGACTTCAGCGGACGCAACGGGCAGACCATCATCATCGGCAACGACGCCAATGAGCCCTTCCCCGGCGGCGAACCGCCGAACGCCAACACCGTTGGCCAAGTCATGGCGTTTCGCGTGAACATGCCGCTCAATCGGAACATTCCGCTCACCACTCTGCCCGGCAATCTGCGTCCCGTGCACGGCCCGATCCAGCCCCTCGTGCAAAATGGGCCGACCCGCAAGCTGCTTTTGTTCGAGGGCATGGACAGCTACGGAAGGCTGCTTGGTATGCTGGGCACGGCGGCAGGAGGCGGCATGATGTGGGACTCACCCGCGACGGAGACCCCGCACCTCAACGATACCGAGGTCTGGGAAATCTACAACGCCAGCGCGGATGCCCATCCCATCCATCTGCATCTGGTCAACTATCAAGTCGTCAATCGGCAGCAATTCAGCGCTGTCGTGGAGCCGACGATGGGAGTCCTCAGCAATATTCAACTGACCGGCGCTGCGCAATCGCCGCCTGCAAACGAGGCGGGGCGGAAAGACACACTTGCGATGTTCCCCGGCGAAGTGACTCGCATCATCGCCAAGTTTGATCGGCGCGGGGAGTACGTGTGGCACTGCCATATTCTGTCCCACGAAGACAACCAGATGATGCGCCCGCTTATCGTTACATAACGGCGGCGCCTGGGGAGCGGCGGGTCGCCCTCCCCTCATCCGCGCAACACGATAAACTAGGAAAAAACATGAATTGGAAAAGACTTAATTGCGACCATGCCCGACAAAAGCGCGTTGCGGTTGCCGCGCTCGCGGCCGCTTGTTTCTGCTTGTCCGGGTTCGCGCAAGGAGAAAAGCACGACGATGGCCATACCCACCACCACGGCGGCGAGAATGCGGCTTCCGTGACGCGCCTGAGCGAAACTTACGTCATTCCGGAAGTAACTCTGGTGCGTTCGGACGGCGCCGCAGTGCGATTTCCAGCCGAGATCGAAGACGGCGGACCGATCATCTTGAACTTCATTTACACCACCTGCACCGCGGTCTGCCCGCTCATGAGCCGGTTATTCTCCGAAGTGCAGGAAGAACTCGGCAAGGCGCACAGCAATGTTCAAATGGTGTCAATCTCAATCGACCCGGAGCACGACACCCCTGCCACGCTCGCTCGGCACGCGCGCAAATTCGGCGCCGGCCGCCAATGGCAGCACTACACCGGCAGCGCGGAAGCCAGCATCGCCGTTCAGCGAGCCTTCAAGGTCTACCGAGGCGATAAAATGAGCCACACTCCGGCCACCTTCGTGCGGGGCGCACCCGGCCAGCCATGGGTGCGGCTGGAAGGTTTTGCCAGCGCGGAAGAAGTGGTGCGCGAATACTTAAGCGCCGTTCGCGTTACTAGCCTCGGGCGTTAATGCGCCACGGAAGACCAGCCGGAAATCGGAAAATCACCGGCTTGTCTTGAACATCATCTCGTATCTTTAGCGATAATCCGTGTACATTTATCAGGATGAAACTTAGCCTGCTCGCCATCGGGCTCTGCGTTTGGGTGTTCAACGCGCCCGTACAGGCAGAACCCGTCGCGGTTTCAATATCGCGCGATTTGATCGAGATCGGGCGCGCGATTTACCGCGATGGCCGCCTGCCCTCGGGCAAACCACTGCGGGGCGAGCGGCTAAACGGTCTTCTCGTCTCGGGCGCCGAAGCCGCGTGCGTGAATTGCCATCGCCGCAGCGGGCTGGGCACAGTCGAAGGCTTCAGTGTCGTCCCGCCGATCAGCGGCCCCTATCTGTTTCAGCCCAAAGCCGACAGCCTCGCCTATTCGGATCTGCGCCGCCGAGCAGGCTTGGCTGCGTCGCGAATACCCTACACCGACGCGACGCTGCTGCGAGCGATTCGAGAGGGACTCGATCATGCCGGGCGCCCGCTGAACGTGCTGATGCCGCGTTATCGCCTGCCGGACGACGAGGCAACTTCTCTGCTGGAGTACCTGCGCGCCTTGTCCGTTGGCAGTTCGCCTGGGGTCACTGCCGACACGATTCATTTCGCCACGATCATCGCGCCGAACATCGACTCGTCGAAGCGGACGGCCATGCTACAGGTGCTGAATAGCTATTTCGCCGACAAAAGCGCGGCGCCTCGCTTCAATGAGCGGCGCGTCATGCCGGCAGCCAAAGCGATGCTCAAGGCCTTCCGACGATGGCAGTTGCACGTGTGGGAACTCGAAGGCGAGCCTGGCGCTTGGGAGGCGCAGCTTCGCCACTACTACGAGTCCCAGCCTGTCTTCGCAGTGGTCAGCGGCATCGCGTCACAGACTTGGGAACCCGTCCACCGGTTTTGTGAGCAAAACGAACTACCATGCCTGTTTCCGATCGTGGATATTCCCGTCGCCGCTGAACAAGATTTCTATTCGCTGTACTTCTCAAAAGGGGTTCTGCTCGAAGCGGGGATACTCGAGCGCTACCTAACGAATGGAGGCAGCAGGGCTGTGGCGGGACGGATGATCCAAGTGTTCCGCGCAAAGCAGCCGGGCGCGGTAGCGGCGCGAGAGTTGGGGGCCGCGCTGCGGCGGCGCGGGTGGATCGTAGACGACCATGCGATCGGCGATTCCCGCCGCGATAGCGACAAGCTGCGAGCGATAATGTCGCGGGAGGACCCTGCCGTCACGCTGGCGCTTTGGCTGGGCGAAGAAGATCTGCGGACGGTCGCGGCAATCAGGACGCAGAGCGTGCCTTTCTCGCGGGTCTACCTGTCCGGGACGCTCTCGGGTGACGCGGCGGCGCTGCTGCCGCTTGCGTGGAAGGCGCGCGCTGCGCTGGTCTATCCGTTCGAGTTGCCGGATCTTCTTGCCGACCGGCTCGCTCCGTTGCAAGCCTTGCTCAAGCGCCGCGGCATCGGGCCCGCGCAAGAGCGAATCCAGGCTCAAGCCTACTTCGCCACGGCCGTGCTCGCCGAAGGGATGGCGCAACTCAGCAACAACTATCTGCGCGATTACCTGATCGAGCGCATCGAGATGATGGTCGGCAGACCCCTTCCCGGCTCAGTGTATCCGCGACTCGGGCTCGGCCAAGGCCAGCGTTTTGCGTCGAAAGGCGGATACATCGTCCGCTTCGCGCCCCCCGAATCCCATCGGCTAGCGGCGGAAAGCGGCTGGATAGTACCCTAGCGCGGTAGGACGGGTAAACCCGCGTAAGGCGCACTGGTCCGTGTGCAGTTTTAGCAGCGCCAATACAGGCAGCTCAGAATGACAGGCTTTATGCAATGAGTTGCGTGGTTAAAGCGTGCCGAGCGTGAAGATTATTACGATCGCGACACCCATATCACAGCGTTCGTGCTCGAAGATTAATCGTGCCACGAAGCGCGTCCGGCCGGGGTGGCCTTGGGCCATTGCCTCCCAGCATAGGCATGGCTGGAGGCCAATATCCGGGCGGATCCTGGCCATGGCTCTGAGAAACAATTGAGAATTCGCTGGACGCTCTCCCTCTAACGCTGCTAAGCTTTGCCCCATGACCCAGCGCCTGATCGTTTTTTTGCTGTTGGTGGTGCCGCTCCAGCTTGCCTGGGGCGCCCTCTCTGCCTATTGCGAGCATGAGACCGAAGCTACTACCGAACATTTTGGTCATCACGTGCATACTCACGAGCACGCTTCATCGACTAATACAATCCAACCAAGCGACGACACGACGACCGGCAATGTCGACATGGATTGCGGTGGCTGCCATGCTGCTTGCTCGGTAGCGTTGTGCGGCGGCGTTGCGGAGTTACATTTTAGCGCGTCCGGTTTCGCACTTACGCCGGCGCCATCGTTTCACCTCACCCTATTTTCTTCAAAACCCGAACGTCCGAAATGGCTCGGCCTCGCTTAATCGGCGAGGCGGCTAATCTGATCAGTCCCTTTTAGTACACGATGCGTCGTTGACGCATGCGCCTTGCCGAATTCCTTTTCGTTGTTTTGTCACGGAGAATTCGATGGGTTTATGTTCGCTCAATAAAATTGTTTGGTTGCTCGGTGTTTCTGTAATCGTAAGCAATTCGGTATGCGCGCAGACCAGTACTAGAGCTCCCGGCGAAAGCATCGCGCGCGCTGTGGTCGACGAGCCGAGCGTGGTGACGCTGCGTGCGGCGGAAGATCTAGCGTTGAAGTCCAACGCCGACCTAGCGGTCGCGCTGCGCGAGTTGCAGGCGACCGAAGGCGCTGTCATGCAAGGTGCGGCGCGGCCGAATCCGGAATTGGCGTTCCTGCTGGAAGACACGCGGCGCGAAACGCGTACGACGACAGTGCAAATGAATCAGCCCATCGAGTTGGGTGGCAAGCGCGTGGCGCGTATCCATGCGGCTGAACGCGGACGCGATATTGCGGCGATGGCGCTTGAGGTTCGCCGCGCCGAAGTTCGAACCGCTGTAACCGCGAATTTCTTCGCGGTGCTGGCGGCACAGGAACGGGTTCGCCTCGCGCAAGATGTTTCTAAACTTGCGAAGCGTGCGACCGAAGTTGCCGCCAAGCGTGTGGCCTCGGGCAAGGTCGCCCCACTCGAGGAAACCAAAGCGCGCGTCGCCGAGGCGAACGTACGCCTAAATCTATCGCTGGCGCAAAGCGAGTTACGTACTGCACGTCAACAACTCGCGTCGACCTGGGGCAATCCCTCGCCGCGTTTCGAGCGCGTGGACGGGCGTCTGGAGTTACTGCCAACGTTGCCTTCTGCTGAAAGTTTGAACGAACGGCTGGCGCAGTCACCGCATTTAACACTGGCGAAGCTTGAAATTCAACGCCGACAGTCGCTCGCCAACCTAGAGCGCGCCAAACGAACGCCTGATCTGACGGTTAGTCTCGGCGCCATGCGCTCAGAGGAATTCGGCCGTAATCAAATCCTGCTCGGCGTGTCGATTCCGCTCCCGGTATGGGACAGCAATCGCGGCAACCAGCTAGAAGCGTTAAAGCGCACCGACAAGGCTCGCGATGAACTGGCGGCCACGCAAATTCGGCTGACGAGTGAAGTTTGGCAAGCTTATGAACGCTTGGGCGCGGCTCGCAACGAAGTGGAGACCTTGCGGCGAGAAGTGTTGCCGGGCGCCCAAAGCGCCTATGACGTGGCGACTAAGGGCTTTGAATTGGGTAAGTTCAATTTCCTCGACGTACTCGATGCCCAGCGCACGTTGTTCGAGGCCAAATCTCACCATCTGCGCGCCCTCGCTGACGCGCACCGTGCCGGGGCCGAGATAGATCGACTGCTAGGCAACGCTGCAGACATCAGCCAACGGCCGGATGGCAAACCTTAGGAGTTGCACATGAAGTTCGAGTTATTCAAGAAAACCTTAATTTCCAAGCAGGCGCTATTGATCGGCGTTGTGTTGTTGGCCGGGATACTTGCCGGAAGTTATATCCTGAGCGCCGGAGAAGCCTCTCGCAGCGGCGCTCAGCACGGTGATCACGACCAAGAAGAAAATCGCGATGAGATGCAACACGCCGCCGACGCCGATAAGCCACAAAAAGGGCCGCACCGAGGTCGCCTGTTCGTCGCGGATGGCTACGGCTTGGAGTTAACCATTTTTGAGCAGGGCGTCGAACCGCAGTTTCGTATCTATACCTATCAAAACGGCAAACCGGCCGATCCTGAATTAACCAAGGCAACGATCACCTTGGAGCAGCTCGGCGCGACGCCGCAAATTTTCAATTTCAAGCGCGAAAACGACTACTTGCTAGGCGATGCGGTGGTTGAGGAGCCGCATTCCTTCACCGCCAAGATTGCTGCGCAAAGTGGCGGCAAAGCCTATTCGTTCGAATTTGAGCAGGTGGAAGCGCGCGTGACAATGACCGATGCACAGTTGAAGAGCAATGGTGTGCAAATCGCTACCGCCGGTCCGGCGCGCATCAAGACGGCATTACAGTTGATAGGTGAAATCCGGCTCAATGAAGACCGTACCGTACACATCGTGCCGCGCTTATCCGGCGTGGTGGAATCGGTCTCCGCCAGCGCCGGCGACAAGGTGCGCAAAGGTCAGGTGATTGCCGTTTTATCCAGCCAGACGTTGGCCGATCAGCGTAGTGAACTACTCGCCGCGCGCAAGCGCGTAGCGCTTGCGCGCACAACGTTTGACCGTGAAAAAACGCTGTGGGAGGAGAAAATAACGGCGGAACAGGATTATCTGCAAGCACGCCAAGCTTTACAGGAAGCGCAGATCGCCGAGCAGTCAGCCCGGCAAAAGCTAGCGTCGCTGGGGACTGCCTTGCCCACATCGGGCAATCTGACCCGCTATGAAATTCGCTCACCCATCGACGGCGTGATCACGGAAAAAAACATCGCCACCGGAGAGGCGATCAAAGAGGACGCCGACATTTTTGTGGTCGCCGATTTGTCCACGGTATGGGTCGATGTAACCGTCTACGCCAAAGACCTGAACAGCGTCAGAACCGGCCAAGACGCGACGGTCAATGCGATTGCCTTCGACGCTGAAGCGACCGGAACGATTTCCTATGTCGGATCGGTGGTTGGCGACCAGACTCGAACCGCCAAAGCACGCCTAGTTCTGCCTAACCCGAAAGGGCTATGGCGACCGGGGCTGCCGGTCAACGTGAATATCGTGGCCGATGAGGTTGAAGTAGCGGTCGCCGTTGCCGCTGAAGCGGTGCAAACACTGCGCGATTGGACCGTTGTTTTTGGCCGATACGGCGATCAGTTCGAGGCGCGACCGATCACGCCCGGCCGTAGCGACGGCACAACCGTTGAAGTGCTAAATGGGATGAACTCTGGCGAGCAATATGCGGCAAGCAACAGCTACCTCATTAAGGCGGACATCGGCAAGGCCGGTGCGAGCCACGACCATTAAGGAAAACACGATGAAACAAGTTACTGCTCTTTTTTGGCCGCATCGTGTGAAACACCTCGAGCAAACATTACGCAGAATCGACCGCGCTGTTTGCGATTCCGCCGCCGAACGAGGATGCGATTGATGTTCGAAAAACTAATTCACTTCGCCATCGATCAGCGCTGGCTGGTATTGGTGACGACGCTCGCGATGGCGGCGCTGGGGATTTACAACTACCAGCGCCTTCCGATCGATGCCGTTCCCGACATCACCAACGTGCAGGTGCAAATCAACACCGCGGCGCCGGGTTATTCGCCGCTTGAGTCCGAGCAACGAATTACCTTCCCCATCGAAACAGCGATGGCGGGTATGCCTAATTTGGAACAAACGCGTTCGTTGTCGCGCTACGGACTGTCCCAAGTGACGGTAATCTTCAAAGAAAGAACTGACATCTACTTTGCGCGCCAACTGGTGAACGAACGCATTCAGCAGGCCAAGGAGAATTTGCCGCCGGGCGTGGCGCCCATGTTAGGCCCAGTCGCCACCGGCCTTGGCGAAATTTACATGTGGACGGTAGGGGCAAAGGAAGGCGCACTAAAAGCCGATGGCACACCCTACACCACGACCGATCTTCGCGAGATACAGGACTGGATCATCAAGCCGCAGTTGCGCAACGTTCCAGGGGTAACGGAGATTAACACCATCGGTGGTTATGCCAAGGAATTCCACGTCGCGCCTTATCCCGACCGCTTGATGGCGCATGGCCTGGCGCTGTCTGATGTGGTGGGCGCGCTGGAGCGAAACAACGACAACGTGGGTGCGGGCTACATCGAACGACGTGGCGAGCAATATCTTATTCGCGCGCCGGGGCAAGTCGGCAATCTCGCCGACATCGGCAACATCGTGATTGATGCGCCACAAGGCATACCCGTACGGATCAGCGATGTCGCGGACGTGACGCTAGGCAAGGAACTGCGCACCGGCGCGGCGACTGAGAATGGGCGCGAAGTTGTTCTCGGTACCGTGTTCATGCTCATTGGCGAGAACAGTCGTGCGGTCTCCCGGGCAGTAGACAAGAAGATGCAGGAAATTAACCGATCTTTGCCACCTGGTGTGGTAGCACAGACGGTCTATGACCGGACAATATTGGTGGACAAGGCCATCGAAACGGTCAAAACGAATCTCATCGAAGGCGCCGTGTTGGTGATTGCAATCTTGTTCCTGTTCCTCGGGAATATCCGGGCCGCAATCATTACTGCCTTAGTGATTCCGCTATCGATGTTGTTTACCTTCACCGGCATGGTGACTTACAAGGTCAGTGCGAACCTGATGAGCTTGGGTGCGCTGGACTTCGGCATCATTGTCGATGGCGCAGTCGTGATCGTGGAAAACTGTGTGCGCCGGCTGGCGCATGCCCAGGCTGCCGCGGGCCGTGTGTTGACTCGCGATGAGCGATTCCACCAGGTTTTCGTCGCAGCCAAGGATGTGCGGCGCCCGCTAATTTTCGGGCAATTGATTATCATGGTGGTGTACTTGCCGATCTTCGCGCTCACCGGTGTCGAGGGCAAAATGTTCCATCCCATGGCGTTTACCGTGGTCGCCGCGTTGGTGGGCGCAACGATTCTGTCGGTCACTTTTATCCCGGCAGCCGTGGCCTTGCTCATGGGTGAAAAGGTCAGCGAGAAGGAGAATCGCATCATGACGTGGGCCGAGCGCGGCTATCGCCCTACGCTCGATTGGGCGCTACGCAACAAGCCACTGGTGCTGACGATCGCCGTGGTCTCAATAGCGCTCAGCGGGCTGCTGGCGACGCGAATGGGCAGTGAGTTTGTCCCCAGTCTCAATGAGGGGGACGTGGCGCTGCACGCGTTGCGCATTCCCGGAACCAGTCTGACTCAAGCGATCCAGATGCAAGCGGAGCTTGAGCGCACACTCAAGACACTTCCGGAGGTCGACAGAATCTTCGCGAAAATGGGTACCGCTGAAATTGCCAACGACCCGATGCCGCCGAACGTGGCGGACAATTTCGTGATGCTCAAACCACGCTCCCAGTGGCCGGACCCGAAACGCAGTAGCGCCGATCTGGTGGCCGCAATGCAACAGGCCGCCGAGACGATACCCGGCAACAACTACGAGTTCACCCAACCGATCCAGATGCGCTTCAACGAGCTGCTGTCCGGCGTGCGCAGCGATGTGGCGGTCAAGGTGTTTGGGGACGACATGGATGTGATGGACGGCACCGCAGGCGAGATCGAAGCAGTGCTCAGCGGAGTGGCGGGCGCTGCCGACGTGAAGGTCGAACAAACGACCGGCCTGCCGATGCTAACCTTGCTCGTCGACCGCGCAAAAATTGCCCGGCTTGGCCTGAACGTAAGTGAAGTTCAGGACGCATTATCCATCGCTGTCGGTGGGCGCGAAGCCGGCCTCTTGTTCGAAGGCGACCGGCGCTTCAACATTACTGTTCGACTGCCAGAGTCATTACGGGCCGACGTGGAGGCAATCAAGCAAATCCCCATTCGTTTGCCCGCCGCCGGCAACGGGATGCGTGCGGCTTACGTTCAACTGGGTGACATCGCCAACCTTGAAATTGCGCCTGGCCCCAACCAGATCAGCCGAGAAAACGGCAAGCGGCGTGTCGTGGTCACAGCGAATGTTCGCGGACGTGATATCGGCTCTTTCGTGAACGAGGCGCAGCAAAAATTAGAACAACAAGTGAAGGTACCAAGCGGTTACTGGATAACCTGGGGTGGAACCTTTGAGCAGCTACAGTCTGCCAGCAAACGCCTTCAGATCGTCGTGCCAATTGCGCTCTTGTTGGTCTTCACATTACTGTTTGCGATGTTCAATAACGTCAAGGATGGCCTACTGGTTTTCAGTGGCGTGCCATTTGCGCTAACCGGTGGACTTGCAGCCTTGTGGCTGCGCGATATTCCTTTGTCGATTTCGGCAGGTGTCGGATTTATCGCCCTGTCCGGCGTGGCGGTGCTGAACGGCCTGGTCATGATTTCATTCATCCGCTCGCTGCGCGACGACGGAATGGCGCTAGACCAGGCCGTCCGCGAAGGTGCGCTGACCCGATTGAGGCCGGTGTTGATGACAGCGTTGGTGGCATCGCTCGGTTTTATTCCGATGGCGCTTGCCACAGGTACCGGCGCGGAAGTGCAGCGGCCGCTTGCGACTGTTGTCATCGGTGGAATTATTTCTTCGACCTTGCTGACCTTGTTGGTGCTGCCGGGCCTTTATCGCATGGCTTATCGTCTCGAAACCGAGCCGGCAGCCCGACCTGTGGAAGCGATCAGTTGAAAGTCGATTTGACGCCACGGCTGGTTTGATCGCAACATCAACCTGACGTCGTTGGTGTCAGAAAAATGACCGCGCCACGAGGCGCGCCCAGCTTGCCTCGCAGGGCATGTATTGCTGGGGGCCAGTATCCTAGGGCATGGCATAGTGCCACGGGGATCCTGTGTTAATCAAAATTAGTGATCGCCGCGCTTTGACGTACAAGAATTCCCTCCGTTCCAACCACGTGGAGCACACTTGTGAACAAACCCCAGGACAATAATTTTAGCGGCGGTGTTAGTAGCGAGAGTCAACAGACCGATACAACCCTCGCGAGCGCCGTTTTTCTCATTCAGAAAATGGATTGCCCCACCGAGGAAAAACTCGTTCGCGATCGCCTGGAGGGCGCAGCCGGTATCGACAATTTGCGTTTCAATCTAGTGCAGCGCGAACTGACGGTGCAGCATCGACTG
This sequence comes from Pseudomonadota bacterium, assembly GCA_031371465.1. GTDB lineage: Bacteria > Pseudomonadota > Gammaproteobacteria > Burkholderiales > JALYOK01 > JALYOK01. The sequence continues at coordinate 17,728 of JANMJR010000290.1, forward strand.
TCATCCATCGATTCGATTATGGCGACGCTCACCGCGCTGGACTTGGAACCGGCGATCAAATCCGATTCGCTTCGTGCTGCGGAATCGTCCGACGATGATCATGCCACACTGCCCACCGACTATTCGATTCCGCGCCGCAAGT
>JANMJR010000319.1:0-1600 GCA_031371465.1 Pseudomonadota bacterium
CAGAAATTTCAACGGTTCGACGTCGATGCTAGTGGGAAACAGGTCCTGGGCATCCGCCAGCCACGGATGGGTCTGCGCGGTGAGGTGCAGGGTTCGAGCGTAGAGCGCGGCGACGCCCACCTTGCCGACAATCGGCGCGAGTGCCGCATGCATCTCTTGCCATGTCGCAACGACGGCGTCGGCGATTTGCGTCGGCCCCTCGCCCGCTTCCGCTTGGCGTGTTAGCGCGCCGGTCAGCCGCCGGATAGCTAAGTTGGTCACAAAACCCCGCGGCTGATCGATTGCGCCCGACGCCTCGCGCTACGCGAACTTGTAAAGCGGGTATCGATCGTCATAACGATATAGTTTTCAATGAATTTTCTATTCAGCGCAGCGCAAAATGAAGCACTTTCCGCCCGCGCGGAAAACGCTCGCAAGCAGCCGCGCTAGTTCACGATCAGTCTCATCGCGCAAATCAGTATGCGCCTTCAATCACTGGGTCACAACCCCAAATGGTCGAAGATGCCGCTGCCGCAGACCGATTGCGCGCACCGGCCGTTCAGTGCAGGTTACCCACGACCTCACCCAATGCTATTCGCTTAAGCTCGTTCGCCCTGAGCCCGAACGGCTGATGGTATTGCGACCCAGCACCGCGCAGAACACGGCAAAAAAGCATGAGCGTTCGCAACTAATTTATCTGTGCGGTAGCGCACATAACGCGCAATCTTCCGGCGCGCTCACCGTTGCGATGCCGCGCCGCCTTGCGGTAAGGCGCTTGTTGCGCGCCGACGCTCAGCGCCGGTTTAACATCCCACCCAGCATCCCCGCCAGATCATCGACCGCCGAACCATTGCCGTTTTGATCGAGAAAGCGCTTGATCGTGCCCATCAAGCCCGGCGCGGCTTGTTGTGCATATTCGGTTTCGCCGCCAAGCAATCCGGCCAAGCCGGCCGGGCCCATGGCTTGTTGCTGTTGGGTGCGGCCGAGAAAACCCATCACGATCGGCGCGAGGGTGACTAATAACCGGCTCATGCTCGAGGCCTCCATGCCGGTCGCCTTGGATAGGGCATTGACGGCGCCGTTTTGCGAATCGCCGAAAACATGGCCCAAAATACCCGCGCCTTGGCCCTGCTGCGCGCCGCCGAGAAAGCCGCTGAGGTTGTCGAGGATGCCGCCGTCGTGGTCGTTGGATAAGGCGTTGTAGAGCGAATCGCGGCCGTCCGCGCTGTTCGAGTTGCGCGACAGCGCCGACAGCAGCAACGGCACAGCGGCGGCGATGGCGTTGCCGGTGGTTTGCTGATTGGCGCCAAGCTGACCGCTGAGTTGGTTTAGCGTATCCGAGTCGAACTGATTGAGGATCGCGTTCATGATTGAAGCCATGGGTTCTCCCGATAACTGGTTGGTTGAACGCGCATTTAAGTCTGCTTTTCGCGCGCTGTCAAATTGGCGTGAACGTTGCATTGGACTGCTTGGAGAGGCGCGCTGGTGCTTGATCTGCAAGACATGTAGCGCGAGCGCCGCGCGCCCTAAGCGTTTCCGTGGCAACGTGCGTTGATCGCCCTAATCGACGGGCGCATGCGGTGGTTGCAGTCGCCCGATGAACGCGCTACAGTGCGGCTAT
>JANMJR010000324.1:0-2773 GCA_031371465.1 Pseudomonadota bacterium
AGATTTTCCGTGAGTAAGATTTTGCCTTCGCCGGCCAGCAACGAATTGCCAGCGGGATCGGTGATGCTTCCTGTAAGTGACACGATATCGCCACCAAGACTTACTTTATGTTCGATCTTCGTGACAGTCCAGGTCATGCTAAGCGCGACGTTCGCGTAGACCGGCCGCAGAAACTTCAGATTAAATTCCAAGCCCACACCAGATCTCGTTTTGAAAAAATGCGTGGCGGTCATCGCGACGAAGAGCGACGAATAGTGTGGGCCGCTTGCGATAATTTTGCCGAACCTGGTTTTCTCGGCATAGGCGTCATCGTGATGTACTGGATTCTGGTCATCGCAGAGCGTGGCGAACTGTTTGATTTCTACTTCGGTCAGCGTCACTTCTTTCGAAAACGTCTCGCCGACGTAAACTATAGGTAGCAGCCCTTGCACTGATGCTACTGGTGGCAGCCCTTGCACTGATGCCGTTAGTCGTGTTTATAAAGATTGATGATCGAAGAGAAATCTTTGCCGCCGCTGCCCATCGCACTCCAAGTTTGATAAAGCTGATGCGCCAGCGAACCCATTATCGCGGCTTGCTTGGTTTGCTTGGCCGCATCCATGGCAAGGCCCAGATCCTTCAGCATTAAATCGACACCGAAGCCACCCGTGTAGCCGCGCGAAGCGGCGGAGGTTTCGATTACGCCCGGAAACGGATTGTAGGTATCGGAACTCCAGCAGCGCCCGCTCGAGGTATTGAAAATGTTGGCCAATAGTTTCGGGTCGATACCCAGTGAAGCGCCCAGATTCATCGCCTCGGACACGCCGATCATGGAAATTGCCAGAAGCATGTTGTTGCAAATCTTGGCGACTTGGCCGGTTCCCGCGGCGCCGCAGTACACGATGTTCTTGCCCATTTTCGCTAGGATCGGTTGAGCGATGGCGAATGCCGCGCTATCGCCCCCCACCATGAAGGTGAGCGTCCCGGCTTCCGCGCCAACCGTGCCGCCCGATACCGGCGCGTCGAGCATCACGATATTGCGTCGCGCCGCCGTCGCCGCAACCTCGCGCGCCGTGTGCGGATCGATCGTGCTGGAGTCGATCAACAACGTTCCGGGTTGTACGTTTGCCAACAACGCGCCTGTGCCCGTATACACCTCGCGGACGTGGGGCGAGGAGGGGAGCATGGTGATGACAACCTCGACATTTTTCGCCGCATCCGCCGCATCCGTTGCCGCTTTTGCACCCGCTGCGACTACCTTCGCAATCGCATCGGGAAACACATCAAACACGACGAGTTCGTGCCCCGCCTTGACGAGATTGCGCGCCATGGGGTTGCCCATGTTTCCCAAGCCGATGAATCCGATTTTCATTTCTTTCCTGTTGGCGTTAAGTGATCAAATAGACGGCTGGTCATTGCGAGGAGTGCTTTTTGCGACGAAGCAATCTCGTATTTCATAACGCCAAACAAATCGAGATTGCTTCGTTCCTCGCAATGACCGCGAGTGACCTTACTTCAAACTAATCGTCGTATTCACGCCACTCGGCTTGCTCGATTCGTCAAACCAGCGCGAAATAACCGTCTTGGTCTGCGTATAAAACTGCACCACTTGTTTGCCGTAGGGCCCAAGGTCGCCGAGCTTCGAACCACGCGAACCGGTAAAGCTGAAAAATGGCACGGGCACAGGAATTGGCAAGTTCACGCCGATTTGGCCCACATCGACTTCGTTTTGAAATTTGCGCGCCGCGCCGCCGCTTGAGGTGAAAATCGCCGTGCCATTGCCATAGGGATTGTTGTTGATCAACTCAATGGCTTGATCCAGCGTGTCGACACTGACGATACTCAACACCGGCCCAAAAATTTCCGTGTCGTAAATACTCATGCTCGGTTTCACGCCGGAGAAAATCGTCGGGCCGACGAAGTTGCCTTGTTCAAAGCCGGTCACGTTGACTTTGCTGCCATCGAGTTCACACTTGGCGCCCTCGGCAATGCCTTTTTCAATCAGGCCGGTCACGCGCTGCTTCGCCGCTTTGGAAACCAGCGGCCCGACATCGGCGCCTTTGTCGTTGCCCGCAGCGACTTTAAGGCTCTTCGCTTTGGTGACCAAGTCTGGAATCCATTTGGTTGCATCGCCCACCATCACGCTCACGGAAATCGCCATGCAGCGCTGGCCCGCTGCGCCAAAAGCCGCGCCCGCTAGGGCGTTCAGCGCTTGTTCCTTATTTGCGTCGGGCATGATCACGCAATGATTTTTCGCACCCATCATGCTCTGCACGCGCTTGCCGTGTTTGCTGCCGAGGTTGTAGACGTGTTCACCGACATGACACGAACCGACGAACGAAATCGCTTTGATATCCTTGTGCGTGCACAACAAATCGACAACGTCCTTACCACCGTGCACGACATTGAGAACGCCCGGCGGCATGCCCGCTTGGACGGCAAGTTCGGCGAGCAACATCGAGGTCATCGGCACTTGCTCCGAAGGCTTCAGCACAAAGGTGTTGCCGCACGTGATCGCCATCGGGAACATCCACAGCGGAATCATCGCCGGGAAATTGAACGGCGTGATGCCAGCGCATACGCCAAGCGGCTGACGGATGGAGTAGGTATCCACGCCGGACGCGACATTCTCAGCGAACTCGCCTAATTGCAGATTGCCGATGGCGCAAGCGTGCTCGACAACTTCAAGTCCGCGAAACACATCGCCTTCGGCATCGATCAAGGTCTTGCCTTGCTCCGCAGTCAATCCCGCCGCAAGCTTAGCCATGTTTTCGCGGATCAATTGCTGCAGCTT
>JANMJR010000352.1:0-2616 GCA_031371465.1 Pseudomonadota bacterium
CGATAGGGAGCGCGAACTTCACAATTCGTGATCTCCAACGTTCCATCTCTTCCCGGAGCGCATCAACATCAAGAAGATCATTGCGCCGCAGAGTAACGGACGCCCGCGAAGGCCGGGAAAATTCCCCGTTTCCCGGGCCGCGGCGTTATGATAGGAAAGCGAATTCGCTGGCAGGATTGATTTGCCGCTTTCGGTCGCAGACCGTAAGGAGGAAACCATGGTGGATCGCTCCACCGACAACTCTTCACCAGAGCCGCAACCGCTCCAGCACAAGCTGGCGGCTATTCTGTACGCCGATGTGGCGGGCTATAGCCGCTTGACCGGCGAAGACGAAGACGGCACCCACCGGATCTTAAGCGCTTACCTCGATGCTTTTGCCGCTGCCATTCAAGCGCATAACGGCGCCGTCAAACATTACGCGGGCGATGCAGTGCTCGCGGATTTTGCCACGGTGTCCGATGCCCTGACCTGCGCGGTCGCGATCCAAGGCGAATTCAAACAGCGCAACGAAACGTTGCCGGAAGCCAAGCGCGTGCAGTTTCGCATCGGTGTCAATCTTGGCGAGGTGATCGTTGATCGCGGCGAAGTGTATGGCAACGGCGTGAACGTCGCCGCCCGCTTGGAGAGCTTGGCCGAGCCCGGCGGAATCTGCGTCTCGGGTTCCGTCGTCGATACCATTGGCGCCATGCTGCCGTTGAACTACGAGTACCGCGGTGAGCACACGGTCAAGAACATCGACAAACCGGTGCGGGCGTATCGAGTGGCCGAAGCGCAACAGGGGCTGTCTTGGCGGCGTTCCCGCTTCTTGCCGTTGAAACACTTAGGCTCTACTCGCAAGCGAAGTTTTGTGTTCGCCGGGCTGGCGGTGTTGCTCGTCGCCGCTGCACTCGTTTGGCGATTCCTTCCGATTGATTTCCAACGAGAGGATCCGATCCTGGCCTTGCCCAAAGGCCCGTCGATCGCGGTGCTGCCGTTCACCAATCTCAGCGGCGATCCAAAGGAAGAGTACTTCGCCGATGGCATCACCGAGGAGATCATCACCGTACTCGCTAATTACCGGGACCTGTTCGTCATAGCCAGGAACTCATCGTTCCAGTTCAAAGGCCAGGCGGTCGACGTTCGTAAAGTCGCGGCCGACCTCGGTGTGGATTACTTGTTGGAAGGAAGTGTACGTAAGGTCGCCCAGAAAATTCGTGTGACGGCACAGTTGATTGAGGCTGCATCAGGAGGTCATGTGTGGGCCACGAACTATGAACGAAATATAACCGCGAGCGATATATTTGACTTGCAGGACGAAATTTCCGGCACGGTAGCCGCCACCATTGCCGATAAGACAGGTCAAATTTCTAAATGGGAGCTTGGCAAATCCAAGCGACGTGCGCCGGGCCGACTGGAGTCGTATGACTGTTTGCTCCGTGCCTACAACATGGACTATAACCTATCTCCTTCCACACATGCCGAGGTTTTGGGCTGCCTGGAACAAAGCTTAAAGCAGGAACCAGGTTGGGCTGAGGGGTCGGCTTGGCTGGCCGCAATCTACCGCCTTGAATACCTGTATGGTTTTAACAAACGCGAGGGCGACCCGTTGGAGCGTGCCTTTCAGGCGGCGAAGCGCGCGGTGCAACTCGACCCCAAAAACGCATTTGCCCGTGCGGAACTCGCTCAGGCACACTTCTTCAGGGGTGAATTCGAGCCATTCAGAACGCACGCCGAGCAGGCACTCGCAATGGCGCCGAACGACATTAGCTTAATCGTCGATTTGGCGCATCGGATCGGCATCGCCGGCGATCCGGAGCGCAGTGTCGCCTTGACAAGAAAAGCAATGGCATTGAACCCCCATCACCCCACTTGGTATTACTTTGTTTTTTGGAATTACCATTATTGGCGGCAAGAATATCCGGCAGCCATCGCTTGGGCGGAGAAGATTCAGTTTCCGGAAATTTTCTGGACTCACGCTTGTCTCGCAGCGACCTATGCCCAGCTTGGTCGTATGGCCGAGGCCCAAGCCGCGTTAGTCGAGTTGGAGCGAGTCTATCCGAAATTTACCATCCAGATTTTAGAAAAAGAACTCAAAGTTTTTCAATGGGCGGACTGGCAGATCAAAGGATTTGCCGACGGCTTAAAGAAAGCTGGTTTGACCGATCGGCAATAATACAGGTGAAGGGCAGCGATCGCGTCAATTCCGGTTTACGCGCCCGACTGGTATGATTACTTCACCGGTAGCGAAGAGAAGGTCATTAACCTATGATTGCCCAAGTTCTAGATCGACACATTGAGATCACGCCCGGCGTGGCAGGCGGCAAGCCACGCATTGCCGGACATCGCATCACGATACAAAATATCGCCGTCTGGCACGAACGCATGGGCAAAAGCGCAGATGAGATTTGTGCTGAGTACGATTTGACGCTTGGCGATGTGTACGCAGCCCTAGCTTACTACTTCGACCATCGCGATGAAATCGACCAAAGCCTAGAAGAAAGCGAAGCTTTTGTTGAGGAGTTACGCAGGGGAAAATCGTCGGTACTCACACAGAAGCTGAAAACGCATCGCGGTGAGTGAAGTCCGCTACTACACCGACGAACACATATCACGGGCGGTTGTGCGCGGTCTACGTCA
>JANMJR010000369.1:0-15335 GCA_031371465.1 Pseudomonadota bacterium
GCATGGATTAGACCAAGGTTTCCTTCCTCAATCAAATCAAGCAACGGTATGCCGCGATTGATGTAGTGCTTAGCGATGTTGACGACCAGCCGCAGATTATGCTCGATCATTTTTTGCCGTGCAGGAAAGTCCCCCGCCTGAACTTTGAATGCAAGCTCGCGCTCTTCGGTGGCCGTCAATAAGGCGTTTTGGCCAATTTCATTTAGGTAAAGTTGCGTCGCGTCGGCATGCCAATCACTCGCCGGTTCGGCGACCTCGGAGGCTTCAGCTTGCCACTCTTCTGCCTGTGGCGTATCTACCGTTTCTTCGTCTTCGTCTATTTCTTGTTCAACTGGGTGGCTCATGATGACCTTTCGCTGGGCAAATATTTCGATGGATCAACGGGCTTCCCCAACCGGCGGATTTCAAAGTGCAATTTGACGGTGCCATTTTCAGCATCGCTGTTTCCCATTTCAGCGATCTTTTGACCCTTTGACACAGTCTGTCCTTCTTTCACCAAAATCGCGCTGTTGTGCGCGTATAGGCTAAGGTGGCTCTTGTTATGAATGATTACGATCATTTTTCCATAGCCGCGTAAACTATTTCCGATGTAAGACACACGCCCATCGGCGCCGGCGACAACAGGCTGGCCGTGCACACCGGCAATATCGAGCCCCTTCGAACTCTCGCTAAAACTTGAAATGATCTTACCATTTGCCGGCCAAACCCATTGTAAACTTTCGTTATCGATTGGCGCCGCGGGATTGGGCTTGGGCTCTGGGCTACTTTCCGGACTATTGCTGTTGGCCCTTTCGGTGCTCTCACCGCGCTGGATTTTTTGCAGCGTCGCCTCCGAATAGGGCGTGCGGGACGCTTTTGGATCGGATTTCAGCATTGCGTCCGGCTGCTTTTCTTCTACTCTTGGTGGCGGTGGTGGCAAGATTACCGATTCAGCCGATGGCTTTCCCTCCGGCGGCGCATCAATACTGATCGGCAAGGCGGTGGCGCCCGGTTGTCCGCCTCGCGCGTTTGGCGACGTTAATTGCAACTCGGTTCCTTCCTTTATTGCATTCGCATTGGCCAGGTTGTTCCAAGCGCCCAACTCCTGATAGTTCAAGCTATATTGTCGTGCGATGCTGTAAAGCGTTTCCCCTTTTTGCACAACATGGGTTGTTGCTCGAGTATCGGCCGGCTTTGCGGCGAACGTTTTCGGGATCTCTTTAGCCGGCGGCGCGGTGGGCGTAGCGACTTCCGCTTTTGCCGCTGGCGTGGGTGTGCGGTCAGTTACCGGCGCGCGCTGGCTGGTCACACATCCGGCCAGGGCTGCACTGAGGATAATTGCTGGAAGCATATTTTCCACGGCCAAAAACATCGGTTTAAGCACGAATCGCCCCCGGTAGCAGCGGGACGAATTTAACCGCCTCCAGCTTGGTTTCGACCAGTCCTTGATCGGTATTTTCGACGACATATAGACACTGATTTTCCTGCCCCCTTGGAAACACGAGGCGTCCGCCGGGCGCTAGCTGCGCGAGCAATTCTGGTGGTGTTTCCAAAGCCGCCGCGGTCATCACAATGCCATCATACGGGGCCGCCTCAGGTAACCCGTAACTACCATCAGCGTGTTTGAAACGTACATTGGTCGTCTTGATTCCGCGCAGATTGGTACGCGCCTTGTTCAACAACGCTTCGATACGTTCTATTGAATACACTTCTTTAGCGAATCGCGCCAAGATCGCCGTTTGATAACCGCAACCGGTGCCGATCTCCAGCACGCGTCCGAGTTGCCGCCCATTTCTAACTAACTCGGTCATCCGCGCTACGATGTAGGGGCTGGAAATGGTTTGGCTATAGCCGATAGGCAGCGGCGTGTCTTCGTAGGCGCGGCTTGCCAGTGCTTCATCGACGAACAAGTGGCGCGGCATTTCATAGATTTGCGCCAGGACACGTTCATCTTTAATCCCCGCTTCGCGCAGCCGGTCGACCAGCCGCTGCCGGGTTCGCTGGGAGGTCATGCCGATGCCAATCTGACGGGCTGTCATGGCGCTAGCCAATGTTTCACAGTCTCTAGCTGCGCGTAGTGGGTTAGGTCGATTTGCAGCGGCGTGATCGCTACGCGATTAGCCTTAACGGCATAAAAATCGGTGCCCTCACCGGCGTCTTGGGCAGGTCCTGCGGCACCCACCCAGTAGATGGTTTCGCCGCGAGGATTTTGGGATTTAACGATCGGCTCCGCCTTATGGCGCTTGCCGAGCCGGGTGATTTCGCGGCCACGCAAGTCTTCGTATGGAATGTCCGGAACGTTCACGTTCAATAAGATCGGCTCGCGAAACGGTCGATCGCGAAACTGATTGACAATATCCATCGCGACTCTCGCCGCCGTATCAAAATGATTATTGCCCGCTGTCACTAGCGACACCGCGATCGACGGGATACCCAACAAATAGCCCTCCGTCGCGGCTGCGACCGTGCCGGAATAAACCGTATCATCCCCCATGTTCATGCCGTGATTGATGCCGGACACGACGATATCTGGCATGTGCTCCAACAATCCGGTAACCGCCATATGAACGCAGTCGGTCGGTGTGCCGTTGAGATGAAAAAAGCCATTGCTCGCCTGGCCTAATTTCAAAGGGCGATCCAAGGTAAGGGAATTGCTCGCACCGCTTCGGTCTCGTTCCGGCGCGACGACGGTAATCTCCCCAACTGCGCCAAGTGCGTCAGCCAAATGGCGCAGGCCCGGAGCGAAGTAACCATCATCATTACTGAGCAAGATACGCATAGTTGCTTGGATCGACACCTAAGGAGAATTGCAAGTTGCACTAAATCAGATACTTGTATTGTACACGCTAGAAGCCACTTGAATATCGAAATCAGGTTATTCGGGGCTAGAATTTTTACCACATTCGCACAGATGCCACACCGAACTCGTATAGAATAATTGGCGATGTTAAAAGAGTTCCATTACAAAATAGACTGGCGCACCAAAAGCCATTTGCCTGGCCATCATCGCAGCAGCCAATCGGGCGGCGGCTTGGAGTTCCGCGGCAATCTTCCGTTGTTGGCGGCGCCGGATCCGCGCCGACTCGACATTCGCGCTAGCCTGTCGGATCCGTTCGAGCAATGGTATGTACGTAGTTTTCGGCAACGCAGCCAGGTTCCAGTCTATCTGATCGCGGATTTATCGGCGTCGATGGCGTTTCAGGGCGTTAGCCGTAAGCTGGATGTTCTTGCGGATTTTACCGAATCGCTCGCCTACTCGGTCTATCGCACGGGCGATCGCTTCGCCTTTGTCGGTTGCGATAATACGCTACGCGTCGATTTCCTGTTGCCGCCCACCCACGCTCTGGGCGCAGGCCTAGACATCGCGCAGCGCTTGCGCCGCTTGCAACCGATCGGCACATCTGCGCTGGGATTACTCGAGGCCGCGCGCTACTTAGGACAACAAAAGAGCTTGGTATTTCTAGTCTCGGATTTTCACTTCGAGGACGCAACGCTCAGGGGCCTATTGCGTTCTCTCGCGGCGCATTGCGTCTGTCCCATTGTTCTATGGGATCGCGCGGAATATCAACGTATGTGGCGTTTTGGTCTGGTCTCGGTGCAAGACAGCGAATCAGGCCGCCGCAAGACCCTTCTATTGCGGCAATCGTTCCGCGAACGGCTGCACGCCGCATTTGAATTGCGTCGTACATGGCTAGTCGATGTTTTCGAGACGAACGCAATGCGCCCCTTGTTTATCGAAGATACCTTTGATGCGGAGCGCATCACCGAGTACTTTTTTCAAGCCGAGGACGCAATCGACGAGGCAAAGGCATGAAGCGAATGGGTGTTTATCTTGGGTTACTTCTTTGCGTTGCGACAGGCGCGGCGGCTGAGGTAGACATCACAGCACGAAATCCGCGACCATTTGGCTATGTGGTCGGGGATACGCTTGAGCAGGAATTGATCCTGACGGTACCGGGCGGTCAAACCCTCGACGAAAAACAATTGCCTAAACCGGCGCGCCTAAACACTTGGCTTGAACTACGCAGCGTCAGCGTAACGGAAACCGCGCGAGGGGGCAGAAAAGTTTATCGTGTACAACTGCTCTATCAGTTTCCCAATGCGCCCATTGAAGTGCGAATGGTCGAGCTACCGGCGCAACGTTTTGTTTTTTTCAAAGCCGACAAATTACTTGAGGCAAAATCGACTGAATGGCCCATCACCATCGGACCCATCACGCCGGAAGCAGTGCTGGCGCGCGATGGCCTTGAGGCGATGCGGCCGGACGTGATGCCGCAGGTTATCGATACCGCGGGATTTCGCCATCGTCTGATCGCTTATGGCATAGCACTTGCTGCGCTCATGCTGTTTTGGTGCTATCGCCGTTTCGGCATCCCCTATCTGTCGGCACAGCGACGGCCGTTCACCCGCGCCTACCGCGAGTTAGACAGACTAGCCAAGCGATCCCCGCCCACTGCGTTTCCCCAAGCCATCGAGCGGTTGCACCAAGCATTGAACGAAACGGCGGGTCGATCGTTGTTCGTAGAGAACATTGAGCAATTCTTAGCGCATCGCCCGATCCAGTCGGGTTTAACCACGATGACACGACAATTCTTCCAGCTATCACGGGACGAATTTTTTGGTGTCGGCGTACCGCAGTCTCAGCGCTCGCTTTCGTGGATGTTGGACTTTTGCCGCGCCTGGCGCGATGTCGAACGCGGTGTGGCGTGAAGCTTGAATTCACCTTTCCGCTAGCGCTGCTGTTGCTGCCCCTGGCCTTACTGCCATTTTTTCGCACCGATCGCCAGTCCCTGAGCTACGGTTGGTTGACGCTTTTACCGCGCGACACACTGTCCGTCGTTTTAGAGTTGTTACTAAAACTAGTGCCGGCGGGCGCCATTGCCGCCGTGATCGTCGGCCTGTCCGGCATCCATCGCTCAGAAACCACGGTCGAGCGGGTCGGTCGTGGCGCGCAGATTGTTGTATTGCTAGATCGCAGCCGAAGCATGGACGAGGCCTTTAACCAAGGACGTGTCAATCACGATCCAAGCAAGGTTTTCAACGAAGAACAACAACGGGAAATCAAAGGTCGGGTTGCACGCAAAATACTAGCGGACTTCGCGGCGAAGCGTCCTCAGGATATGTTCGGCATGGTGGGCTTTAGCGCCTACCCCATGCGCATACTTGAATTCACCCAAAAACAAGAAGTTGTGCAAGCGGCAATTCGTGCCGGCGACGTCGGCCGCGGCCTGTCGGAAACCGACATCGCACGCGGCTTGTTTGCCGCCCTGGCGTTCTTTGACAATCAACCCTACGCCGGTTCGCGAATTGTCCTTTTGGTTTCTGACGGTGGCGCGCGTATTGATGCCGCGACGCGTGAGAAGTTAGCAAACGTGATGAAGCGCAACCGTACCGGCCTGTATTGGATCTATCTTCGCTCGGTCAACAGCCCTGGTTTGTTCGACGCCCTTGACAATGGTCTAGGCAGCATCGATGCCGCACCGGAAATTGCTTTGCATGAGTTCTTCAAATCCATCAAGACGCCGTATCACGCCTACGAGGCGGAGAATTCCAACGCGCTTCAGCTCGCGATTCAAGATGTCAATCGTCTGGAAAACTTGCCCATCACCTTCAATGAAATTGTTCCGCGCCGCGATTTATCGTGGGAGTGCTATTTGCTCGCGGCATCACTGCTCGTCATTTTGCTCGCCACAAAATTCGTCGAGGTAAAAGCATGGCGCTGAGCGTAAAAATCTACCGATCGTTGCGTTGGCTGGCGCTCGGACTGTTCGGCTTAGTACTATTCGACGGCAATCGTTGGTGGCAAGCAGAACGCCTGAATGACGCGATCAAGGATGGCTCTATCATCGCTAGTCAGGGCGGCCTTCCGCCTCAGGCGCTGTTCGCGCAAGCTTATTTCCAAGCGCAAAAGGGTGATCGTGAACGCGCGATTGCGCTCTATAAACGCGTCGAAACTTCGCCTGGCGCTTCACTTGCACGCGCCGCCACGTATAACCGTGCCAACAGTTATCTAATGCGGGCAATGGAACTTACCGGGGGCGACAACCCGCATCTAGGCTTGCCTTTGGCGGAATTGGCAAAAGATGCTTATCGCGCGCTGTTGCGAGCGGATCCGGGGTACTGGGATGCGAAATACAACCTCGAACGTGCTCTGCGCCTGGTTCCCGATCCCGATGACGGCGACGACCCCGACCTGCCGCCGGCGCAGCAATCGGAGCGAGCGCCGACAACGATGCGCGGTTTCACCTTAGGGCTACCGTGAGACAAAAATGGAAGGCGATACTGCGGGGCCTCGACGGCCGCAGCCGTTGGCTTCTAGTCGCACTGGGTTTGCTGGCGATTGCACTACTGCGCCCCACCCTCCCCTGGCAACGTGACGTGTTCAACAGCATCTTTGTCGTCGATATATCCCAGAGCATGAATACCCGTGATTACCAAATCGATGACAAGCCGGTGAGCCGAATTCAAGTCGTCAAGAATGCGCTGCGAAAATCCCTCGCCGAAATGCCTTGTGGGTCACGCATCGGCCTTGCGATCTTTGCGGAGTATCGTTCCTTTTTACTATTGACACCGGTCGAAGTCTGTAACAACTACGCGGAACTTTCCTCGTCCATCAGCCAAATCAGCGGCAAGATGGCGTGGGCGGGCGGGAGCGAGATTGCCAAGGGGTTAAATTGGGGACTCAAGATGGCCGTCGCAGTCGAACCCAGGCCGAGCTTGGTATTTCTGACCGACGGCCATGAAGCGCCGCCCATCAGTCGAAATCATCGTCCGCGTATCGACGTCAAACCCGGCGAAGTAAGGGGCATCTTGATCGGAGTCGGCGGCGCCGAGCTCTCACCCATCCCAAAATTTGATCCCGACGGCAATGCCCTGGGCTATTGGCAGGCCGGCGAAGTGGCGCAAATCGACGTTTACAGTCAAGGGCGCAGCGGCAGCGTATCCGGCGAAACAACCGCGGGGATCGATCAACCTGCGAACGAAGTGAAAAAACGCGCGCCAACGGAACACCTCTCGTCGCTCAAAGAGGCTTACCTGCAACAGCTCGCGCAAGAAACGGGCTTAAATTATGCGCACCTGACTTTGCCGACTGACTTGGTCAAGCTGTTGTCCGCCGGCGGCGTTGGCCAAAGCGCATCCGTTCCAACGCCGTTCGGGTGGCTTCCCGCACTGTTGGCCTTGGTGAGCTTGTTGGCCTTATATTTCTCGCGGTCACGTTAGCACCCTCCTAGGAAATCCGCCGTGTTCTACTACCCAAAATCCCTAACCCGACTAATCTTTGTTGGCTTGGTTTTGATCTTGCTGCCCCTGGCGTTCGCTTTTTACAACGTCGCGAGTAATTTGGAATTATTGGCAGGGCGCGGTCAACGCGCCGTATTTGAGGCCGTTCGTATCACGCAAGACAGTCGATTGCTGATTCAGCGCATCACAGACATGGAACGCGTCACCCGTCAGTACCTGGTGGTCGAGGATCGAAAGCTATTGGACGGCTATTCCAAGCTTCACAACGAAGTACAAACAGCCGCGAAAACCCTGAGCGCACGTGCGCTCGATCTGGATCAACGGGCGAAACTAACGGAACTCACAAGCGTCGAAAATCAGCTCTTTGAAATGGTTCAAGGAATCTCGATTCCCCCCTTCAGTGGCGAGCAAAGCATTGCCTTCTTCAGCCAACTCGATCAACTTGGGAAATCCATACTGGCACAAAGCGATATCGTCATCGGCCGCGAAGCCGAGGCGTTGAGTCTGGCTTCCAATCGCGCACGCGAAATATTGTTATGGCAACTGCTTGCGCCGATTCCCTTGGCGTTGATATTTTCCATCTTCTTCACCTTCCTAATCACCCGCCCGTTTCGCCAAATCTATACGGGAATCCGTCGTATCGGCGATGGCCAGTTGACTGTACCGATAGAAGTCCAAGGCCCACAGGATTTGGTGGATCTCGGCAAACGTCTGGACTGGTTGCGACAACGCTTGTACGACTTACAAGAACAAAAAACAAAATTCTTTCAACACGTGTCCCATGAACTTAAAACGCCTCTGGCAGCGTTGCGCGAGGGTAGTCAAATTTTGGTCGATGAAGTGGTTGGCAAGCTAACGCCCGAACAGCACGAAATCGCGAGCATCTTGCAACACAAGACCAATCAGTTGCAGAAATTGATCTACGATTTGTTGAATCTAAGCGCAGCGGGTGCGGCCGAGGTTCACAAGGGATTCTTGAAGTTTGAAAACTTCGATCTGAAACGAACGGTGACCGCCGTCGCCGAGGAACAGAAACTGGCTCTGAAACGCAAGGAGTTGCGATTCAACTTGATCAGCCCAGAGACGCTACCGATCCGCGCCGACGCTGAAAAAATTCGAATCGTGATAGACAACTTACTATCGAACGCGATCAAATTCTCCCCGCAGGGAGGAGCGACTATAATGAATCTGCGGCAACACGGCAGTAACGTGACGATCGACATTTCGGATCAAGGTCCAGGTATTTCTGAACAGGATCGGGATCGGGTTTTCGAGGCCTTTTATCAGGGCCGCACGCCGCAACATAATGCAAGCGAGGGAACCGGGCTGGGGCTTGCAATTATTAAGGAGTTTGTATTGGCCCACAATGGCCGTGTCGAAATTGTAAAAAATAGCATGCCGGGCGCCCATTTTCGGGTGACCCTGCCGCAAAACCACGAGGGTTATAATGAAAACAATTGAAAAAACAAGTCTAGCGGTCGCCATGACCGCGCTGATGGTTGTCGGCTGTACCAGCAACTTGCGCAACCCGAACGACAAATGCGCTACGAATCTCCCACCTTTGGCAAAGAATGCGGAGTGCATTCCGATTGAAGAAACTATCCTGCCAGCACCGGGCATTAAGAGCCAAGCTGATGGGCTGATCGACTACTACCTCGCGATGCGCAAAGCGCCGAAAGACAAGGTGATGAAAGAGTATGCGGAGGCGAATCGCGCGACCCAAACCACACCTAACGCATTTAACCGAATCAAGCTCGCGCTCATATTAAGTTTACCGGTCACCGGCTTACAAGATTCCGCGCGGGCACTAAACTTGCTTCAAGAAACCATGAAGGAGGAAAAGGAAGAAGAGGGTGCACTGAGAAATCTTGCCAATCTTCTTCAAGCGCAGTTCTACAGGGAATCGCGCCACGATGAAAACATGCAGCGGGCACGAGATGACCAGAAACGCTTGGAATCCCTTGCGACAAAACAGGATGAAGCTATTCAAATCCTAAATGCCAAATTGAAAGATGAGCAGAAACGCTATGATGCGTTGCAAACCTCGACTCAGACTAAGCAAGAAGACAGTATTCAAACCGTGTCCATTCTCGCGCAAAAGTTGAAAGACGAACAAAAGCGCGCCGACAACTTGCAACAGAAACTCGACGCATTGACGAATATTGAGAGAACGCTAATCGACCGCCAGCAGCAGGGAAAGCCCGAACCTAAAAAATGACAATCGCCGCTAAACATAAAATTCTGTTGGTAGATGACGACATCGAACTCTTGCGGCTGCTTTCGATCCGTCTGACCGGCGCCGGCTATGACATCACGGCCGTTGACAGCGCGGAGAAGGCGCTCGCCTGCCTCGCTCACTCGCGACCCAATTTGGTCATCACTGATTTGCGCATGCATGGCATGGACGGTATGGCGTTGTTCGCGGCGATTCACCAGAACAATCCTGCATTGCCGGTGATCATTCTCACGGCCCATGGCACCGTACCGGACGCGGTCTCGGCGATTCGTAGCGGGGTATTTGGATATCTTACAAAACCGTTTGATAGCAAGACGTTATTAGGTCAAGTTGAGAAAGCACTATTGGTCGGCGGTCATGCCGCAACATCGGAAAACGGCGCTGAGAGCGTGCCCTGGGCGAGTGAAATCATCACTCGCAGCGCCAAGATGCAGGATCTGCTCAGCCAAGCGCGGTTGATGGCCGAAAGCGATGCGAATGTGTTTATCCACGGCGAGAGCGGCAGCGGCAAAGAGCTATTGGCACGAGCGATTCATCGCGCCAGCAAGCGTCGCGACAAGCCGTTTATCGCAGTGAACTGTGGCGCGATACCCGAGCCGCTGCTCGAATCCGAGCTGTTCGGCCACATGAAGGGATCGTTTACCGGCGCCATGCGCGATCACCCCGGTCTATTTCAAGCGGCTAATAAGGGCACTCTTTTTCTTGACGAAATTGGCGATATGCCATTGTCTCTACAGGTAAAATTGCTACGCGTCCTGCAAGAGCGCGAGGTACGGCCGGTGGGCTCGACGACGAACATCGCCATTGACGTTCGGATCATTTCGGCGACCCACCGTAACCTGGAAGAGGCGCTCGCAGCCGGGACGTTCCGTGAAGATCTGTATTACCGCCTCAATGTTGTCTCCTTGCTTTTACCGCCGTTGAGAGATCGGCGCGAGGATATCCCTATGCTCGCGGTGCATTTTCTTGAGACGCTGAATAAACGTTATGAAAAGCAAGTGAATGGTTTTGCGCCGGAGGCGATGGAGCAGTTAGTTTTAGCGCCGTGGCCGGGGAACGTTCGACAATTGTATAACATTGTGGAACAGACTCTAGCGCTATGCACGACCAACATTATCCCGGTTGCGCTGGTGCAAAAATGTTTACAAAGCGATTCGGCAATGGTGCCGTCCTTTGAGGAAGCGAGGCGACGTTTTGAGCGTGACTACCTTGCTCAGCTCCTAAAGATCACCAACGGCAATGTCAGTCAGGCCGCACGGCTTGCCAAGCGCAATCGCACCGAGTTCTACAAATTATTGCAACGTAACGAACTTAACCCCGGTTCATTCAAAGCATTGACCTGATGTCGCCGTCCGACGACGTTAATTTCAGCTTCTAAACAGTTACTTAGCGTATTTCCTGTGGTTGCTGTCGCCATTTAGCGACGGAATACCCGGGTTATTCAATTCCTGAAATCGGAATAATTCAGCCAATTCATATTAACTTATTGTTTATTAATAATAAAATTTAACTGGCATAGAATTTGCTTAAAGCATTGTGCAGACTAGGTGTTTAGGCAATAAGCAGGGAACTAGAAATTTAACTGTAAACCGATTTGATGGAGAGTGGATGACCAGCGAATGCCAAAATCTTTGCCCGAATTGCCAGTATCGCACGGTAGAGTTTGTCATATCGTTTGGCGGGCCGGATCGGGTGACTTCTGGCGATATCTGCGGACTTGATCTACCCGGTTATCCAGAAAAAACCAACTGTATCGGATACGAGCCGAAAAATCGCAATGGGGTATCAATGCCACGTGCGGCGCATTATCCAGTGGGAATTGAATACACTGCATCGTTAAACCATTAACAGCCTCGCAAATTTTTTCTAACGGGAATACCGCTCCAGCCTCGGTATTCCCGCTTTTTTTTTCTAGTTTTTAAATCCCCCCACGCGGTCGGCCAGGAAGCAATCGGGAAGCGCCTTTCCAAGCATGCTGTGCCACGCGTCAATACGGATAAGGCGTCCAGCTTAGCCTCAAGTAGCAGCCCAAAACTAGCCGCAGCGAGTTACTAAGCCAGATCAGCAGATTTCATCGCAGCCAAACATGCGGCGTAGTGTGGGTCATTTTTTAGCGAGACGTACGCTGTGGCGCCCCGTGCGCGCATGCGCGCAAAGCGAGCGACGGACTCCGGTTCAATTGCCGGGTTAAGCCCGGATAAAAGCCGGTCCGCCTGTTGGCTGTTATTGCACGCCAGCACCATGTCGCAACCCGCCGTAAGCGCCGCCGCCGCGCGTTCAACCACGCCACCGGCGGTACTCGCGCCCTCCATCGAGAGGTCATCGCTGAATATAACGCCTTCGAAACCCAACTGATCGCGCAAAATATCCTTCAACCAAAATGAGGAAAACCCCGCCGGCAGCGCGTCCACATCGGGATAAATCACATGGGCCGGCATAATCCCCGCCATACCTGCATGTGCGAGTTCACGGAATGGAATCAAATCGTCGCGTTCGATCTCCTCGTAAGAACGATTATCGATGGGAACTTCGTGGTGGGAATCGCCGCGCACAAAGCCGTGGCCGGGGAAATGCTTGCCGACCCAGCCCATCCCCGCCGCCGCAAAACCGGCGATCAGTTCGCGCGCGAGGTCCGTCACGATAAGCGGATCGCGATGGAAGGATCGATCACCGATCACCGAGCTTTCGCCGTAATCCAAATCCAGCACCGGCGCGAAACTAAAATCCACTGCATGCGCCAGCAATTCCGCGCCGATGACGTAACCGGTTTTCTTCACGATTTCCTTCGCCTTGGCAGGATCCTTATCCCACAGTTGGCCGAAAGCCCGCATCGGTGGAATCAGCGTAAACCCATCACGAAAGCGCTGTACGCGCCCGCCTTCGTGATCCACCGCGATGAGCAGCGAGGGTGTGCGCAGCACGCGAACGCTCTGGGTCAACGCCAGCAACTGCTGCGGCGATTCATAGTTGCGCGCGAACAAAATAATGCCCCCAACATGCGGATGACGCAGCCGTTCGCGATCTTCCCCGGTAAGCTGCAGTCCACCAACATCGATCATCACCGGACCCATTTAGCTAGCCTCCAATATAACGAATGCGACGGCCGTATCCTGCTCGTCGGTGATTGAAACATGACTACCGACAATGCCCAGTTCGCCCATGCGCCGCAGCAAATCAGGATGCGGCTCGAGCACCGGTTTACCCCGCGCATCGTGGCCGACAGCGATATAACACCAGGTCACTGGCTTGCGAATCCCGGTGCCCATGGCCTTGCTAAACGCCTCTTTCGCGGCGAAGCGCTTCGCCAAAAAACGGGTTTTCATTTTATGTGTATCGAATTCGATGAGTTCTTGTGGCGCCAAAATCCGCTCGGCGAAACGTCGGCCGAACTGGGTCAAAGCGTGGTCAATACGATGCACCGCGATAACGTCTGTGCCGATGCCATAAATCATGCCGCGAATCCAGACGCTTGCGTCATCAGCGACTTCATTTCGCGCACCGCTTCGCGCATGCCGATAAACACCGCACGGCTGACGATGGCGTGGCCGATGTGTAACTCGCGCACACCAACCAGGCGAGCCACGGGCTGTACATTGAAATAGTTGAGTGCATGACCGGCGTTAAAACGCATCCCCAATTCGCGAATCGCCTTCCCTGCGTTCACGATTTTCTCCAACTCAGCAACGACGGCGACACGCTCGGCGTCGCGACCATGTTGATGGAACGCATGAGCGTAGGGGCCAGTGTGCACTTCGCACACTTTCGCGCCGATGCGATGCGCCGCGTCCACTTGCTTCGGATCCGCGTCGATAAACACGCTCACCACAATGCCCGCCGCCGCGAGCGTCGCGACAAAGCCTTTCAGCCGCACCTCTTGCGCGGCCACATCCAGCCCGCCCTCAGTGGTGATCTCATGGCGACCTTCCGGCACCAACATCGCCATCTCCGGCTTAATGCCACAGGCGATTTTCAGCATTTCACCAGTCGCTGCCATTTCCAAATTGAGCTTGATGTGAGTGAGCTCGCGCAGGCGGCGCACGTCTTGGTCTTGAATATGCCGCCGATCTTCGCGCAGATGCACGGTAATGCCGTCCGCCCCGCCGAGATGCGCTTCCACCGCACCCCACACCGGATCCGGCTCGTAAGTGCGCCGCGCCTCGCGAATGGTCGCAATGTGATCGATGTTGACGCCGAGTTGAATCATAGTTCTTGTAAGTCTCGCAAAAGCTGCCGGGTTTGTAATTCTTGTTGACCCAAATGATGCTTAATCTGCAGGCGTAGCAATTGTTTGCTCTCCGTCAAAGTCTGCGGATCGGAAAAATCTTCGCGCCGTAAATCAAGCAGGGTCTTGCCGCGAAATTGTACCTGGTTTCCGCTGCCGCGCAGCGCGATCGGGCCATGATCGGGAACGTAACCGTAAAAATTTTCTATCACGATCGGCGCCGCTGAACCCGCCTCGTGTTCAAGCAACAGGCCGTAGCCCAACTCACGCAACAAGCCCAATTCAAAGCGGCGCAAAACCAGGGGCAAATCTTGCTGCTTGCTCAAATCCATCAACGACTGGGCGTAAATATCGAACAGCGTTTCATGGGGATCGTCGCGCGGCAACAATTTCAATAACAACTCGTTCATATAAAACCCGCACAACAACGCCAGTCCCTGCAGCATCGGCTGCCCACCGCGCCACTCCGCCTTGTGCATCGTGCGCGGCTCGTTCTTACCCGACCACGATAACTCCAACGGCTGGAATGACAAAAGCTGCCCGCGAATCGCCGAACGCGGCCGCTTCGCACCACGTGCGACCAATGCCACCCGCCCGGCGTGACGACTCAACGCCTCGACAATCAAGCTGGTTTCGCGATAGGGATAAGTATGTAAGACAAACGCCGGCTCGTTGTTGCGCAGCGTGGATTCCGATTGGGCCATGACGGGATTTTACCCGGAGCGTTACCAGGCCCTCAATTTTTTCCGCCTTCTCTGAAGACGCACACGGACATTGGCTCGCAGGCCATGCCCTGCCAGCAGGCAAGCTTGACGCGGTCGCCGGCGCATACTGCGCAAGGAGTACGGGCAAAAAAATAGGCAGAGACGGTCGCCCCTGCCTATTGATTTAACACTTGTTAGTTACGGTTGCGTGCAAATGATCTTCGTTACCGGACCGCTTCCGCGATGACCGGGATTGGGCCCATAGGCGCCGTCGTGATGCACTAGAAGGATCTGTTTAATCGTGCCACTGATGTTGGGGCCAACTTTAAGAACCGTGTCAGTGACGATAATTGCGACATCGTCGGGGATCGTCGCGGGCGGATTAGAACTGTTGCCCGGCCGGCTTTCCCATCTGCCGCCGCAAAAATCTTCGGCTTTGTTGGCGTATCCTTTAAAGCTTGCCACGCCCTTGCTCACAAAACCGCTCATGACGTTGTTCTTCCACCACTGCGCACCCCAGAAGTTCACGACATCGCCGATGGCGTGAGGTTCAACATCCCCGATCACAAATAGCGGCACGGGAACGCCGACATCGGCAGGCCGCAACTGGGCCTGAACGGTCAGACTATTGTCGGAACCCTCGGCCGTGTAGACGATCGTGTCCGGTCCAGCGTAACTGCCGCATGCCGCCGGCTGACCCGATGATCCGTCGCAGACAATGGCGCCCGAGCCGGCCGTGGCAAATAGGCGGAAATCGATAAACATGGCCACCGGATTACCCACTGCTCCCGCAGGAAGGAAAGTAGAGGCCAAATCGAGTCCCGAGATGATTGCGAAGTCGTCGCAGTTGGAGCCTAACGGGTTCGCCGGCGCGCCAGCCACAGGCACAGCGGTGCAAGTGCTATTGTTCAATGTCTCGGTAAAGTTGACCTTTGTAATGGTCGGTGACGGG
>JANMJR010000384.1:0-4910 GCA_031371465.1 Pseudomonadota bacterium
GCTTGCGCGGCAATGCCGATGCGGCCCCCTTCGAGGTTGGATAGCGCGATGCGCAAGCCTTCGCCGCGCTGGCCTAACAAATTTGTTTCCGGGATCGCGCAGTTGTCGAAGGTAATCGCGCAGGTGTCGGACGCGCGAATGCCCATCTTATGTTCCGGTTTGTTGACGATGCAGCCCGGGGTTTGCGTTGGCACAATGAAAGCGCTGATGCCTTTTTTGCCGAGATCGGGATCGGTCACTGCGAAAACAATCGCCATCGCCGCGCGTTGGCCGTTGGTGACGAATTGCTTATTGCCGTTGAGTATCCATTGGCCGTTACCCAGCACGGCGCGGGTTTTCAAGTTATGGGCTTCCGATCCGGCCTGCGGTTCGGTCAAACAAAACGCGCCGATTTTTTTTCCGGTCGCCAGATCGTGCAACCAAGTTTGCTTTTGCTCGTCGTTGCCGTATTTCAGAATTGGCGAGCAACCGACGGAGCTATGCACGCTCATCAGCGTTGAGCACGAGGCGCACCCCGCGGCAATCTCTTCCACCGCCAGCGCATAGGCGACGTAATCCGTGTAGGTCCCGCCCCATTCTTCGGGGACGACCATGCCGAGCAAACCCATTTCGCCCATTTTGCTAATCGTTGCATCGGGCAGCGCGCTGGCTTTGTCCCATGCCGCGGCGTGGGGCGCCAATTCGTTCTGCGCAAATTCTCGCGCCATGTCGCGCACCGCGCGTTGGTCGTCAGTTAGGATCATATGGTCTCGTCAAAAATCTCACGGCCGATGAGCATGCGGCGAATCTCATTGGTGCCGGCGCCGATGTCGTACAACTTCGCATCGCGCAACAAGCGGCCGGTGGGGTAATCGTTAATATAGCCATTGCCGCCCAGGCATTGAATCGCTTCGAGTGCGACATGCACGGCGCATTCCGATGCATAGAGTAAACAGGCGGCGGAATCTTTGCGCGATGGGTGGCCCTGTTCGATTGCGCTTGCGACGCGATAGCTGAACGCGCGCGACGATTGTAATTTCACATACATGTCCGCGAGTTTGCCTTGCATTAATTCAAAGGTGCCGATGGGCTTGCCGAATTGTTTGCGCTCGTGGACGTAGGGAACAACTACGTCCATGGCTGCTTGCATAATGCCGATCGGGCCGCCGGATAAGGTCACGCGCTCGGTGTCCAGTCCGCGCATTAGAATTCGCGTTCCGCCATTGGCGTGGCCGAGGATATTTTCTTCCGGGATTTCGCAATCGATGAACACCAACTCGCAGGTATTCGAGCCGCGCATGCCGAGCTTGTCGAGTTTTTGCGCGGTGGTGAATCCCGTCATGCCTTTTTCGATAATGAAGGCCGTCATCGAGCGCGCCGAGGATTCAATTTCCGCCGTGCGCATGTAGACGATCAAGGTATCGGCATCGGGGCCGTTGGTGATCCACATCTTGCTGCCGTTGGCGATCCAGCGATCGCCTTGCTTGACCGCGCGGCACGACATCGACCCGACTACGTCTGACCCCGCGCCCGGCTCGCTCATCGCCAGGGCGCCAATGTGTTCGCCACTGCACAGCTTAGGCAAATATTTTTGCCGCTGTGCGTCGCTGCCGTTCAGGAAAAGATTATTGACGCAAAGATTCGAGTGGGCGCCGTAGGAAAGGCCGACGGAGGCCGATACGCGCGAGATTTCTTCGACCGCGACGACGTGGGCGAGATAGCCCATGCCGCTGCCGCCGTATTCTTCCGCGACCGAAATGCCCAATAGCCCCATGTCGCCCAGCTTGCGCCAGATGTCCATCGGAAACTCATTGCTACGATCGATTTCGGCAGCGCGCGACGCCAGTTCCGCGGCGGCGAATTTTTGTACGCTGTCGCGCAGCGCGTCGATGTCGTCGTTGATTCTTGTGTCAGACAGCATAAAATTTTCGGAGGACTTTCCTCATGTTATTCCCGCGAAGGCGGGAATCCATATTACCGTGGATGCATCAAACGCCGAATGGATCCCCGTGCCCAAAGGGCACGCGGGAATAAGTGACTGGCCTCGGGCCACACATTGGGTGTTCGTGGGTTACTGTGTGAAAAATAAATCCTACTTCGGCGCCATCCGAATGGCGCCATCGAGCCGGATTACGGTTCCGTTCAACATGGTGTTCTCGATAATATGCTTGGCCAGCGCCGCGTATTCTTCCGGATGACCGAGGCGGGAAGGGAAGGGCACTTGCGCGCCCAAGGATTCGCGCGCCGCTTCCGGCAAACTCGCCATCATCGGCGTATCGAACAAACCTGGCGCGATGGTGACGACGCGGATGCCGGAACGCGCTAGTTCGCGCGCGATCGGCAAGGTCATGGCATTGACGCCGCCCTTGGACGCCGAATAAGCCGCCTGGCCGATTTGCCCTTCGTAGGCCGCCACCGACGAGGTGTTGATGATGACGCCGCGTTCGCCGCCTGCGTCCGGCGTATTGGTCGCCATCGCCGCCGCGGCGAGGCGGATGACATTGAACGTACCGATCAAATTGATGTTGATAATGCGCTGGAACACGTCCAACGGATGCGGGCCGTCCTTGCCCAACACCTTGGACGGCGCGCCCACGCCGGCGCAATTCACCGCGCCGTTTAAGGCGCCGAAGCTGCTTATAGCCAAAGCAATCGCCGCCTTTACGTCGACCTCGCCGGTGACGTCGGCCTTGGCGAAACGCGCTTGGGCGCCCAATTGTTTGGCAAAAGCATCGCCTTGCGTCGCGTTCACATCGACGAGGACGACGTTGCCGCCGCTGCTCACAATGGCCTGCGCCGTGGCTGCGCCGAGCCCCGAGCCGCCGCCGGTAATTACGAATGTTTTATTTTGGATATTCATGGCAAGTTGTATTGTTAGAAAGAGAAGTTCAGAATCCGATTCAGATTCTAACTTTTTTCCGCCCGACTTTCATGGGTATTTCCGCGACGGTTGGCGCGGCAACAAGGGGGTCCGCGTTAGTTTCGCCGCGATGCCGGTGGATGCGTCGGGTGCATTTATGCACCCTGGGGCTTGAACGGTGCATGAATGCACCCTACATTTTTGTTTAGGAGAACTTATGGCGACACCTGTTGATCCCAACGATCCGATCATGACCGGCGAGAATTCATTTATTCGCCTCAGCCACGACGGTGGTAACACCCAATCCGATCGCATCAGCCATTGGCGCGTTTTATGGTGCCCGGCAGGCGCGGGACACGCGTTGTTTATGCAAAGCGAATTGAGCGCCGGCAAAGTTAAGATTTTTAGCGACAATGTCGCCGTCGCGCGCTGGCTGCAGCGCAATATCGAAACGCTGCTTTTTCCGGCGTTTGCCGATGAAAAAATAGCGATCCTCAGCGCCGATTTCATGCGCCATGGCGACGCGCAATCCTCCGCCATCGAAACCGTCACATCGAGCGAAAACGAGATCACATTGACCTGGTACGACTTCGTCGCACCGCTGGTATTAACCCTGCCGCCGGGCTTCAACAATCGCCCGATCGGCGTGTTCAGCACCTTCTTCCCGGCGCGCGCGGCGCAGGTGGAAATGGACGGCGATGTCACCACCGGCCTACCGTGGGAGGAGATGCGCGGCGAGCGTAAATCGAGCAGCGCTTGCCTGGCCTGGTCGGAAACCTGGGTGAAGCCAAAATGAGTGAGGCCACCAGCATCGATGTGTATTCCGACGTGGTATGCCCTTGGTGCTACATCGGCAAACGAAAGTTAGAACAAGCATTGCTGGAGCTTAGCGCGCAGAATGTGGCCGTGACGCCCAATTGGCGGGCGTTCCAGCTCAATCCTGACATGCCGGTCGCAGGCATGGCGCGCACGGAATACGTCGCGACTAAGTTCGGTGGGCCGGCGCGGGCGGGGGAAATTTATGCCCGCGTCACGGCCGCGGGTAGCGCGGTCGGAATTGCGTTCCAATTCGACAAAATCGAGCGTCAACCCAATACCATTAACGCCCACCGTTTGATCGCTTACGCGGGCTCACGGGGCCAGCAGGATGCGGTCATGGAAGCGTTGTTCCGTGGATTTTTTTTGGAGCTTCGTGATATCGGTGACGTTGGCGTGCTCGGCGACATCGCTGCCAGCGCCGGGCTGGAGCGTGACGCGGTGCACCAGTATTTGACATCGGATCAGGGTGCGGCGGCGGCCCGGCAAGAAGACGCCGTGGCGCGTCAATTGGGCATTAGCGGCGTGCCGTTTTTTGTGTTTGGCGGAAAGTATGCGGTATCGGGCGCCCAGGCGCCGGATACCTTAGTTGCGGCGTACCGGCAAGCCGCCGAGGAATTGGCAACCGGCTAAGCGGCTGCGTGGGTAGCCGCCGTGCAATGCGCTGTCCGAGTTTTGTGGTTGGTACAGATCGTTCTGATGCCGCCGATGAATCGCGCGATAACGGCACATGGAGACGCCGCCGGTCACGCCGATAAAGCGACCGATTAGTTCGTTTACGCTGCGATTCGCATGTAAGCGACAGTGCGCTGTTTCATGGGCCAAAATAAACAACACATGCCGCAACCGCGCGATGAAAATTATCGCAATGAGCAACGCCCACCAAGACCCCATCGCGATCGCCAGGCCTGTGACTCAAGCGAGTGCGCCGAAGGTTCAACTAAGGGCACGCCGTCCGGAAGGCGAGCCTCATGCTGTGCAAACTATGCACTAGGGCATTTCTTACCGACGCACGGATCAGGAAGCCGGCACCATTTGCGTAAACGGCCAAACATACGCCTGCAGCATGACCAGCACGCCGACCAAGCAGGCCAACGCGATCGAATGCCAGAATACGTAACGCAAGATGACGCCTTCCTTGCCGACATAGTTGGTTGCGACGCTGGCGACGACGATGCTTTGCGCATCGATCATCTTACCCATCACGCCGCCGGAACTGTTGGCCGCCGCCATCAACGTCGGCGAAAGTCCGAGT
>JANMJR010000386.1:0-1736 GCA_031371465.1 Pseudomonadota bacterium
AGCGCTCACGTCACGCCCGAGAAAATTCATGTCTGCCTTACTTATTTCCACCCAAGAACTCGCCGATCGTGGCGCCGAGGCCAACCTCATTATCTGCGATTGCCGTCATGATTTGATGGACTTAGAAAAGGGCCGCCGCGCCTACGCTGAAGGCCATATTCCCGGCGCGCATTTTTTGCATTTGGACGACGACTTGTCCGGCACGAAAACCGGCAAGAACGGTCGCCATCCGTTGCCCGACATTGGTGCTTTCGCTAAGAAAATGGGGAGCATCGGCATCGGTGACAGTACGCAAGTCATCGCCTACGACGATGCCGGCGGTCCTTACGCCGCCCGGCTGTGGTGGCTGCTGCGCTGGCTTGGTCACGACCAAGTTGCGGTGTTAGACGGCGGTATTAACAAATGGCTTTCGGAGGGCCGCGCGACGGATCGCCTCCCGCCAGCCGCGCGACCGGCCGTGTTCGTGGCGAAGCAACAAAACAACATGACTGTGGACACCGATTTCGTCATGGCTAACATCAAACAAACGACATCGATTGTCGTCGACGCCCGTGCGCCGGAACGCTACCGCGGCGAGATGGAACCAATGGACCCCGTCGCGGGACACATCCCCGGCGCGTTGAACAGGCTTTTCAAAAATAATCTCAATGCCGACGGCGCCTTCAAAACCGCCGCGATACTTAAACAGGAATTCGCGGAATTACTCGACAAGCGATCGCCCGGCGAAGTCATCAACCAATGCGGCTCCGGCGTCACCGCTTGCCACAATTTGTTGGCCATGGAAATCGCCGACCTCGGCGGCTCGAAGCTCTATCCGGGCTCGTGGAGCGAATGGTGCGCCGATCCGGCGCGGCCGGTCGCTATAGGTTAACGCCGATACCGATCAGTACAAGATCGAAGGCAACCACACGTCGCTCGGCTCGACATATTCGCCGATACTCATCCGCGTCATCGGTTGTGCGATGCGCAGTCTGTGTCGGAGAATCCGGGCTTGAACATTACTTAAAACACGACTCAAGAATTCTGAAAATTTGCTTAGTGTAACTAGCGGTTACGGTGCTGAAGCGGTAACGTTACTCCGTCTAGTCAGCGCACTATTTGTTGCGCTATGCTGCATTCATGTCCGCGTTATCAAATAAGCTGGCCGCTCTGAGGGAGGATCATGCGGCATTTATCCAAGGCGGTGTTGCGCTCGACCTGGCGACTCGGGACCACCGCAATATCCCGCGCATCGCCCGTGGCCTTTGCTGCAGGGTAGCTTCGGATCGCGACCGTTTGACTATCATTGTGGCGAATCGAGCGATTGATCGGTTCATCGAAGCGCTGAGGGGAACGCAGGCAATTGCCGCTGTGTTTTGTCTGGCGAGCACGCATCGGGCGATTCAGATCAAAGGTTCCGACGCGCTGATCGAGCCGATCCGCCCAACCGACCAGGATCTTGTCGAGCAAGCCATCAACGCATTCGGCGCTGACATCGCCCGCATGGGTTACGACCAGGCGTATGCGTACGCGTATGCTCGAGCCGAGATGGAGTATCGGCCGGAGGAGTTGATCGGCGTCGCATTTACCCCGGATCCGGTCTACGAACAGACGCTAGGCCCGAAGGCCGGCGCCCGTCTTTAACAGATCGATGATGCTCACACTAGACGCGATTCGCGATTGTCTTGAGGGCGGCATACCGAGCACTGTCGCCACTTGTTCGACAGACGGTGTGCCAAACGTCACCTACGTCTCCC
>JANMJR010000430.1:0-6972 GCA_031371465.1 Pseudomonadota bacterium
CGGCGCGAACATCATCAGCTTTCACCCGGAGGCGAGCGAGCATATCGATCGCACCATACAACTCATTAAGGATAGCGGCTGCAAAGCGGGCCTGGTGTTCAATCCCGGCACACCGTTGCATTACCTCGATCATGTCATCGATAAACTCGATCTGATTTTAATTATGTCGGTGAATCCCGGTTTCGGCGGCCAGCGCTTTATTCGCGAGGCGCTGAATAAGCTGCGTGCCGTGAGAAAGCGCATCGAGGCCAGCGGCCGCGATATTTGGCTGGAGGTCGATGGGGGGGTGAAGGCCGATAATATTCGCGAAATCGCCGAGGCGGGCGCGGATACCTTTGTCGCCGGTTCGGCGATTTTTGGTAACGGTGAGTATCGGGCAAAAATCGACGCCATGCGCGCGGAGTTGGCTAAAGCCGTTTGGTGAAACCTATTTTTCCGCTGGCAGTTCGAGTTGTTGCTTACGATCTGGATGGCACCTTGGTCGATAGCGTCGCTGATCTTGCCTATGCGGGCAATTTGATGCGTGACCAGTTGGGTCTGCCGCCGCTGCCGGAGACGGAAATCAAGACCTATATCGGTAAAGGCATCGCGAATCTGGTGCGGCGCGCGTTACAAAAAGGCCGCGAACAGGAGCCGATCGGCGATGAGTATTTTCAACGCGCGCTGCAAATTTATGAACAGCATTACGAGCGTGTCATGTGCCGCACCACGCGGCCTTATCCGCGGGCGATCGATGGCCTGCAAGCGGCTCTGGATAAGGGCTTCAGGCTTGCCCTCATCACCAATAAATCGCAACGCTTTAGCGAGCGAATGTTGGATGAGTTGGATCTGGCAAAGTATTTTGAACTGACGTTGTCCGGTGATTCGTTGCCAAATAAAAAACCGCATCCCGAGCCGTTGCTTTATGCCGCCAAACGCTTCGGCATTCAGCCGAGCGAATTGCTGCTGGTCGGCGATTCGGAGAGCGATGCCGAAGCCGCCCACACTGCCGGAAGCCCGACTTTTATCGTGAGCTATGGCTATTTTCAAGGTGGCGATCTGGCCGACCTCAACGCGACGGCGATCATCCCAGACCTTGTCGAAGCGGTGAATTTAATCGAGAATAGCGCTTTGGTAAAACGCCCAATTAATTTATGACGCACGATTTCGACGACACGACACCTAACCGGCGATGGCCGCGCTGATCTGCGCACCTCGTTTGTTCGCCATCGTTCGTTGAATTTGGAGCCGTCATGACTGAGCAAGAGTTTCTGGGCCTCGCCGCCCAAGGTTACAACTTAATTCCCGTTACCGCCGAAGCGCTGTCTGATTTGGATACGCCGCTGTCGGTTTATCTCAAGCTGGGGCGCGAGCCTTACTCATATTTTTTGGAATCCGTGGTCGGCGGCGAACGCTTTGGCCGCTATTCCTTCATCGGCCTGCCGGCGGCGCGACGCATTCGCGTGTTCGGTAACAAGGTCACGGTGGAGCATGATGGTGTTGCGATCGAGACTTCGGACAACATCGATCCGCTCACCTTCATCAACGATTATCAGAAGCGCTTCAACGTTGCCCAGGTGGCCGGCTTGCCGCGCTTTTGCGGCGGGCTGGTTGGTTATTTTGGCTACGAGACCGTGCGCTATATTGAGCGCCGCCTGGCGTCGACGAAAAAATCCGATCCCTTGAACCTGCCCGACATCGTGTTGTTGTTGTCGACGGAACTGGTGGTGTTCGACAACTTAAGCGGTAAACTTTTTTTCATCGTCTACGCCGATCCCGCGCTGCCGAACGCCTATCGGCGCGCCCAGGAACGCCTGGCGGAATTGAAACGCAAATTGCGCCAACCGATCGAGCCACCGCCAAGTACCGATGCGGCGCCGGCGAGCGCGGCGAGTTCGGAATTCGGCGAGGAAAATTTTAAAGCAGCCGTCACCCGCGCTAAGCAATACATTTTCGACGGCGATTGCATGCAGGTGGTGTTGAGTCAGCGCTTAAGTCAAAAATTCGACGCCTCGCCGCTTACGTTGTATCGCGCGCTACGCACGTTAAATCCATCGCCTTATATGTTCTATTACAACTTCGAGGATTTTCACGTGGTTGGTTCGTCGCCTGAAATTTTGGTGCGTTTGGAGCAGGGCACCGTGACGCTGCGCCCGATCGCGGGTACCCGCCCACGCGGCGCGACCCCGGCCGACGACGAGGCACTGGCAAAGGATTTGCTGGCCGATCCGAAGGAGATCGCGGAGCATGTAATGCTGATGGATCTGGGTCGTAACGACGTGGGCCGGGTGGCGCAAACCGGCAGTGTGAAAGTGACCGACAACATGATCATCGAGCGTTACGCCTACGTTATGCATATCGTGTCGAATGTCGACGGTAAGCTTAAGCCCGAACTGACCGCGATGGATGTATTGCGCGCAACGTTTCCCGCGGGAACGGTATCCGGTTCGCCGAAAGTGCGCGCCATGGAAATCATCGACGAATTGGAGCCGACCAAGCGCGGCGTTTACGCGGGCGCGGTCGGTTACTTGGGCTTTAACGGCGACATGGATTTAGCGATCGCGATTCGCACGGCGGTAGTCAAAAATAAAATGCTCTACGTGCAAGCCGGCGCGGGCATCGTCGCCGATTCCGTGCCACAGAGCGAGTGGACCGAGACGCAGAATAAGGCCAAGGGCGTGCTGCGCGCGGCGGAGATGGCGTTGCGAGGGTTGGATTAAGTCCCAAGTTTCCGTCCCTCGTAGGAGAGGGACGCGTTAAATGGGTGAGTTGAAGCGGTGCATAAATGCGCCCTATGCCGACCATGCATGAGAGCCCATCTCCAGGGGCTGGCCCGAGGTGGCCTAAGGCTATAAGGCCATGCGCATCCCAGCCAATGCCGCGCCATGAGTCAATGGCCCGAGGCCACCGCGTAACCATGCGCCTTCTGGCGCATACCCATAAAAGCCATAAAGCCCAAAGATTGCTGTCACGAATCTGTAATATTCGCTCCCTAATATGCGGTTAGTGCGAAAAGTTTCTAATTTAGGAGATAAGCAAGACATGAAAAACATTAAGCTCAGTTTGATCGGTCTCGGCGCAATGGTTGGGGTCGGTTTCGTACCGCTTGCGGCAATGGCCCAGGCTATCAAAATCGATGGCTCCAGCACCGTGTATCCGATTTCCGAAGCGGTCGCCGAAGAGTTTCAAGTCGTCAAAAAAGCTTCTGTCAAAGTGACGGTCGGCATTTCCGGTACTGGTGGCGGCTTTAAGAAATTCTGCCGCGGCGAGTTGGATATTTCCAACGCGTCACGCCCAATTCTGAAAGCCGAAATGGAAATCTGCAAAGCGGCTGGCGTTGAGTTCATCGAGCTGCCGATCGCTTACGATGCGCTGACGGTGATCGTCCACAAAGATAACGCGTTCCTTAACAGCATTACGGTCGGGGAGTTGAAGAAAATGTGGGAGCCGGCCGCGCAAGGCAAGATCACTAAGTGGAATCAAGTGAATCCGGCTTGGCCCGACGCGCCGCTGAAGTTGTTCGGCGCCGGCTCCGATTCCGGTACCTTCGATTACTTTACCGAAGCCATCGTCGGTAAAGCGAAATCCAGCCGCGGCGATTACACCGCCAGCGAAGACGATAATGTGTTGGTGCAGGGCGTGTCGCGTGATAAGAACGCAATAGGTTACTTCGGCTATGCCTACTACGCCGAGAATCAAGACAAGCTCAAGGCGGTTCCGATCGTCGCCAAAGCCGGCGCCCCTGCCGTGGGTCCGTCCGACAAGACGGTGGAAGACGGCAGCTATCAGCCGCTGTCGCGCCCGATTTTCGTTTACGTGAAAGCGAAATCCTTGGAGCGTCCTGAGGTGCAGGAATTCGTTTCCTTTTATCTAAAGAATGCGGCGAAGCTCGCGAAAGAAGTGCGCTACATTCCGCTGCCAAAGAACGCCTACGAGCTCGCCGCGGAACATGTGGCGAAAAAGAAAATCGGCACGGTGTTCGGCGGCACTGCCGAAGTCGGCGTGAAAATCGAGGAACTTATGAGGCGCGAAGGCAAGTTATAAGCGAATTCTTACGCAATCAAAATCGAACCGGGGCACACCTCCCCGGTTTTTTTTCAGACCAACCGTTAGAGTAGAATGCACGGGTCGAGCGTAATGCAGGGAGCATCCTTGTCTGAAGTGAGTCCGGCCCTGGCGGTGAGCCGTCGGCCTTGGGGGAGATTCAAAGAGCGAGTGATTGAGTTGCTGCTGTTATTGGCGGCATTATCGTCGGTCGCTATCACCTTGGCCATCATGTTCATTCTGGTCAAAGAATCGTGGACATTTTTTCAGCATGTGGCGCTTTGGGATTTCCTGACGGACACGGAGTGGACGCCGCTGTTCGACACGCCGCGCTACGGTATCATGCCGCTTATTTCCGGAACCCTCGTTTCATCCGCCGTCGCGCTATGCATCGCAATTCCCGTCGGTACGGCGATCGCGATGTACATCAGCGAATTCGCACCGTTCAAAATGCGTGAGGCCGCTAAACCGATACTCGAATTGCTCGCCGCGATTCCGACCGTGGTGTACGGCTACTTCGCGTTTCTGGTCGTCACACCGATGCTGCAGAAATTGATGCCGGAGTTGCCAGGCTTTAACCTTCTCAGCGCAGGGCTGGTGATGGGCATCATGATTATTCCCTATGTGAGTTCGTTGTCGGAAGACGCCATGCGCGCCGTGCCCATGCACTTGCGCGAGGGCTCCTACGCCATGGGCGCGACGCGTTTCCAAACCGCCTGGAAAGTGGTGACTCCGGCGGCGTTTTCCGGTTTGGCGGCTTCCTATATCCTCGCGATCTCCCGCGCCGTCGGCGAGACGATGGTGGTGGCGCTCGCCGCCGGTATGCAGCCCAATCTGACGTGGAATCCGCTCGAACCGGCGGCGACCATGACGGCCTACATCGTGCAAGTCAGTCAGGGCGATTTACCCCACGGCAGCATCGGTTACCAAAGCATCTTCGCCGTAGGGCTGACGCTGTTATTGATCACGCTGTCGTTCAATATTCTCGGCTACTGGATGCGCAAGCGTTACCGCGAGGTCTATTGATGCAAGTTACCTCGGTCAAGGAAATTCGTCGACTCATCGCCAAAGCCAAGCGCTGGGATTTATTTTTTTCCTTGCTTGGTTTGCTCGCGTTGTTATTGGCGGTGATGGTGTTGATTGGCTTGTTCATGAACTTGTTGTGGGAAGGCGCGCCGCGAATTTCCTGGGAATTTTTCACCAATTTTTCCTCGCGCCGGGCGACCACCGCGGGCATCGCCGCCGCATGGGTTGGGACATTATTGGTGATGCTGGTCACGGCGCTCACCGGGGTGCCGCTCGGGGTGGCCGCCGGGGTTTATCTCGAGGAATACGCGCCGAAGAATTGGCTGACAGGATTAATTGAAATCAACATCAGCAATCTTGCCGGCGTGCCATCGGTCGTGTACGGCTTGTTGGGGTTGGGATTATTCGTCTATCTCTTGGAGCTAGGCCAAAGCATCGCCGCCGCCGGCCTCACGTTGGCGCTATTGATTTTACCCATTGTCATTGTCGCGACGCGGGAGGCGATTCGCACTATCCCACGGGTTATTCGCGAGGGCGCCTATGCCCTCGGCGCGACGAAGTGGCAGATGGTGTCGGACCACATTTTGCCCTATTCCAGCGCCGGTATTTTGACCGGCATTATCATCGGCCTCGCGCGCGCCATCGGTGAAACTGCGCCGCTGATTACCGTTGGCGCGGCGGTTGCGATTTTTTCTTACCCGTCGAGCCCGCTCAAAGGCGAGTTTCCGTTTTTGTCGTTCGATTGGCTGCACGAGAGTTTTACCGTGATGCCGATTCAAATGTTTCAATGGACCTCGCGGCCGGATTCCGCGTTTCAGGTTAACGCTGCGGCGGCGGGCCTGGTGTTGATTGCGCTCACCTTGCTGATGAATGGTTTCGCAATTTGGTTGCGCTATCGCCTGCGCAAGAATATTAAATGGTAAGGAAGAAATGAGCCCGCCCAATATCGCCGACGTCAAAGCCGAAGCGCGCAACTTGAGTTTTTATTACGGCGCATATAAGGCGCTGAAGAATATCAATTTGCCGGTCGCGGACAAAAAAGTGACGGCGCTGATCGGGCCGTCCGGTTGCGGCAAGTCGACGTTCTTGCGCTGTTTTAATCGCATGCACGATTTGTATCCCGGCAATCGCTACGAGGGCGAGATTTTTCTGAAGCCGGACAATGTCAACGTGTTGGCCCACGGCGTCGATCCGATCGAAGTGCGCATGCGCATCAGCATGGTGTTCCAAAAACCGAACCCGTTTCCAAAATCTATTTTCGAGAATGTTGCCTACGGTTTACGCGTACGCGGTGTAAAAAATCGTGCGCTGCTGGAAGAAAAAGTGGAGGCAGCGTTAAAAGGCGCCGCGCTGTGGAACGAAGCAAAAGATCGCCTTAACGATCTCGCGTTTAATTTATCCGGCGGCCAGCAGCAACGCTTGTGCATCGCCCGCGCGCTGGCGACGGACCCGGAAATTCTGCTGTTCGACGAACCCACCTCTGCCCTCGACCCGATCGCCACGGCGAGCATCGAAGAACTGGTCGCCGAACTAAAGAAAAAAGTCACCATCCTCATCGTCACCCACAACATGCAACAAGCGGCGCGGGTGTCCGATTACACCGCCTATATGTATCTAGGCGAGTTGATTGAATTCGACAACACTAATACGATTTTCATCAAGCCGAAAAACAAACAAACGGAGGACTACATCACTGGGCGATTCGGCTAGTTGCTGGGCATTGCCGCGATTGTCATCAATTTGCAGCCCCCTTGATTTTGTACTAATGTGGTTAGCGTCCCAGGCCAAGCCGCTCCTGGAAAAAAATAAATCGTCTCGTAGTCTGTTCCGCCAGGGTTCTTTTTCCTGCCACAAGGCGCCAGCAGTCCTTGCCTGGTCGGTTGGCAAACTAACAACTGTTTGAAGGAGTAATCATGACGGTGT
>JANMJR010000495.1:0-16632 GCA_031371465.1 Pseudomonadota bacterium
CGAAATCCTTCGCCGCGGCAAGTGCTTCGACGCGGGTGTCGCGCGCCAATTCAAGCAATTGCGCGGTCGATACGCTCTCGCCGAAGAACAATGTGGCCACTTCCGGCAACTGATGGGCTTCGTCAAAAATCACCGTGTTGCAGGCGGGTAATAACTCCCCTGCCCCTTCGTCACGCAACATCACATCGGCAAAAAACAAATGATGATTGACCACCACGATGTCCGCATCCAGCGCCGCCTTGCGCGCCTTCAATACAAAACAGTCACGGTGAAAGGCGCACTCTTGGCCGAGGCAGTTGTCGCGCGTCGATGTCACTTGCGACCAAACGGCTGAGGTTTCCGATACGCTGCTCAATTCCGCTTTGTCGCCACTGTGGGTGCGTTTTGCAAACGCGGCGATCTCCCGCAACGAATGCACATCGTGACGGCTCATGAAGCGGCCTTCGTTTTGCGCGCGCTCCAAATAATAGTGGCATATGTAATTTGCCCGCCCCTTCAGCAACGCGATATTGACCGGCACTTTGAGCGCGTTGCGCACCGTTGGAATGTCACGGTCGAACAACTGATCTTGCAGCGTCTTGGTGCCGGTGGAAATGATGACCTTGCCACCGAGCAACAGTGCGGGCACGAGGTAGGCAAAGGTCTTGCCGGTCCCGGTGCCCGCTTCGGCGATGAGCACTTGCTGTGTCTGCATGGCATTGGCAATCGCCTGCGCCATTTCGATTTGCTGCGCACGTGGCTTGTAGTCCTTCAGCGATTGCGCAAGCGGTCCCGTTTGTGCGAAAACCGCAGCGATGTGTTGCATTCTTTGCAGGTTTATTTAAGCCGGTGTGAGATTGAGCTTGCCGGAGGCGTCATTTGCATCTTTTGGCCAGATGAATACTCGGTTGAACGGTTGCACGCGATGATAGTCTTGCGGAAAAAATATCTGCCGGGTGGTCATGTCGACACAGAAACGCTCGATCCATGACGAACGTTCACTCTCACTCAACTTTTTACCTTTTTGCAAATCGTCAGTCACTTCCCACAAGCGGTAACACATGCGAAATTCATAGCCAGTCAACGACACGGGATCGGCGTAGGTTCCGCGCTTTTGTAGCATCGCCTCCTCTGCGACCGATTGAAATAACACCAGATCGGTATATTTCGGCAAGCTAGGATAAATGGGAAACGGCGCCGCCCAGCCACTGTCCACCATCAACAAGTTAAACGTCGCTCGCTGCATCAGCGTCATGCCCGCCAATTCCTCCGGCTCGTAGGACGGCGCGACATACGCGAGCACACGACCGTACTGATCGAATTTCTCATCGGCGCTGCGCAGAAACACCGAGCGCCTGCGGCCATTCGGTTTGGTGAGCTTGGCGTCGAGCAAATCCTGAAACGCCTTCGACGCCAGGTCACCTTGTTGCTTCTGCAAGGATCCGGCGCTCCCCGTCGCGAGCTTGGGTCGCAGATGCTCGCCCAGCGCGCCGTCGATCGGCGCTTTGCCTTGTTGTATCCAGTCGGCGAGTTGCGCCAACTTGGAATCGTGCTTGCTTGGGCTTTGCGTGCCGGGATAATGAACTTCGGGCGTGTCGATGCTCAGCATGCGAATCGAAAAAGAAACCTGCGGCGTGTCACCGTCGGAAATCTTGGTGAGTTGCTTGGCGCCGAGGGAATCCAATTCAAAGCCCGCCGGATTCCAAAACAAATTGACTTTAGCCATGGCTATTTCTCCTCTGCCTGATTGAAAATCTCCAGCGGATCGATCGCATTCGGCAATTCGAAACCGAATACCTTTGCGTAAAAATATAACTCCGCGTCGAGGGCGCGTTTCAGAGTTTCGCTGCGCCGAAATCCATGTTGCTCGCCGGGGAAACCGATGTACGCCACCGGCAGCCCTTTACGCTTTAGCGCATCAACCATGGCTTGCGCTTGATTCGGCGGCACGACTTTGTCGTCCAGTCCTTGCAAAAAAATCACTGGGGCGTTCAAGCGCTCGACATGGTTGATCGGTGAACGATCAAGATAGATTTGTTTCGCCGCAGGGTAGGGACCGATCAGGCGATCCAAGTAGCGTGATTCAAATTTATGCGTGTCCTTTGCCAACGCCGTGAGATCGCTGACGCCATAGTAACTGGCGCCTGCTTTGAAACAATCGTGAAATGTGAGCGCGCCCAGCGTGGTGTAGCCGCCCGCGCTGTTGCCGCGAATGATCAATCGATCGCCGTCGACCCGAGCGCGATCGGCCAGAAATTTGGCGCCGTTAATGCAGTCGGCGATATCAACGATGCCCCATGCGCCGTTCAAGCGCTGCCGATAGGCGCGCCCAAACCCGCTACTGCCGCCGTAGTTGACATCGAGCACGGCGAAACCGCGGCTGGTCCAATATTGGATACCGAGTTTTAAAGCATTGGTGGTCGCGGAAGTCGGCCCACCGTGACTGATGACGATTAACGGCGGCCGTTCAACCTCAGGCGCGGCGAAATCCGGATTGCACGGCGGATAAAAATAACCAAACGCCGTCAGCCCATCCGTGGTGGGAAACTCAATGGTTTCCGGTACGGAGAAATTATCCGCGGCAATCGCCGTCGCGCTGGCGCGGCGAATGACTTGCGCCTGTCCCCGCGCGAGATCCAATTCGTAAACGGCATCCACCTCCTTCGGCGCCGCCGCGCCGAAAACGATGCGCTCGCCGTGCGCGGAAATAAAACCGATATCGGAAAAAGGCGCGGGAATCGCGCTGAATTTCCCGGCGGAGAGATCGATTCGCGCCAGCGACCAGGCCCCGCGGACGCAATGCCCACAGACGATTTCATTCGAGCCGACGAACGCATAGGTCGACAGGCCAAACACCCATTGCGGCAATCCGAACTCCGCCTCCATCGGACACACTGAATCAACATTACCATCGCGCAATCGATAGATATTCCACCAACCAGAACGATCCGAGACGAAGAATAATTCACCGCCGGGGGACCACTCGGGCTGAAAAATCGATTCATCGTCGCCGCCCACCACGCGACTCGCGTTCGCCCATGCGCCCGCCGTGCCCCGCGTTGCGAGCCACAGCTCGGTACTATCCCACGGCATATTCGGATGGCGCCAGCACAGCCACGCAAGCTTACCGCCATCAGGACTCAAACGTGGCGATGAGTAAAAATCCGCGCCGCGCGCCAAGATCTTGCTATCGCCACTGGCGATATCGATTTCAATCAAGGTATTCTCTGGCTCACCGTCGCCGCGATGGTCTTCGCACACCACGATTAGCGCCGCACGTTTCTCGTCGAGCAACAAATCGGCATAGCGACGCGGACCGACGGGCGTAATCGGCGCTGGCGGCTCGCCCGACGGCTGGCGATAAATGCGTTGATCGGAATCGTTACAAAAATAAATCGCGTCGGCGCCGATCACAAATGCGCCGCCGCCGTACTCGTGGGCACGGCTGCGAACATTGAAATCTTGCGGCGTGAGGTCGGTGATTTCACCCGTCAATTGCCGGCACACCAACACGTTGCGTCCACCTTCCGCCGGGCGCCCTTCAAGCCAATAAATCTTGCCGTCAACTATCTTGCAGCCACTAAGCCGAACGGCGCCGCCGGCGGCGATCAGATCGGAGGTAATCGGCGAGGTCCACGTGCCGTAGGGAGCGGTTTGAATCATGTGTCCATTTTTAGCAATGACTGGGTTAGACGTCCATTGTGACGGATACGCCCTATTCGCGCGAGCCCCTTGACGACCGGCCGGATAATCGTCCACCATGGGCCGTGAAAAAATTGGGTCTAATGCTGGTTGCGGCATTGCCGTTGTTTACCCCGCCCGCCTGGGCGGAGGAACAGTCGCGCGCCGCGCCGATCGGTGAATCCGCCAATGATCAGGGGCATGGTTGGGGCGACCGCGCCCACGAACTAGTGTTTCATGCGCTGGCCTTCCTCGGCGTGAAGTATCGCTTCGGCGGCACGGATCCGGACACCGGTTGGGACTGTAGCGGCTATGTCGTGCACGTATTTAACAACGCCATCGGCGTCGTCCTCCCGCGAAACTCCGCCGCCATGAGTCAACGCGGTGACGTGATCGAACGCGCTAACTTAAAGCCCGGCGACTTGGTCTTTTTCCATACGCTCAAACACGCGTTTTCTCACGTCGGCATCTATGTCGGCAAGCAGCGTTTTATCCACGCGCCGAGTGGCGGCAAGGCGGTGCAAATCAGCGACATGAATGCGGACTATTGGGCGCGACGCTTCAACGGCGGGCGCCGCATCGTCGCAGCGGAATAGTAATCTATTTTTCAATGCCTGGAACGCCGCATGGATACGGGCTCACAGCGCATGCCCGGCGGTCGGGCAAGATCCATGCGCCTCCTGGCTCAACCGTGTTTGAGTTTCATTACTAATACGATCAGCGCGAGAATTAACGTGACGATATTGCCGATAATAATCGGCACGGCCCCGAGCAGGATGCCGTAGGTCAGCCAAAACGCGACGCCGATGGTGAACACCAGATACATCACCAGCGAAATGTCGCGGGTCGATCGGGTCTTGATAACCTGAATAGCTTGGGGAAGAAATGCGATGGTGGTTAGCGTTGCGGCAATACTTCCGACGATGTCACTGAGCAAAACATTTCCTGGTGAAGTCACGGCTGACATGATACTCGTTACGCTGGTTTTTGATTCTCATATGCTCGCCAAGCGCGATCGCAGACGGGCAATCTCGGCGTCTCGCGCCGGCAGTGCGCCAGCGATGCGCATCCACTGCAACACGCCAGCGCGCAAATTCGCCGCTTCGCCTACTGCGAGCCGAAGGCTGTGTTCGCGCTGCGCAATACGGCGCTCCAGCTCCAACGCCCGCGCCGAATGATAGGCCACGGCTTGCGGCAAAGGCGCCATCTCCGCTAACTGTTGATACATGCGGCCCATCGTAGTGTTCTTCGCATCGAGTTCCACGGCGCACCGCGCCAACTCGGTTTTGAGCGCCGCTCGATGCAGATCGTGCTCACGGGTTCCGGAGATCTCTTGTTCGCGGCGGGTCAACATTTGCGTGTCGCGTTCGCTGAGCCGATTCTCTAACTCGGCAACGGCTTTGAGTTCCACTTGCAGTGACTCGATCTCCTCATCCTTGGCGCGTCGCATCGCGTCCATTTCGTCGGCGAGCCGCGCGCGCCTGGCCTCGGTTTCGTTCAGGCGCTGCGGCAACGGCTCGAATTCAGCCAGGCGTTTTTTCAGTCGCGCGATTTCGCTGTCACGACTGCGTACGGCCTCGACAAGCTGACCTTCAGTCTCCACTAGCCGCGCCTGGCGATCTTTTACTTGGATGGTCAAGGGTTCCAGCTCAACGGTGCGTTTGTGTAGCTGCGAAATTTCCTGGTCTTGGCGGTTCGCCAAGGCTTGAGCGGACGCCAGCCGAACCCAGGTCTGTTTTAATTCTTCCTCGGTCGCCGCGAGCTTAGCGGGAACCGGCGTGAGTTGCGCCAGACGCGCGGTTTGATCCGCCAACTGCCTCTTTTGCTCGGCGGCGAGCGAATGCTGAACGTGATAATTTTGTTCCAGGGCGGCGAGCGCGGCGTCGCGCTGAATCAATTTTGCTTGGCGTTCCTCGCCCTCAGCGGCCAGCGACGCGATGCGACTCGAATTTTCCGCCAACAGTTCCGTTTGTTGTCGAATCAACCGATCACGTTCGGCAATCGAGGAATCGCGCGTGCGAACCAATTCTTTTGCGCCAAGCAAATCGTTTTCCAGCCGACCCAAGCGAACGTCCAAATCGCGTTTGAGTTGTTCGTACTTGGCGCTGGATTCGGCTTGCGATGCCGCAACCCGTTTGTCCATCGCGCGCCCACGCCACAACCACGCTCCGCCCCACCCGGCGATTACCGCCAACACCAACCAACCCGCATGAATTGCCGTCAACATTCCGCCTCCGATCCTAGAGGTTTTATGTTATCGCACTTGCAGGCGCGCTGACCATCTCCAAGCGGAAATGATATGCTGCGTTTACCGCGGAAGGGAGGCGAATGCTGCTCATTGAATTCATCGTTGCGCTGTTGCTGTGCGCCGTCGGCCTGACTTGGCTGGCGCGGCGCTGGCATATTCCGTATCCGATCATGCTCACGCTGGGTGGCATCGCCCTCAGTCTGGCGCCACACCTACCCAAGCTCACGCTCGATCCGAACTTGATCCTGGTTCTTTTTCTACCGCCGATTCTTTACCCCGCCGCATTGCTGACATCGTGGCGCGATTTCTCTCGTGCGATTCGTCCCATCTCGTTCTTGGCGATCGGTCTGGTGATCGCCACAACCTTGATCGTTGGCTTGGCATTGAAATGGCTGGCGCCGGACATGCCATGGGCCGCTGCCTTTACCTTTGGCGCCATTATTTCCCCGCCGGACGCGGTCGCGGCGACCGCCATCCTCGGAACGATGAAGCTATCGCGCCGCACCGTAACCATACTCGAAGGCGAGAGCCTGGTGAATGATGCGACCGGG
Source organism: Pseudomonadota bacterium (assembly GCA_031371465.1). GTDB lineage: Bacteria > Pseudomonadota > Gammaproteobacteria > Burkholderiales > JALYOK01 > JALYOK01. Next base: position 6,460 of record JANMJR010000495.1, read on the forward strand.
TTGGTGCTGTATAAATTCGCCGTCGTCGCCGCGCTCAGCGGGACCTTTTCGATCGCCGGCGCCAGCGGCCAGTTTGTGTTGGTCGCCGTGGGCGGCGTGCTTGTCGGCATGGTGATCGGCTACGCCTATGTCTTACTCCACAAGCGTTTACACGATTCATTGATCGAGATCATGCTTTCGCTCACCCTACCCTACACCGCGTATTTGTTGGCCGAGACCATCCATGTCTCGGGTGTGCTTGCCGTGGTTGCCGCGGGATTGTTGCGTGCGCGCCATGCGCCGGAAGTATTCTCACCGCAAACGCGATTGTTGGGTCGATCGGTCTGGCAACTGGTCGTATTCGTCATGAATTGTCTAATCTTTATTTTGATCGGGTTACAACTTCCGGAGATTTTGCTGGCGTTAGGCAATCGCTCGTTACCCCAATTGATAGGCTGGGGCTTGCTGGTAAGCTTGGTCGCCATGGCGGTGCGCATGGCGTGGGTGTTTCCCTCGACGTACGTCCCACGCTGGCTGAGTTCCCGAATTCGCACAAGGGAAGCAAAACCGACTTGGCAAATGGTCACCTTGGTCGGCTGGTGCGGTATGCGCGGTATCGTTTCACTCGCGGCGGCGTTGGCGCTCCCGGTCGACTTTCCCCATCGCGACCTGATTATTTTCCTGACATTTTGCGTCATTGTCGCCACGTTGGTGGTTCAAGGTTTGACCATGCAGCCGCTGATTCGCATTCTAAAAATTGGTGCGGACTGGACATCCCACGATGAGGAACGGATTGCGCGCGTTAAGGTACTACAAGCAGCCCTGCGCGAATTCGATACTTGTTCCCGTGACAACCCTACGGCGCAAGCCACAGCGGAATTGGTACGCGAAGAATACCGGCAGCGAATTGAATCGCTGCATCCAACGCGCCTGGCCTTTCAAGATCATCCAGACTCATTACGCCACCTTCATCTTGCCCTGGTCGCGGCGCAGCGCAAAGAGCTAATACGCCTGTGGCGCGCCCAAGAAATCGGCGATGAAACCTTGCACGAAATCGAACATGAGTTGGATCTTGCAGACGCTCGCTTGCTGCGCTAATTTTGTTTTTTTGAAATGTGCCGAAAGCAATGCGCGCTGTGATCATTGACCATGCCTACCGCTTGCATGAAGGCGTAGCAAATAGTCGAGCCGACGAACTTGAAACCACGTTTGGCTAGGTCTTTTGACATGAGATCGGATTGCGGCGTTTTGGCCGGTAGGGCGATCGTCTGCGCGCGCCTGACTATTGGTTTAGCGCCGACAAATTTCCAAATGTAGGCGTCGAAACTACCGAATTCTTTTTGTACCGCTAGAAATGATTTTGCGTTTTGAATCGTCGCGGCGACTTTCAAACGATTTCGTACGATGCCCGGATCGGCAAGCAGGGCGCGGACCTTGTCGGCATCGTAGTGGGCGATTTTGTTCGCGTCGAAGCCATCTAAGACGCGGCGATAGTTCTCGCGCTTCTTCAAAATGGTGATCCAACTCAAGCCCGCTTGCGCACCTTCGAGAATGAGAAACTCGAACAAGGTGCGGTCGTCATGCACCGGCACGCCCCACTCCTGATCGTGATAGGCAATATAGCGCAGATCATCGCTGACCCAAGCGCAGCGAATCAGATTCGTTTTTGACATTGGCTTACCCAACCTCACAGCGTCTTGATAGAATCGAGTTTAACCTAATCCAACGACCCTCCATTTCGCTATGATTGCTGCCCAATTACTACCCAAGGAAATTTTTAAAACTTACGATATTCGCGGCATCGTCGATCATACGTTAACGCCGCAAATCGTTACCGCCATCGGCCAAGCCCTTGGCTCGGAAGCGGCTTCGCGCGGGCTGACCACCATTGTCATCGGTCGTGACGGGCGATTGTCCGGCCCGACCCTGTCGCAGGCGCTGGCGCAAGGAATCCAATCCACCGGGATCAACGTGATCGACGTCGGCATGGTGGCCACGCCGATGTTGTATTACGCGGCCCACGACTGGGCGAATTATTCCGGCGTCATGGTGACCGGCTCCCACAATCCACCGGAGTACAACGGCCTGAAAATGGTGCTCGGCGGCGAGACGCTGTATGGCGATACCATTCAAGCACTGCGCAACCGGGTCGAGGCCGGTAATTTGCAGCGAGGTCAAGGTCACTATTCACAACGCAACGTGACCGATGCATATCTAAACAAAATCGTTGATCACATCAAGCTCGCGCGGCCGATTAAGATCGTCGTCGATTGCGGCAACGGCGCGCCCGGCGCCTACGCGCCGACATTGTTTCGCCTGCTTGGCTGCGAAGTGATCGAATTATTCTGCGAGGTGGACGGCAATTTTCCGAATCATCATCCCGATCCGGCCCACTTGGAAAATCTGCAAGATGTCATCCGTACGCTGAAATCGAGCGACGCCGAATTAGGCTTTGCCTTCGACGGCGATGGTGATCGCTTGGGCGTGGTCACCAAAGAAGGGAATGTCATTTTCCCCGACCGACAATTGATGCTGTTCGCCGCCGACGTGCTAAGCCGAAAACCCGGCGCGGAAATTATTTACGACGTGAAATGCACGCGCAATCTCAAACCGTGGATCGAAAAACACGGTGGCAAAGCCACCATGTGGAAAACCGGTCATTCGCTGATCAAAGGAAAAATGCGCGAGACCGGCGCGCAACTCGCGGGGGAAATGAGTGGTCATGTGTTCTTCAAAGAACGTTGGTTCGGTTTCGATGATGGAATGTATGCCGGCGCGCGGCTACTGGAGATTTTGAGCCGAGAAAAAGATCTGAACGCGGTGTTGAATGCATTGCCCGATGCCATCGCGACACCGGAATTGCAAATCAAACTCAAGGAAGGCGAAAATTACGCGTTGATCGAGCAGCTGCAAAAAACCGCGAAGTTTGATAATCCGCGCGACATTATTACGATCGACGGCATGCGCGTGGAGTACGCCGATGGCTTCGGCCTGGCGCGCTCGTCGAACACCACGCCGGTTATTGTGCTGCGCTTTGAAGCGGATAATGAGGCGGCATTGCAACGGATACAGAACGATTTTCGCCGGGTGATTTCGGCGGCGAAGCCGGATGTGGTGTTGCCTTTTTGATTGAAATCGCGGCTCGTCAATAGTCAGGTTGTCGTCCCCGCGAAGGCGGCGACCCAGTGTCGTAAAAGCGTAAAGACACTGGATTCCCGCCTTCGCGGGAATGACGATCAAAGAGGAATTTTTTAGTTAGCAATTTTTCTCGGAGGATTCATGGATTTAGGCATCAAAGGAAAAAACGCCATTGTCTGCGCCGCAAGCAAGGGGCTCGGAAAAGGCTGCGCAATGGCTCTGGCAAAAGAAGGCGTCAACGTCACCATCACCGCACGCACTGCGGAGACATTGGAACAAACCGCTGCGGAATTGCGCCAGCTCGGTAGCGGCACGATTACCGCTGTTGCAGGAGACATTACGACCGTCGAGGGGCGGGCAAAAGTCTTGGCCGCCTGTCCTAACCCCGATATCTTGATCAACAACGCGGGTGGCCCACCGGCCGGTGACTTCCGCAATTTCTCCCGCGACGATTGGATCAAGGCCCTCGATGCGAACATGCTTACCCCGATCGAATTGATGAAAGCGACGATCGACGGAATGATCGCGCGCAAGTTTGGCCGCATCGTCAACATCACCTCCGCCGCGGTAAAAGCGCCGGTCGATATCCTCGCGTTGTCGAATGGTGCGCGCACCGGGCTGACGGGTTTTGTCGCCGGACTGTCCCGTGCCGTCGCAAAGCACAACGTCACCATCAATAATCTGTTGCCCGGTCTGTTCGTGACGGACACCATGACTAGCCGCATCAGCGCCGGTGCAAAGATGGCTGGAAAAACCTACGCTGAAGTCGAGGCCGAACGCTTGAAGCCCATTGCCGCGGGACGATTCGGCAACACCGAAGAATTCGGCATGGCGGCAGCATTTCTGTGCAGCGCCTACGGCGGTTACATTGTTGGACAGAATTTTCTGATGGACGGCGGCGCCTACGGCGGAACAATGTAACGTCTAATGGTCGAGTAAGCCGTTGCGCATCGCGATCAGGGTGATCTCGGCCGAATTTCCGGCGTTGAGTTTTTGTTTGATGTTATAAAGATGAGTGCCCACCGTGCGCGGACTAAGGAATAATTTCTCCGCGATCTGCGCAACGGATTGGCCTTTCGCCAACAGCATGAAAACTTCAAATTCGCGATCAGATAACACTTCGACCGGGTTTTGTTCGCCGGTCAATTGCTGGACCGCCATCGCCTGAGCCAGTTTTGAATCCAAGAACGTCTTGCCGTTGAAAACTTGATGAATCGCCTGGATTAACTCTTCCGCAGCGCTGCGCTTGGACAAGTAACCGACGGCGCCGGCCTTGAGCAATCGCTTGGGATGACTGCTATCTTCATGGGCCGATAGGATCAAAATTTTCGCGGCCGGGTCTTTGGCCAGCAGCCGCGAAACCGCTTCCAGCCCGCCGATGCCCGGCATGGAAATATCCATTACGACGACGTCCGGCTTGATTTCGGGATAGCGCTTAATCGCCTCTTCGCCAGACTCAGCTTCGGCGACGACTTCGATATCATCCGCGCCTTGCAATAACAGCTTGAATCCCATGCGCACGACGGCATGATCATCCACCAGCATGACGCGAATCGCGCTCATATTTGCACCTCGGCGGCCCGCTTCGGCAGGGTTACACTAATTTTAACGCCTGCTTCGCTTTGCAAAATAAATGTGCCTCCCAGCCCTTCGGCTCGTTCGCGCATGCCCATGAGGCCGAAGCGCTCTTCGCGTCCGGCGTGATCGGCGGGTAATCCCTTGCCGTTGTCTTGCACTACGAGCGTAATATTTTCATCGGCATTCACGATTACCTCGGCATGGCTGGCGTCCGCATGGCGCACGATGTTGGTCAGACACTCTTGTACCATGCGGTAGGCGGCAATGCTGACATCGGCGTCGATATTGTTGAAATCTCCTTCTGTCGTCAACTCAAATTGCACGTTCGGAAAGCGTGCTTGCTGGGAACCGATGAGCTCCTGCAACGCATCGCGCAGGCCTAGCTTGTCCAAGGCCAGCGGCCGCAATTGCCGCACCATGCCGTGCATCGAATCATACATTTGCCCCGAAACGTCGACGATCATCTGGGCGGCCGCCTGCAGATCGGGATTCTTGGCGCGAGTGCGATTGACCAACGAGGTCGCAATAGACTTAACCGCAGTGACGGATTGGCCCAATTCGTCGTGCAGCTCAAGCGCAAGATTGCGCCGTTCCTCTTCGATGTGGCGCTGAATAATTTGCGTCAGTTCACGATTTTCTTTTAGTTCAAGGGCGGTTTTTTCCGCTTGGCGTTTGACCGCGAAACTCTCTTCGATCGCTTGCGCCATGCGGTTGAACGTATCGGAAATCGCGCCCATTTCGCGCAATTTGAATTTTGGCAAGCGGGCATGAAACTCGCCTAATTCCATTTTTCGCAACCCGCTTAAGATGTCCTTCACCGGATTAAGCGCCCGGCCAGCAAACCAAAACACGATCAAATTCACCAGCACGAATAGCGCCAAAGACAACCAAAATAATCGTAGTAGATCATCCCAGGCATCCAATACGGAACGCGAAGGTTCCGGCAAAATTCGCAACTTCCCCGACCCAACATTGAGGGTAATCGGTTCAACCGACGGAGAAACCAGATTGGTAAACCACACCGGCGCCACTTTTCCGGGCTTGTACGGAGACGCAGGCGATTCGTACAACGGCATGCCTGTAGCGCTGTCGAGGCGAATATCGTGGGCGCGCACCCGCCCCAATTGATGGAGAAAGCCCACCAGCGCTCGCGGCGAGGTTGTGCCGCCTAGGGTTTGTTCCGTCTTGATCACATTTTCCAGCAACTGCACCGTGACCTTGGTCGCGGCTTCCATTTCTTCGCGAATGGAACGCCGGGAGCCGTCGATCTCCAGCGCCGCCAGGGCGATGAGAAACACAATCATCACCAGGGTAATGAGCAGATTGATATTGGAACGAAGACTCATAATCGTATGGTACTAAGGTTGTTGCCGGATTAGTAGCACCCGTGGACTTCCCGCGAAACAGTCGGGCAACCGAATTGTGCCTGTTTAATATTTAATTTCAATTTGTTATCGCGGGAATCCTGCGCTAGGTGAGACATCAATAAAGCGTATCTCATGATAATCATGAGCCACAATTACGGAATATCGCGTTGCCGACAAGACGCCTTCGGCGCAGAATCTCATCCACAAGCTTTTCGATCAATGACAACTCTTTAGGAGATCAACTATGTGGACTAAACCTGAATTTGCCGACCTGCGTTTTGGCTTTGAAGTAACGATGTATGTGGCTAATCGCTAATTTCATCTAATGATTTTCATTAGGCAAAATTACTGATTTTTGCATTGAATTAAATCGAGTCCAAACCCAAACTTGAGTCTGAGTCGTCCAATTAGGGAAGATTCGAAAAAGTAACTTAACTTAAACTAGGAGACATTAACATGTGGACCAAACCTGAATTTGCTAACCTGCGTTTTGGCTTTGAAGTAACGATGTACGTTGCTAATCGCTAAGTAATAAGCACTAAAAGAAAGGGGGCCCTTAAAAGCCCCCTTTTTGTTTGCCCGTCGTTTTGTATTAAACGAAAAAATATTATGAAAATCAGAGTATTAGGATCGGCCGCTGGCGGGGGATTTCCACAGTGGAATTGCAATTGCCCGATGTGCGACGGTCTGCGCAAGGGCAAGATTAACGCCAAACCGCGCACGCAATCCTCGATCGCCGTCAGCACCGATAATGTCAATTGGGTGCTGTTTAACGCATCGCCCGACATTCTGAGCCAGATACGCGCTTTCCCCGCCCTGCAGCCCGCCCGCGCCAAGCGCGACACCGGTATCGTCGGCATTGTTCTCATGGACGCGCAGATCGATCACACCACCGGCCTGCTCAGCCTGCGTGAAGGCAAGCCACTGGAAATTTACTGCACCGACATGGTCCACCAGGACATGACCACCGGCAATCCACTGTTTAATATTCTGGGCCATTATTGCAAAGTAAATTGGCATCAAGTGCAGCCCCGTGGCGATGGTTTTTCCGTGGCTGGCGTCGAACATCTGCTATTCAAGCCCTTCCCGCTCAAGAGCAAAGCGCCGCCGTATTCGCCCCATCGCAACGATCCGCATGAGGGCGATAACTCAGGCATGCGCGTCACCGACACGCGCAGCGGCAAAACCTTATTCTATGCGCCGGGGCTAGGTCAGATCGAACCGCACATAAAGCTGTTGATGGCCGATTCCGATTGCCTATTGGTGGACGGCACGACTTGGACCGACGACGAAATGATCACCTTGGGTTTATCCGCCAAGCGCGCCCAGGACATGGGCCACCTGCCGCAAAGCGGCCCCGGCGGCATGATAGAAGTGTTACAGCCCTTGACCAAGCCACGCAAGATTTTGATCCATATCAACAACACTAATCCCATCCTCAACGAAGATTCCGATGAGCGTGTGGAGTTGACTCGCCATGGCATCGAAGTGGCGTATGATGGATTGGAAATTGAGTTATAAGATGGGGAACCTTACGATGGGTGCGAACGAGTTACTGCCGTGGAGCAGAGAAGAATTTGAAGCCAAGCTCAGAGAAAAGGGTAAGGGCTATCACATCTATCATCCCTTTAATGTCCTGCTGAATTCCGGCAAGCTGACGCCGGATCAAGTGCGAAAATGGGTCGCGAATCGCTTCTTCTATCAGATCAGCATTCCGATTAAAGATGCGGCGGTGATGAGCAATTGTCCCGACCAAGAAGTGCGACGCGGATGGATTCAACGCATTCTCGATCACGATGGTTTTGGTGAAGACGAAGGCGGTATCGAGACTTGGATCAAGCTCGGTGAAGCGGTTGGTCTCACGCGCGAAGAAATTACGTCGTTGAAATATGTGCTGCCCGGCGTGCGATTTTCCGTCGAAGCCTATATCAATTTTGCACGGCAGCGCCCGTGGCAAGAATCGGTTTGCTCCTCGCTGACGGAATTATTCGCCCCGCATATTCATAAGGAGCGTATCAATACTTGGCCGGAGCATTATCCGTGGATTAAAGAGGAAGGCCTGTCCTACTTCAAAAAACGCATCGCCCAAGCCCGCCGTGATGTGGAGCAAGGCTTGGCGATTACATTGGATTATTTCAACACGCGACCGCTGCAGGAACGCGCCTTGGATATTTTGCAATTCAAACTCGACGTGTTGTGGTCCATGCTCGATTCCATGGCGTTCAATTATTTAACGCCGGAACAAATCATGGAGGCCAAGCGTGAGCGAAAAGAAGCCGCTTGAGTTGACGGACACCATGGAAATTTCCAAGCACTTCCGCTTGCAATGGGAAGACGTGCCTAAAGCTTATGTGTTGCTCTACCCGGAAGGTCGTGTGCAGTTGAATGGCAGCGCCGGCGAGATCATTAAGCGTGTCGACGGCAAAGCGACCATCGCCGCGATCGTGGAAGAATTACAGAAGACATTTAATGAGCCGGACTTGCGCAAAGACGTGCTGGCCGGCCTGGAGATAGCTCATGGAAACGGTTGGATCAGAGTTAAAACAAGTGCAGCGTAGCGATATTCCCTATCCGCAGTGGCTCAACGTTGAGTTGACGTACCAATGCCCATTGCACTGCGTGTATTGTTACAACCCGATCGACTACGCTAAGTACGATCAAGAATTGACCACGGCGGAATGGGTTCGCGTACTCACCGAGGCGCGCAAAATGGGCGTGGTGCAATTGGGCCTCTCGGGCGGTGAACCGCTGCTGCGCGACGATCTCGAAGACATCGTCGCCGAGGCGCATAAACTGGGCTTCTACACCAATCTGCTCACTTCCGGCATCGGCATGAACGAGGCGCGCATCAAGCGCCTTAAGGATAATGGCCTGGATCACATCCAAGTTTCGTTCCAAGATTCCACCAAGGAGATGAACGATTTTCTCTCCAGCACCAAGACCTTCGATCTAAAGAAAAAGATCGCGCGCTTGGTGAAGGAATATGACTATCCGATGGTGTTGAATGTAGTGCTGCATCGCATGAACCTCGACCACATCGACAAGATCTTGGGTCTGGCGGAAGAGATGGACGCGGATTATGTCGAGCTCGCCAACACGCAATATTACGGCTGGAGTTTCTTAAATCGCGATCAACTACTGCCGACCCATGCCCAGTTGGACAAAGCCGAAGCCTACGTCAACGAATTTCGCAAACGCATCGGCGACAAGATGAAGATTTTCTTCGTCGTGCCCGATTACCACGCGACGCGGCCGAAAGCCTGCATGAATGGCTGGGGCAATATCTTCATCAACATTGCGCCGGACGGCATGGTATTACCGTGTCACGAGGCACGCATGCTGCCTGGCATCAACTTCCCCAACGTGCGCGACATGGCGCTGGACAAAATTTGGTACGACTCCGATGCGTTCAACATTTATCGTGGCGATAGCTGGATGAAAGAACCGTGCCGTTCCTGCCCAGAAAAAACAAAAGATTTTGGCGGCTGCCGTTGTCAGGCCTATATGTTGACGCAAGATGCAACCAACACCGATCCGATTTGCGATCTCTCGCCGAAACATCATTTGGTGACCGAAGCAGTCGCGCGCGCGGAACTGCCGAAACAAAATGTTGAGATTAAGCCGCTGGTGTTCCGCCTCGACAAGAACTCCAAGGCGCTAACAGAAAACCGCGCGCCGGAATTCGTCGCTCCGTAAAAACCCGCGCCAGGACATGGCTGGAGAGCCGATGACCCAAGGCCAGCGGCTAGCCTAGGGCTACCCCGTATCGATGCGGGTCTCCAGGTAACGCTCCGGTGTTTCGGCGGCGCTCATGGCGACCAGCTATTCTTTCCAGCGTGCGGCCGCCGTATCGTCAGACTCCCGCGCATCTACCCAGCGTGCGCCTTTGGCGGTATCTTCTTTTTTCCAAAATGGCGCTTGGGTTTTCAGATAATCCATCAAAAACTCGCACGCCGAAAACGCGTCGCCACGATGGGCGCTGGTGACGACAACCAAGACGATCTGATCCAACGGCAACAACCGTCCGACGCGATGAACGACTAACGCGTCATACAGTTCCCAGCGCGACTTCGCCTGCGCGACGATGTCCTCAAGCGCTTTCTCGGTCATG
>JANMJR010000022.1:0-2755 GCA_031371465.1 Pseudomonadota bacterium
TACGTTCTGATCGACTACGAAAATGTGCAGGTCAAGTCGCTGGCTTTGTTAAATGGCGATCAGTTTCGCGTGCGTGTTTTTCTCGGCAAGAGCAATACGAAAATTCATAGCGAACTCGCCATCGCGATGCAAAAATTGGGCGATCGCGCCGAGTACATCGTGTTGGAATCGTCGGGATCCAACGCGTTGGACTTTCATATTGCATACTATCTTGGCGTCCTGGCTGCGAGCGACGCCACGGCGTTTTTTCACATCATCTCCAAAGACAACGGCTTTGACCCCCTCATTGAACACCTAAAAACCCACAAGGTGTTAGCGGCTCGTTCCGAGTCGATTGAAGAAATGCCTGCATTTAATTCGGTTAACGTTGTGGCTGAGGCAGTGCAAGAACTTCCCATCTCGCCCGAAAAGCAAACCAAGGTTGCGCCACAGCCGAAAGCAAAGGTCCAACCTCCAATTGGCAAAGCATCGCCTGCGCTAGAGCGACAAATCAGGGCCGTGACGGAAGACCTGAACAACCGAAAGTCCTCGCGGCCAGCCAAGATAGTGACGCTGCTCAACACTATTCACGCAAAGATCGGTAAAGAACGACCATTGGCGGAAGCCGAAGCTGTACGGGACGCGCTTGTAGCACGCAAGCTTGTATCGGTTAATGGTCTGAAGGTGATCTACCAACTCCCGGCGACGGACTAAAATAGGTTCCAGATTACCCGACTGAGGCCCTATGGCAAAACAACATAACCGGCTGGACCAAGTAGTCATCGACGCGCGGCGCAACGCCGATAAACGATTGGCAGGCTATCGCGCCCAGGCGCTCAAGCTTTATCCGTGGGTGTGTGGCCGATGCGCGCGCACGTTTGATCACAGCAATCTGCAATTGCTGGAAGTCCATCACAAAAACAGTAACCACGACAACAATCCATCCGATGGCAGTAATTGGGAACTGCTATGCACCTATTGCCATGAGCACGAACACTCCAAGCTGAAAGATGGGGCAGGGCGCACGAACGTGGGAGACGAATCAGCGGCGGCCACGTTCAACCCGTTCGCGGAATTGAAAGCCAAGATGGATGCGAAGAACCGAGGCTAAATAGAGCCAGCGCCAGACATCATCGTCATTCAGCGAAGGCGCGATGGTTGCCGGTAGGAAATGGGGCAGGCGCTGCTTGGGTCGTGCCGGGCTCGGTGCGGCGCTAGGCTCTAAGCATGTTGGGTAAGCATCGCCGGGAGCCGTGCCCAGCCGGCCTCCTGGCGATGCCGTGCCAGAGAGGTATTATCAGCGCGGTTCCTGGCTGCATTGCTGAAGATCGGCTCTGGGAGCGCCTGGCATTGTTGCTCCATCATCCTTGGCCTGCTGACACTAAGTGACGAAACAGAAAAGTCTGTACGCGTTCGCACTAATTGATGTAAATAGCCTGAAATTACAGAAATTGCGTATCATGACTTGCGGATCACGTATCAATTTGCATATCAGATTGCCTTTAGCATACGTCGCAAGCGGTGGCGCGTAGGCATCGCCTGAAAATGAACATCGTTTTGATCTACACACACAGAGGAGACTCAACATGAAATTAAAGATTTCGCTGGCGCTCGCATTGGGCTTGGCCGGCGGCTTGGCGCAAGCCGCTTCCGAACTGGTGATTGCGACCGTGAATAACGGCCACATGATCACCATGCAAAAACTGACTAAGCACTTTGAACAAGCCAATCCCGACATCAAAGTGAAATGGGTAACGTTGGAAGAAGGCGTGTTGCGCCAACGCGTCACCACGGACATCGCTACTAAGGGTGGGCAGTTCGACGTGATGACCATCGGTATGTACGAAACGCCGATCTGGGGCAAAAAAGGTTGGTTGAAGGAAATCACGACCGACGCGAACTATGATGTCGACGATCTGTTGCCGGCCATGCGCAACGGCTTGTCGGTCGAGGGCAAACTTTACGCTGCGCCGTTTTACGGCGAGAGCTCGATGCTAATGTATCGCAAAGACTTGGCGGACAAGGCTGGCATCAAGGTATCGGACACGCCGACTTGGCCGGAAATCAAGGAACTGGCGTCAAAAATTCACGATCCGAAAAATGGCGTGTATGGCATTTGCCTGCGCGGCAAGCCGGGTTGGGGTGACAACATGGCGTTCCTTACGACGATGGTGAACACCTTCGGCGGCCAGTGGTTCGACATGAAATGGAAACCGCAATTGGAATCGAAGCCCTGGAAAGATGCGATCACGTTCTACGTTGATCTGCTGAAAAACTATGGCCCGCCCGGATCGTCGGCGAATAGCTTCAACGAAATTTTGGCGCTGTACAACGAAGGCAAATGCGGCATGTGGATCGACGCGACGATCGCGGCTTCGTTCATCACCGATCCGAAGCAATCCAAAGTGGCGGATAAAGTAGCGTTCGCACAAGCCCCGACAATGGCCACCCCGAAGGGCGCGAATTGGCTCTGGGCCTGGGCACTGGCGATTCCTGCCGGCACAAAAAACACCGCCGCGGCGCAGAAGTTCATTTCCTGGTCGACTTCCAAGGACTATATCAAGTTAGTCGCAAAAGAAGAAGGCTGGAATGCCGTGCCGACCGGTACGCGTAAATCGACCTACACCACGCCGGAATTCTTGAAGGCGGCGCGCTTTGCCGATGCGGAAAAGAAAGCGATCGATACGGCGAATCCGAACGATTCTACGTTGCCGAAATCGCCGTACGTTGGCGTGCAGTTCGCTGCGATTCCTGAGTTTCAAGCCATTGGTATCGC
>JANMJR010000074.1:0-23684 GCA_031371465.1 Pseudomonadota bacterium
GCTTGCCGATGCCGGTTTGCTCAAATGAACGTTGCAGCCCGATGCGGCTTTTGCCCGTCGCCACCGCGAGCCAATGACCGGCTTGTTCCAGTTCCGCCAGGAGCGGTTCGATGCCGTCGAATAGCGGCGCTTCGTGATCGCGCCCCAAAAAATGATGGCGATAACGTTCCATGAACGGCGGATAATCGCGCTCGGCGAGCGCCGGCAACAAGTGCTGCATCGAATCCTTCATGCCCAGGCCGATCACGTAACTGGAATCCCGCACCGACGGCACCGGGAGTCGCATATCCGCACACGCACGCTGGATGGAACTGACGATCAGGCCGGCCGAATCTATGACTGTGCCGTCCCAATCGAAGACTAAAAGTCGAAATTGCCGCGCCATGAGAAAAACTGTTTGAATGAACCGATTGCTGCGTAGTGTGCCCTAAAATCATCGGGCATGCCAGGAGGCAAGCGTGGTGCGGCTTGCAGCCCATGCAGCGCTACGCGGCACGCTCAATGCCGCTCGCGGCTGAGTTACGGATTCGCCTATCGCACCGGCAATTTCCCTCAGACAGTGTAGGTCAGCAAGGCTCCATGTTAGAACATTGCAACGGGTCGGCGCCCAGACGGCGTCACCTCAAGAAAGGGAAATTTACGCACGTTAAGCGAAGCCGCGAATCTTCATTGCCGTTGAGGTTTGTGCCTTACCCTACAGTGCTACTGTTGTGGCCGTCAATTCGACTTCGTGGTTAAAGGGTGACACGCTGGTTGACGAGCGCTGCAATGGCTTTTGAATCATCATCCTCGCGCGCCAGTAAGCCTGCAACGGTTCCAAGCTTATCGGGATTGGGCCGATTTTGACTAACCTTCCACTTCCCTACTAGCTTGGTAATTGGCATCTCGATACCAACAATCGAATTCAACATTTTGTCAACAAAATCAGAAGGCGCGTCTGACACTTTCCACGGCAATGCCTGCTCGGATTCTTGTACTCCGGTAAGTTGGGTTACATGCTGAAGCAACCAGTCAAGGTCTTCGATAGCCCGTGGCAAGCCATGTGCATGCACGACGGCATAGTTCCAAGTTGGTACGGCCTTACCGTGCGCATGCTTGCTCGGATACCAAGAAGGTGTGATGTACGCTTGAGGACCTTGGAAAATTACTACTGAGTTTACATTCTTCGAGAACGACTGCCATATGGGGTTGGCTCGAGCCACGTGGCCGATGAGAGTGCCGTACTCACCGCGGAGAGGATCAACAAAAAAGGGGATGTGATTGACAATGAGTTCGCCGTCGCCCTGCGTCACCCAAGCTCCCAATCGGTGCGACTCTATGAGCGTCTGCAGAACGGTGACATCCGACTCTTCAAAATGTTTCGGAACGTACATGTTCGATCTCCGGAAATTGACTACGCTAACTATACCGCGTCTCTGTGACAAATCGGAAGTGCTCTATGCCGAACCAATCTGCTCAAAGTCAGCCAAATGGGAAGCGCGATTACGCTGCAATTTGGTCGGTCGATGCCAGTTGCCTAAACGAACGTTTTCGCAACAGAATTATGAACTCGATCCGAAGCGGCATTGCGACCGATTTCAATTACGCAACGGTCTGGGCCGACCACTTTGAGACACTCAAAAATGCGACTGCCTCAAATCCACTCACGGCGGGCGGCGGTTCGCTCATGATTACGTGAACAGTGACTTTATTCGATGACCTTGGTTTGGCTCGAAACCGTGGGCCAATTCTTGTTTGCCTTAACGACGAAACCGGGAATGTCAGCGCTCCATTGTTTTTGAATGTCGCGGTTGTAGTTCAAGTAAAGTTTTCCGTCGACAATCATAAACGCCGCCGGGTCGGTCGCGGCTTTGTAGCCGCTGGCCATGCCGAACGCACAAAAGCCGCCGTATTGCGGTGCATACTGGGCGGGGTCGTGGACAAAGGCGTCACGGTTAGCTTTCGATGCAAAGTAAAACGTCGAGCCTTTGTAGTCAGCCTTGAACTCAGCCACGCCCTTGCTCGGTTGCTTGTCGCTGAAATACGCCACGGCATCGTAGCCGTGCAACGCAGCGCCGTCTTTTTCGAAGAACTCTCCCGCCCAGGCGGGCACAGTGAGAATAAACACTGCAATCACCATAATGACCCTACCGAGCAATGGGGATACAGCAATTGATCTGCGCATGATGATTTAGTCCTTTGAATGTTGGGCCACGTTGCGAGCGATTTTGTAATCGATCAGTGACAACCACTGCCTGATATTTCAGGCTGCTGAACGTATTTGTCGTGGCGCCGCCACCAGTCGTACGGTGGCGTTTGCGGCCATCCTGCGGGCGAGTCTTCCCAAGCTTCTTGCCGTCCGTACGGCGTCAAATCCAAGTAACTCCAGACAGTGCCGAGCATTTCGTCGCCGCGTCCACTGGTGAAGTAAGTACGAAAAATGCTGTCGCCATCGCGCAGGAACACACTCAACGCGGATTTCTCTTCCTCGCCCACGGTCACCCCAAAATCCGTGTTGAAGTCCGTGCCGAAGGACGAGTACCATGGCGCCGTCCAGCCCATTCGTTGCTGGTACGCTTTGAGCTTCGTTTGTGGCGCAAGCGATACCAACACTAGCGACGTATCGCGCGCATGCAGGTGCGAGAGATGGCCGATGTTGTCCACACTCATTGAACATCCCACGCAACCTTCCTCCCACGTCGGGCCGAACATGACGTGGTACAGAATAAGTTGGCGGCGCCCGTCGAACATATCGATTAGCCGCACCTTGCCGCGGTCGCCCTCGAAGACGTAGTCCTTGTCGATTTTCACCATCGGCAGGCGGCGACGCTCTGCGGCGAGCGCGTCGCGCGCGCGGGTCGCCGCCTTTTCTTTGACTAAAAGTTGGTCGTGCACCGTCTGCCATTCCGCCTGCGACACGATTCGCGGTAAGTTGTTTTCAAGCTTACTCATGGCATATCTCCTTTGGACTGCTATTTGAACTCGGGGAATCGATCTTTAACTCGTTTTTCGGTCGAATCAGTTTCTTCACCAGGAGGGCAGTTACCCCACACGTCGAGGTCGCGCCTGCGAGCATCAGCGCAACGGTGGTCAGGCATGCTGGACACATGTGCTTCTCCCTTCGATTTGACAACGAGCCGCAGAAAATTGATTGGCGCCACCGGGAGGAGAACTATTGAACCCGGCGTGATCAGGATCAGTACATAGCCACACCACTTTCGATAATCTCAGGGGGATGATGCGCCAAGGTATCGCCCCATGTTTGCCTCATACGGTTAATTGACTACTTTCACTACCTAGTCGTTCGAGACCCGTCCAATTCGACATCGATTTGGACGAGTCAGTTGAGTTTTTCTTATCCGGTCTGCATGAGTCAGAAATAGGAATCCGCCGACCGGGCGAGTGCCCGCATGTGGCTCAGCGCTGCGCCGGATGTCTTCGGCACACGCGACGGCCAGCGCTGTGGCGCGCTGGCACGATCTCCTAGCCTTCTCAAATCAAGGCAGCCTTCCTGTCGGCGTGGTTGCAACCCCAGAAATTTACGAATTTGGGTCGGCAAGAGACTTCTAGCTCTACTTAGCGTGCGCAAATTTCCGTTTCTTGAGGTGACCCAAATAGTCCAAATCAATGAACAGAATGGCGGCCCGGGTGTTGCCGCGCTGTGCGTGAATTAAACCTTGCTCGATGCGGTCGCGCATCAGTGCGCGGTTGGGCAGGTCGGTCAACAGATCGTAGTGGGCCAGATGGCGTAATCGCTCGTCTGAACTCAAACGCCCCGTGGTGTCGCGCGAAACCACAACGATCCGGTCTACTTCGCCGGACTCGTCGCGAACCGCGTTACCCTGCGATTCGATAAAACGCCCGTTACCGTCAGGGGCTAAAAATCTGAATTGCGCCGGCCGGCGCGCTCCCGTTTGCAGCGTTTCTTGAAAGTGTTGGATCACCTGTTCGCGATCCATTGAAGGTTGCGCGCGGCGGCAAATTGCCTACAAATATCTGCTTGTGGTGACCGGTGAAAACGATCGTAATTCGTTTTAAGACACAGTCATAACCTTATGCGGCGAGCAATTTTTCATGCGAGTTACTTCGTACCGGCGTTCTCATTTCGATTTGCCTGGTTGCCTTGTAAATACCGCACGCAACGATTCAGAGCTTCCTTAGGATACTGCAACCGCCGATGGTTGATTGAAGGCGGCATTCCAGCCGCATTTTAGCCGTTGCTCGAGCTCGGCGGCGGGTAACGGGTGGCTAAATAGAAATCCTTGCCCTTCTGAACACCCCTGCTCGCGCAGATAGTGCAACTGCTGTTCGGTTTCAACGCCTTCCGCCGTGACCTCAATCTGTAAGCTGCGCGCCATGGCCATGATGGCGCTCACAATAGCCGCATCATTGCGGTCGGTGGCGATGTCGCGAACGAACGATTGATCAATCTTCAGACGGTCAACGCCGAAGCGTTTTAGATAGCTAAGGCTCGAATAGCCGATGCCAAAATCATCGATCGCGACTTGCACATCCATTTTTCGCAAACGTTCAAACACCGCTTGAGTGTGTTCGGCTTCTTGCATGAATACGGTCTCCGTCAACTCGAGTTCCAGCGCGTCGGCCGCCATCCCCGTTTCTTCCAAGATACTCGACACCACATTGACGAAGTCGTGTTGGCGAAATTGTCGACCGGACACATTCACCGCGACGCGCAAGTGCGGGTAGCCACTGCGCCGCCAAGCGTCATTTTGCCGGCACGCTTCACGCAACACCCATTTACCCAGGTGGACGATCAGGCCGCTCTCCTCCGCGTACGGAATAAACTGCATGGGCCCGATGAGTCCCAAATCAGGATGTTCCCAGCGCACTAACGCTTCGACCGCGGAAACGCGCCCCGATTTCAGCTCAATCAGGGGTTGGTAATAAAGCCTGAACTCGCGCTGCTCGATCGCTTCCCGCAGTCGTTTACCCAAGTCGACGCGGTGGCGCACCGCGTGCTCCATTTCCACATTAAAGAATTGGTAACCGTGTCGACCGGTGGCTTTGGCGCGGTACATGGCGGTATCGGCATTGCGCTGTAGTGTTTCGGCATCGACGCCATCATCCGGATAAATACTCAGGCCCACGCTGGCCGTCACTTCGAGGGTGTGACTGCCAACCGTGAATGGCTGGGCGAACGCATCCAATATTTTCTCCGCGGTGGCTACCGCATCGGCCCGCATGCCCAGGCTCGGCAGCAAGACGATGAATTCATCGCCGCCCTGCCGCGAGACGGTATCACTCTCGCGTACACAGCGCTTCAAGCGCTGTGCAACTTCACGCAGCAATTGGTCGCCAACGGTGTGCCCCAGAAGATCATTGATGTTTTTGAAATGATCTAGATCGATGAACAAGATCGCGGCCCGCGTGGCCAAGCGCTGCGCTTGCATCAATGCTTGTTCGATGCGGTCGCGCATGAGTACGCGGTTCGGCAGGTCGGTCAATAAATCGTGGTGCGCCAGATGACGCAGGCGCTCGTCGGCGCTTAGTCGCTCGGTCACGTCACGCGAAACGACGATAACCTTGTCTACCGCGCCGGATTCGTTACGCACCGCATTGCCCTGCGACTCGATGAAACGAACGTTTCCGTCCGGTAAAATAAATCTGAACTGGGTGGGGCGCCCCATGCCCGTTTCTACCGTCTCTTGAAAGTGTTCAACCACCTGCTCGCGATCGTCCAGGTGAATTTGGGCGAACGAATCGCTGCCCGGCAGCAATACATCGGCGCCGAACAAAGCACGATACGAGGGACTGTTGTAGATACGCTTACCGTTGGCATCGACCACAGCGATCAGATCGCTGACGTTTTCGGCAATCAGCCGAAACCGCTCTTCGCTACCGCGCAGCGCTTCCTCAGCCTGTTTTCGCTGCGTAATATCCTGGGAAATGGTCAGCAAATACTCTGCGTTGCCTTGCATGTCAAGGATAGGAATTTTTTTCGTGTGCAGGATGCACACTTGGCCGTTGGACCGCTGAGCGAATTCTTCCGGAATATCAAGCGGCTGCTTAGATGCAATTACTTCGCGATCGCGAGCGGCCAAAAATTCTGCTTGTGCCGGCGTGAAAAAGTCTTGGTAACGGCTGCCGAGACATTCTTGGCGCGCCAGACCGAACATCTGTTTGCCGGCGCGATTAACCAGCACACAGCGCAACGCTTCGACTTCTTTCACGAATACCATATCAGGAATGTGCTCGACAATCGAATCCAGAAAGCCCTGCGCATGGCGGAAATTATCTTCGGTTTGTTTGCGATGGGTGATGTCTATATTCGTCCCGATGACGCGCAAGGCGCGCCCGTTTTGGTCGCGACGGACGACTTTTCCGCAGCTGTTAATCCATTTCCAATCACCGTCGGGGCATTTGACCCGATGCTCAATGCGGTACGACGGCGCCTCGCCTTTGAGCAGCGCGACAATCTCGCGCTGCAGCGCATCCTTTTCACTGGGGTGGGTTAATTCACCCAGGGCCTTGATGTTGGTCAACGTTTCCTGGCGGGGTCCGCCAAGCATCATTGACCACGCCCCGCTTAAGCACATCGTCCCAGTCGCGGTATCCCAATCCCAGACCGTCATGCCGGAATTTTCCAGGGCGAGGCTTAAGCGCTCGTCGGAGCGATGGAGTTCGCTCGCCATGCTATTGAACGCGATCTGCAAATCGCCGATTTCATCTGCACTGGTGACCGCGACTCGGTGACTAAAATCGCGTGCTGCGACAATACCGGCCGCCTGCACCAAGCCTCTGATGGGTTTGACGATCAGTCGCCGGGTGACGATAAACGTGATGCTAATCAGAGACGCCAGCGCGACCATGCTGGCCATCGCGGCATAGATAGTATTTTGGCTGTGATTTAGCGCGCCAGCCGCCCTGGCGTGACGTTTCAAGTTGCCCTGTTCCGCTATTTCCTGACGTAGCGGCCCGGCAAGTGGCTCGTGTGCGTACACAGTGTCGAGGATTTGATGGCGGTTCGTTGGATCAGTGTTAGGCCCGAGCGCTAAGGCCATTGCAACGCCACGTTCGACCATCCCCAAGACCTCCCGTTGACGCTTGATAAATCCCAGATGTTTGCCGTCTAAGCCCTCCGTTGTCGGATCTTTACTGAGTGTTGCGCGGAGATTATTTAGCGCAGCATGGGCTTGCGCTAACGCCTCGTTCGCTTCATAGCGATAGGTCTTGCGACTCGTCGTTGCAAACGAAGCCGCTTCACCGGCCGCACGCACCAGCGCCACATCAAAATCGGCGTTGAGGGCCATGTGCTGGGCATCGCGAGCTTGAGCTTCGGCGTCGTGCTTTAGATCGAGTGATAACTGGATGGTTCTAGCCGCCAGCATTGCAAACACCAGCAATGCGACGGAAAACGCGAGAATGACTTTCTGATTGAGCTTATTCAACATGGTTGTCTTCGCTCAGGTTTGGCGCGCCGCAAAAAGCACGCGGCGCGGGGTTGGGAAACGCAATGTTGGCCCACGCCATACGCGTGTCGAGACAGTCGTCCACCAACCGGTTACGCAAGACATGCCGGGTGCGACGAATAGAAATACCAGAGATCGATGGGATAATTCCCCACGCCGGTAAGAAGCAAGTCGTGCCACGGCGTCGCGCCAGCCCGGCGCCGTTTTCAATGCGCAACATTCTAGAACCCTCACTGCGAGGTTCGTCCGTATACCTGCACGAATCGAACGCGCTGCCGTTATATTTATAGCGTCTCTGCGTTGCGCCCGCGTTGTTCTTGAAGTTCGATCGAAACACGCGGATCGTGGCATGACGCCGGCTCGTACTAAATGGTCTTGGCCTACCACATAATAATTTTTCTTAAGAACCAACCGTAAGTTATTATAAGATTGCGTTATCTCCTCTTGTCAAGCCAACTCCAAATAATAAACTAAGGTTTCATTTTGAAATGTGGTAAATACGACGCGGCGACTCGGTGAATATCGGCGACTGTGTTAGACAATTGCCGTCATCGCGCGCGCTGGCAGATTTTATTTATGAAAGAATGCCACACCTGTCTCAAACCGATTTCTGCAGGATCAATCTGGATTTTGTAGGCCTATTCCTACCCGGTGCCAGCGCTGCGACTCGTTACGCCGGCATGGATCGAATACCTCGGATCGCTAACTCAAGCGACATTCAATCGCAACAAATCCGCGAAAGCGCGCACGCTTTCCCCGCTGTGGCTGAGTGCTTAAGTCGTAGTTGGGGAAGCGCCGCAAGAATCGCTGGATTGCCACGCGTCCTTCCAAGCGCGCCAGGCTCATGCCGGCGCAACCATGGATGCCCCAGGCAAAGGCGAGATGGCGATTTGGCGTGCGCCCAAGATCTAAGCGATCCGGCTCGGGGAACTGGGTCGGATCGCGATTCGCGCCGCCGATGCAAAGGTGAACGCGTGTGCCTTTAGTCATCGCGACGCCGTCGATCTCGGTGTCTTCAATCGTGATGCGATTGCCAAGCTGATTGGAGCTCTCGAAGCGTAAAAATTCTTCGATAGCGGTTTTGATCAATTCCGGCGCGGCGATCAGACGCTTTTTTTGAACGCGCCATTCGCACAGCAGCACCAATGCGTTGCCGATCAGGTTGGTGGTGGTTTCATGGCCCGCGTTGAGAATGAAAATGCAATTGTGCAATAGCTCGGTTTCGGTGAGTCGATCGTTATCGCTTCCGCCTTGAATCAGCGCGGTCAACACATCGCGCTGGGGATCACCGGGATGGCGCCGGCGATCGCTGATGAGCACCTTTAAGTAATCCAGAAACTCGCGCACCGCGCGGTCGCCGCGCTCGAAAACCTCGATCGATATAACCGGTTCCAACGCACTTAATATGGCCGCCGACCAAGCGCGCAGCGGACTGCGATCTTCGCGTGGTACGTCCAACAAATTGCCAATGATTTCCAGCGGAATTGCAGCGGCGAAATCTTCGATCAGATCAACTTGGTGTTTATCTGCTGCCTGATCGAGCAAGCGATCGACCAACGAAATAAGCGCGGGCTCCATCTCGGCAATCGCGCGCGGCGTCAGCGCCGCGGTAATGAGTCGGCGTACACGGGTGTGCAGTGGCGGATCGTTGAAAACCAGGCTGGTGGTATGGTGTTCGTAAAGCAACGAATCGCCGTACTTCGGCTTGAATTCGATTTTCTTGTCGGAACTGAAAACCTGCGGATGGTTGTACACCGCCAGCACGTCGGCGTAGCGCGTTAGGAAATACGAACCATCTGGGAGTTGCTTGATCGGCGCCGTTTCGCGCAGCGCCTGGTAGTAAATAAATGGGTTAGCGTAGAACCCGTCGGGCAAGCGATTTAGATCGAATGACTCGATTGAATCCGCTACCGACATCCGTTGCCCCTCATACGTACGCGCGTCTAAATGTTGCTATCAATGGCCTGAAATCCAACACTAGAGCGGCTCTGGCCCTAGGCCACCCGGTCAGGCCATTGATCGGACTATTTAGTTATTTGCGACGGGCGACGAATTCTTCCATGCCCTTTTTGCGATCGTTGTTTACCGTGACCGCGTGGGGGCGCTGGCGCAACATTGCGGTGTATTCTTTGAGGCCAGGAATGTCCGCGAGAGGATCTTCAGCGTAAATGGCTTTGGCGGCTTGCGACACGGTCGGTAAATGCACGAACGCGGCGCAGTCGGCGTAGGTAAAGTCCTTACCTAGAATAAACGGTGCAAATTTCAAGCGCTTAGCGAACGCGTTCACGCCCCGCTTCAAATGGGACTTCACTTCCGTTTTGGTTTCGTCGCTGACTTTGCCGCCGAAAAATGCTTCCATATAGAGCCGACGCGCCGGCCACTCGAGGTAGAGCTCCATATATTGAATCAGTTCTCGCACATGAGCGCGCTGCACCGGATCGCTGGGATATAGCGGGGTTGCCGCATAAGCGTCTTCCAGATAATCGATAATCACTTGCGATTCGGTAATTGTCTCGCCGTTAATCTCGATGAACGGCAATTTTCCCATCGGCGAGCGCGCTAAATGATCCGCGTCTTTTGACGGCCACGTGATCACTTCTTCAAATGGAATATTTTTTTCCAACAAAGCGAGCTTCACTTTGTTGTGGTAATTACTGGCGGTAAAGCCGCAGAGCTTTAACATTGGGCAGTCCCTTTCGCGATTATTTTTTCATGCTCGCCATAAACGTTTCCATGGCTTTGCGTTGATCGACCACTACCTTTTGCACCGCCGGACGCTCAGCCATGTATTTGAGATATTCGCTTACGCCGGGAATGGATTCCGTCATGTTTTTCGCCAACACCGCATTCGTCACCAGGGCGACAAAGCCAAACTTGGGAAACGCAACGCAATCCGCCAAGGTGAATTTCGATCCCATAATGAACGGTGAAAACTTCACCAGCCGCGCGACGGCGCTAACGCCCCGCTCGATCATCATCTGCGCGTCCGCTTTCATTTCATCGGAAAGCGACGCCCCGAACAAGGCGGCGCCCGTCAGCCGTGCGGAACCGCTCGGCCCAGCCATGTACAGATCGATCATCTGCATCATTTCGCGGCACTTAGCGCGCTCGAATGGATCGGTGGGCATCAACGGCGCCGCCGGGTAAGCGTTTTCCAAATATTCCAGCATCGCCGTGCTTTCGGCAAAAAATTTGCCGTCGATTTCCATGACCGGAATCTTTCCCATCGGCGAATGGGCTAAGAACGTTTCTTCTTGCGACGGGAACTGCGGGATTTCCTCAAACTCGATCCCTTTTTCCAACAACGCAAGTTTCACCTTGTTGTGGTTAGGGCTAATGCTAGAGCCGTGCAACTTCAGCATAATGTACGCCTCTTCAATAATCGCCTCGGCCCTATGGCCGAGGTTTACTTGTTTCTTTAGCCTGCGAGTAACACGATCAAATTCTGAAGCAGTGGCTTGATTTTACGCTAGATCAAACTTTCCCAAGGCACGATCTCGGTACTGTCGATGGCGCCATCCTTGTTCGAATCCAGATCGATTTGAACATTGATGTTATCGAGTGCCGTTAAGGTCAAAGCCGAATTCTCGCCGGTGATGTGAATCACCCCGCTGTCGGGAAAGTTAGGATCAGTTCCTCGCAATGGTGTGCTTGGGTCGACCGTCATTACAAACGAGGCGCCAAGCGCTGTGGCGCTAACGGTTTCGCTCCCGTATTCGGTATAGGCGTTGGTCGCGTCGTTGTCGCTGAACGTCACCGCGTAGTTGGATAGGGTCAGGTTATCGGCGCTGCTGACGACTTTGAGATGGTTGCCGGTAGCGGAGATCACGGACTCGTCAAGGGTTAATTGACTTTGCGACCAATTTAACGGTCCATCCAACGTGAACGGCGGCCGCCCGGGAAAGTTAAACTGGAAACCGGAAAAGATCACGTCAGCAACAAAGCTCCAAGGCGTCCTGTCAACTTGCAGCAGCGGAAAGCCGACCACGTTGGTAATTTTGAAAGTGACTTTGCCGTTCGTGGTCGACCCGTCTTGCTCGCTCAAACAATTATTGAACGTTGCCGCAATGGAGTCGCCGTTAGTAAATTCGCCGTCATCATTCTTGTCGTCAAAGCGCACGGAAATCGTGCCTTTGCTGGCATCGCCCGGAACGCATTGGACAGAACCTTCCCTGACGCGCGCCGCGGGGGATTCCACGTCGCTGGGCGAAAAAGTCCTGACGCGGTTTAGCACGCCGGCGAAAATTGTCGTCATCGTCTGCGTGCTAAGCGGCGCGGGATTCGCCGGCGCCACGGCAACCGCGCCGCCGCCGAAAGCGCCCAAGCTGCGAAAATCGCCACGAATCGCGGCGCCGGCAACCTGCTTCTTGTTGGTTTCCGTGATCGTCGCGGCAGGCAGCACGCCGGGCGATGAACTACCGCCGCCTCCCCCGCCACAACCGGATAGAACGACAACCAGGCATCCGAATACCAGGGAATTAGCTTTAGTTTTCATTTCAATTTCTTGTGATGAGTCTTTAGGCTGATTGTTGTTGGTGACAACTATTTACTGTTGAAACCTGGTTTTCCTCCGCGCCGCCAGTCCCACGAGGAACGAGTGGATCCAGCGTCGAACTGGATCGACACTTTTCTCAATCGAAATGCACCGTCACCGACGGGTTTTCCAGCATGCCTTCGTATTTCACCGTGATGCTGGTGTTGGCTTGTACCGGCATCGGTGGAATGAATCCACCGAGGCTGAACAGGTCGCCCTTATGCAGCTCGATACCCGCATCGTCGAGCGCCTTGGCAAGCCAGATAGCGGCATTGAACGGGTGGCCCATCAGGGTGCTGCCAGGCGCGCGGCCAAGTTCCTTACCGCTTTTGTCCTCGGTCATGATGACTGTCATCGACGCCATCTCGTCAAGAAACGTGTTGGTGGCGCGACAACGGATACGTGGGCCCATGACGCCACCGCGAAATCCGACGTTATGTCCGACCAACTGTGCGCCGCCGATGGTCTTGTCTTCAAGCATGAGATCGGGCAACTCGATAAACGGAATGACGTCCCACAGATAAATCAATGCATCGAGCGGCGTCTTAGCCAGATACAGTCCCGGCGCGCGCAACTCAACCAGCAGATCCGCTTCAACCAAGGGGCGCGCGCCAAATGTGGCCGGCACATGAGCGCCGCTTTGCAGCATCATCTTCTCGAACATCACACCATAGGCCGGCCCTGTCACTTTAAAGCGTTCGTACATGGCTGGATTGGTAAACGCAGCCTTGAACCCGACCTGATTGCCCAATGCTTCGGGCAGTCGCTTCACCAGTTCGGCCTGCATGCAGTAGGCGTCTTCCATGGTTTCAATGGGGATTCCCTTGCTCGGCCGCACGGCTTTGAAATCTTCCATGTAGGCGTTGATCGCAGCGGCGCTCGGACATGCGGCCATGGCAATGCCCGGCAGCACCGACGCGACGAGCGTCCCGGATGTACTCAACATAAAGTGGCGTCTATTCATTATTATTTCTCCTCAAGAATGTCCATTTTGATTTCCTTCCCGTAAATTCGAGACGGATAATTAAAGCATTTTACCCTGTGCCGACGCCTGCATCGCCTAAAGACATGATGGCTGGAACAGCAATATCAGCGCGGCTCTTAGGTATGCATGCCCTAAGCGCCGCACTGGCATTGCCTGGTGGCGTGCCGATCCGCAGAAAATTACCAATCGGGCCGCCGTGGTCTTTTCGCGTTTTCCGCCAGCGCGCTCCGCGCAACAATGACGGCATTGCGATTTTTCGCGAGAACGCTTAGCGCTGTGCCCGCGACCTGTTCGTCCACAAATTGCTCGGGCGGCATGATGGCATACGCCTGCCGATGATCGTGCCAAAGGCGACGAAATTCTTCGACACTCTCGATCGCTTTCGTTGGCTCGCGCGTGATGCCCATCTCCAACTCGCCACGAAATTTTACAACCGTGAGCGTGCGGCCTAGATGAAGGGGCAGCGTTTGGTCGTACATATTCAAGCTATAAAACGGCACATCCATCTCGAAATCGCCAATTTCATCCAAGGCGCTTTCCACTAGGGATTCCGAAGAAAACTCGTCTTCGATCGATTCGGCGCCGGTTACCATGACCTGCCACGAGAACAATACGCCAAAACCCAACGCCGGCAGTGCAAACCGCGGGTAGCGCGACTTCGTCGCCAGCGCCAAAACAGCGGACACAAAAAGGATTACACCGGTGGCGATCGCCCAATCTACGAACGGCACGATCAAATCGGCGGCGTCCGCGAATTTAGGAATCTTCGTGGCGAGCGGCGCGACGGCGATCACGATAACGCCAAGCGCCGCGATCGCAAATAGCATTTTTTTCGACAACTGAATTTTTTCTCGCTGCACGTAACAACCGAG
The DNA here is from genome assembly GCA_031371465.1 of Pseudomonadota bacterium. Classification (GTDB taxonomy): domain Bacteria; phylum Pseudomonadota; class Gammaproteobacteria; order Burkholderiales; family JALYOK01; genus JALYOK01. Next base: position 13,801 of record JANMJR010000074.1, read on the forward strand.
CAACAGCGCGAGCGCCGGGTAGACCGGCAGAATATAGCCGGGTAATTTCGATCGCGAGACACTGTAAAAAATGCTGATCGTGATCACCCACAAAATGAGTAGGCGAATCGGATTAATCGCAAAGTGATTCAGTGACGCATTGCGCCACGACACAATCATCGCTCTGACATACATGAACGACCAGGGCACAGACCCAACCAGCAGCAGCGCAAGAAAATAATACCAAGCGCCGGCGCGACGATGTTCGTTCAGCGCAAAACGGCCGAAATGTTCGCGGATGAAAAAAAACTGAAAAAACTCCGGATTACGCAACTGCACCCAGATGAACCACGGCAGCGCGATGACAAAAAATACCGCCACACCAAACCCCCAATGCAAGCGGCCAAGCAATTTCCAATCGCGCTCAATCCCGCTGTAAACGAGCAATACCAGCGCTGGCAACACCACGCCGACCAAGCCTTTGCTCAATACCGCGAGCGCCATCGCCGCCCACATGAGCACGGCCCAATTGCGTTGTTGCGCCGGTGTCGCACGCAAATCCTGCGAGGCCAGAAATCCATACAGCGCCAACGTCAGAAAAAAGCTCAGCCCCATATCCAACGTCAATATTTGGCTGAATACGAAAAACTGAAACGTTGTCGCCAACGCCGCGGCCGCGACCAGGCCCGCACGTACGCCGGCCAAGCGCCGGCCCATGCAATAGACCAATACCAATGTCAGGAAACCCGACAACGCCGGCCACAGTCGCGCCACGAATTCCTCGCCACCCAGCGCTAAATAGGAGACGGCGGTGATCCAGTATTGCAACACGGGTTTTTCGAAATACTTTAGGCCATTTAAGCGCGGCGTAACCCAGTCGCCCGATGCAACCATCTCGCGCGGTATCTCCGCGTAGCGCCCTTCGTCTGGATGAAAAAATTCGCGCTCATCCAGCGCGCCAAACCATAGCACCAGAAATAGGCACGCCAGACAAACCGTGATGATCCGGCGCCACTTGGATGTTGCATAGTGCGGCCGCGAATGGTTCAGTGATTGATCTTTCATAGGGCCTCGCAAAGATCAGAGAAAGTTACCAGGGTATTTAGTATCCCCCGGCACTGGCTGTAGAGCAAGCGGCTATGCGCCTTTCCAGGCATCATCAGCCATCAGCCGCTTGGGTATTGATTCCTGGCGATGCACTCAAATATTTTGTGTTGGATCAAGTTTCTCGAATCGCTTGATCACCTCGCGCAGTAAGTCCGGAACCGGCGCGGACTGTTTAGTTTTCGGATCGGCGTTGACGTAAATGTTTTCGCCGGTAACCAGCAAATCGTCGCCACGATGAATCTCGAACAAAAACTGAATTGAGGAACGGCCGATGCGCGCCACGCGGCAAAAAATATCGATTTCTTCATCGTAATGCGCCGAGGTTTTGTATTCCAGCGTCGCTTTGACCACAAATAAATCGCTCCCGGCCTCAAGCAAACCCGCTGGATAGGGAAAGCCCATGGCACGCAAATACTCGGTCATGGCGAGATCGAAATAAGTGAGGTAGTGACCGTTGAATACGATGGCTTGGCGATCTACTTCCGACCAGCGTACGCGCAGGCGATGGAAAAATGCGAAGTCTTGTTTGGGCATAGGCGTATTTTAGATTGTCGAAAAGAGTTACGCGAATTTTTGTCCCGCAACCGTCCGCGTTGGGTCTAAGGTTGTGAAATAACCGCGCAAAGATCAATAGTGTCAAACGCATGCAGTGTGAGAAAATTAGCGAAATATTTCAATCTACACTATGACCCGCCCCCACAACGAAACTAGCGACGGCCTTGAAGGTTGGCGCGAAGAAATGTCTTCGGCCTATCTGTATCGGCGCCTCGCCGCGCGCGAGGCCGGTACGCGCCAGGCGCTTTTCCTTGAACTGGCCACCGCGGCCGAGCGCCAAGCTGGACTCTGGATGCAAAAAATGGCCGGGCTGCCGCCGCCGTTCGCACCGGGGTTGCGCACGCGCATTGTGGGCTGGTTGATTAAACGCTTTGATGCGCGAACGATCAAACCCATTTTAGCGGCAACCAAAGTACGCGGTCTGTCGGTTTATCTCGGCGACGTGCCGGGACACGCCATGCCCGCACACGTTGACGAAGTCGGGGGCCGTCATCGCGGTATCGCCCACGGTGGCAATCTGCGCGCGGCGGTGTTCGGCGTGAATGATGGACTCGTTTCCAACGCGGGTTTAATTTTGGGTATAGTGGGCGCGGGCAGCGAACCAAAAATTGTCTTGCTGTCCGGCGTCGCGGGTTTGCTCGCCGGCGCATTTTCCATGGCGGCAGGTGAATATGTCTCGGTGCGCTCGCAGCGGGAAATGTACGAATATCAGATCGGCCTCGAGCGCGAAGAGTTCGCGCTCTATCCCGAGGAAGAAACCGCAGAGCTGGCTCTCATCTACGCGGCGCGCGGTATGCCACAAACTGAAGCGCACCAACTCGCCAGCAGCATGACCAGCGATCCGCAACGCGCCCTCGACGCGCTCGCGCGCGAAGAATTGGGGTTAAACATGGATCAGCTCGGCTCACCCTGGGGCGCGGCAATTTCGTCGTTGCTAGCGTTCGCCGGGGGCGCCGCGATCCCGTTATTACCCTATCTGTTCGGCGGCGGAAAAATCGCCTGGTCCGTCGGCCTATCGGGCGCGGCGCTATTTGCCGTCGGTAGTGCGTTGAGCCTATTCACTGGACGCAGCGCCCTCGCCAGCGGCCTGCGCATGCTGTTTATCGGCGCGTGCGCAGGCGCCGCGACCTATTTGATTGGCTCGTTGCTCGGGGTGAGTTTGGCGGGTTGAGCGGCGCCTCAAGAGGCGCATGGCCTTAGGCCAGCCTCTGAATATTGATCGTAGGATTGGGTAGAGCACTAGTGTAGCGTCGCTTAAATAACTGGAGTTATAAAAGATATTGGATTATTCTTGGCGCATGCCTCGCCAAGCTCAGCCCATTGCATTGATCGAAACGGACCGATTGGAGTTGGAGCGATGGGTTGCGGCTCATCACACGCCTCAGCAAGTCGCGCAGCGATGTCAGATTATTTTGTCCGCAGCCGCAGGCAAGCCAGATAAGATAATCGCGGCGGATCTGGCAATCAACTTCAAGACCGCGGCATTTTGGCGCGGGCGTTTTCGCGAGCAAGGTATCGATTGTTTGTGGGAGGTTGCCGCAGGACGGGGACGCAAGCCACAATTCTCGAAAAAGAAGATCAAGGCCATTATCGACACCACATTACAAACCCGCCCCGAAGGAGCGACGCATTGGAGTTGCCGCACCTTGGCTGAGCACCACGGTGTCAGCAAGGACACGATCAATCGGGTGTGGCGCAGTCATCAACTCAAGCCCCATCTTCACAAGAACTTCAAACTGTCTCGCGATGCGAAGTTTCTGGAGAAATTGACCGATGTGGTGGGCCTTTACCTCAATCCGCCGGAGAAGGCCCTGGTGTTGTGTGTCGATGAAAAGAGCCAAATTCAGGCGTTGGATCGCACCCAGCCGGGATTGCCACTGAAGAAGGGCCGCTGCGGAACAATGCGCATGACTACAAGCGCAATGGCACCACGACACTGTTTGCTGCCCTGGAGGTGGCTCAAGGAAGGGTGGTCGGACAATGCTTTGCTCGACACCGCAACCAGGAGTTCTTGAAGTTCTTGCGACGTTTGGATCAGGAGTTTCCGGGCGATGTGCAACTGCATCTGGTGATGGACAACTACGGCACCCACAAACATCCCAATGTTCAGGCATGGCTGAAGAAACATCCCCGCTTCGTCTCTCACTTTGTCCCCACCAGTTCCAGCTGGTTGAATCTGGTGGAGCGATGGTTTGGCGAACTGACCAGCAAGCGGATACGACGTGGAGTGTTCCTGAGCGTTCCCGATCTCATCGCGGCAATTGAGGAATTTATGGACAGCTGGAACAACAATCCAAAGCCGTTTGTATGGACAGCAACCGTCGACTCCATCGTGGAGAAACTACAGCGCTGCAGGCAAACTCTCGAAAGCATCCAACCCGGATGTACCGGGCCGCGCTCGAGAAAAAAGACCAAAAAATAACTCTAGTTGTTTATGCGACACTACACTAGCGAAATCCATCCTACATCCGACGCGGTTGATTGACCCAACGTTGCACCGACGACCTGTGCCACTGCTGGCGCGCGTAACGAGCGAGTTTTTCCGGCGCCAGATCACCATTCAACACCAGCCGATTTAACATCAGCGCAAGATCCGTATCGGCGATGCACCACTCGCCGAATAAATTTGCATTGCCGTCTGCGATTAATCGATCCGCCGCGGCAAATAGTTTATCGGCGGCAGTCCGGGCCGCCTCCGACAGTGGCTTAACGGAAGGTTTAGTGAAAATGACAGCCGTCGAACGTTCCTCGCGAATCGGCATGAAATCGCTGCGTATCCAGGCCTGAATTTGTCGGGCCCGCGCCCGTTCGCGCACATCGATCGGATAGACATTGGCATATTTCGGCGCAGGAAAAACCTCCTCCAAATATTCCGAAATCGCCGAGGACTCTGATAAATCAAAATCGCCATGGCTTAACATCGGGACTCGACGGGTCAACGACGAACGCGAATAGGTTGGATTGAAATGCTCGTTCTCCTCGAGATTGAGGGTTTCGATGTTAAATGGAACCGCCTTCTCCGACAGCGTCACAAACGCCGACATTGCATAGGGGCTGGCAAACGTGGAATCCATGTACAGCGTCAGATTAGAATCAGTCATCGCATCCTTCCTCCCTCAAAACTTAACACCCGCCGCTTTGTAGCTGGCTTCCATCAATTTCAGTGTCTCCAAATTATCCAGACGATCCGTCGGAAACGGCGCCCCCGTGCGCAATCCGTGCACGAAACTACGAATACATTCGGTCCAGCAAATTTGATAATTTTTAACCAGATCGTATTTCAACGGCGCTTCCCCGCTCCCGACTAAATAAAGCCGATCGGCGTCATACACCAATGTGCCTTGGGCGCCGACGATTTCCAGGCGATCGGTCGGTAATGGCGGATAGCCCGGCGCGGAGACATTGCCATCCAACACGGCGGTGATGCTGTTTTCACCACGTAACACGATATGCGCAAGATCCTCCCCGGCGAGGATGGGATTAGTTTTTCCCACGCCTGCTTGTAGCACATTGAGTGGGCCGAGTAGCGCGCGCATGGCATCGAGTTGGTGGATAAAAATTTCAAAAATCGCCAAGCGCGTGAAATGTTGCAGGTACGGCTGGCGCTTGAGTAACGGTGGCGGCTCGTCCGTTAACGAAATGAGGCTGGAGCTGCGGGTGGTCATGCGCGCATGGCGAATTTCACCGATGCGTCCTTCGACCAGCCAGCGCTTCACGTCTTGGTAATGGGGGCGGAAACGATAGTGTTCGTGCACCATGAAACGCACCCGTTCGCCGACATATTTGATCAGCTTTTGCGCTTCTTTCACGGTGGGCGTGACCGGCTTTTGGCACGAGACATTCACGCCGCGATCCGCGGCGATCATGGTCAGCGGCGCGTGGGTGCCGACCGGCGTGGCGATGTCGACGGCGTCCGGTTTGACTTGCGAGAGCATGGTCTCGAAATCCGCGTACACCGCCGGAATGCCGAAGGCTTGCGCCTGCGCTTGGGCTTTCTCGACCATTGGATCGCAGATGGCGACGACCTGGCAATTGGCCATTTGCTGCCAGCCCGTGAGATGAAATCCGCTGATCGCGCCGGCGCCGGCGAAGGCGATGCGCAGCGGTTTATCGCCAAGCGCTTGCACCGGGTGGCCGGTGGCTACGGGGTGGCCTGGGGCTACGGGGTGGCCTGGGGCCATGATTTTTCGCTAATCCTTGAAAGAAATACTGACCATGCCTAACACACCGAAATCGGCAGTGAAACGTGCGCCGGCGCGCAAGGCGAAAGGTACGACACAGGTTCCGGTAGTGATGGTTTCGCCTGCGCGCAACATCAAACCGTAGTTATTCAATTCGTTCGCCAGCCAAGTCAGCGCGATGCGCGGATCGCCGAGGACGTTGGCGCCGACGCCTTCGCAATTCGGTTCGCCGTCACAGCTTACGCTCACCCGATGCTGGGCAAGATCGAGACGGAGCCAGTCGCTTTTCACTTCATCGCCGAGAACGAACTGATGGGCGCAGGCATTGTCGGCAATGAGCGACGGCGCACCGGCGTTGGCATATTCCGAAAAGCGCGAATCGGGCAATTCAATGGCGGGATAAAGTGCGCCGACGTTTGCCATCACTTCATCGACGCGATAAGGATTTTCCCGTGCGGGCATATCCTGCGCCATGCGAAAAGCGAATTCCGCCTCGCCTATTTTCATGCCATTGCCGGTGAGCGAAATCGGCAAGGACATGGGCAACACGCGATTGATGAACAACCGACCGGCCAACGGACCATCGACGCCGATATGTTTCTGCCCCGCGCTACTGGTGGCGGCGATTTTCCAGCCGTAGGCCTGCTGCCCGGAGAGGCTCGCAAATACTTGCTGTAGCGCATACCCCTCGGCGCGGGTGCGCGGAATGGCGCTGTTCGGCAAGCGTATGATGGGGTGCCCGCTGGTCGCGGCTCTCCAGAGGGTCATGGTGGCGAGACTGATTTGATCGGGGCTCATCGCGTCCCCTGTTTTACCACGTTGAGCAGCGCTTCGCCCCGCGCCAGGCGGTTAAGATTATCGGCAATCGCTTGGCAGCGACGCGCGGTTAAGTTGAGCGTCCAGGCCGAAGCGTGAGGCGTCATGATGAGGTTGTCGAGTTCGCGAAACGGCAGGTGGGACGGCTTGCCATAATCCTCTCCTTGTTTCGGATAATAGTACCAGGTATCGATCACCGCGCCGGCGATGCGCTTGGATTTCAGCGCCGCGAATAGCGCCGCCTCCTCGATGATCGCGCCGCGCGCGACGTTGACGATGATGGCATTGGATTTCATCTTGGAAAACGCACTGACATTGAATAGTCCTTGTGTGCTTTGCGACAAAGGTGCGGCGACGACGACGAAATCCGATTCGTTCAACACGCGCTCAAACTGCGCCATGTCATCGACGCGTTCGGCGAATTCGTCATTCGTTTTCGCCGTGCGCGAACAAGCGAGCACGCGCATGCCAAACGCCCGCGCGCGGCGCGCGACTTCGCGGCCGATACGGCCATAGCCGACAATGCCCAGGGTTTGGCCAAACAACTCGCCGTGCCGCGGCCCGCACACATGGGACCCGGTCCAACGATCTTGACGCATCGCGCGATCCATTTTGCGCAGACCGATCGTCAACTCCAGCATACCCGCCATGACATACTCGGCAATACCGATGTCGTGGCCGAACACGTTACACACGGAAGTCGCGGCGGGCAATTTCGAAAACTGTATTTCATCAATACCCGCGCCGGGAAGCTGCAGCAGCTTCAAGTTGGGCGCAGGAACGTCCCAAATCCAATCCATGGAAATGATCGCGTCCGCCTTTGCCACCGCGGCAGCAAAAGCATGGCTATCGTTCTCGTCGGCCACATCCGTCTGCCAATTTGTTTCCAGAAAATCCGCGACCGGGGCCAAACGGCCATCGTTATCGCATTGTTTTATAAGCAATCGCATAACTCATACTCGATTAATTTCAGAACATTGTGAACAAGTGTTAAAGATACTTCCATTCTGGATTTAGGTTAGGTATTGTTCTTCTTGCAACGCTGAACCCTCCCTGGTAGCAGAGTACCGTAATCCTCCTCTGCGCTAGGCCAGCGTTACGCTCGGCCGGGATCCGTAAGGATTTCCGGCCTTTTTTTTGCTTCAACTCGGGTTCTTGCCAGCGGCGCGCCAGTCGTCAATAATGTCTGCCTGCCCAATCGGAAAGTCAGCATTATGCCAAGAACCCTTCTGCATGCAAAAAGTATCCCCGCGCCGCGCTTTCGTTACACGCCTTGCATCAAAACCGGTCCGTTCTATCAGCTTTCCGGCATGATCGCCATCACCGACCAAGCGCAACTCGCGCCCGGCGGCGCCTACGGCGAAACTCAGTACATTCTCGCCAATCTGCAAAAGGCGCTACAAGACTATGGATTAGGCTTGGAGCATCTGACCATCGCGCGAATTTTTACCACCCGTTTCGATCAATTTTCCGACATCAATCGCGCCTGGGAAGAAGTATTCAACCACATCGATCCACCGGCACGCACCTCGATCGGCGTGGCCAACTTGCCGTTGAATGCCGCGGTGGAAATCGAGTTCGCGGCCTACAAAGAGGACTGACCGGGTGGCCAACATTAAGCATAATATTGGCGTCGCCAGCCAGATCGGCAAGTACAGCGACGCCCTCGAAGTTCCCGCCAACGCGCGCTGGCTCTACACCTCGGGAACGCCGGGTCTCGCACTCGACGGTAATCTGCCCGATAACATCGCCGGCCAAGCCGAAATCGCCTGGAGCCACATCGTTAGTATGCTCGCGCGCGCCAGAATGGACGTGAATGATCTGGTTAAGGTGACGCATTATTTGCTGCGTGCGGAAGATATTCCGGTTTATGTCCAGATACGGGGAAAATTTCTCGGTGATGCGCGACCGGCCTCGATGTTGCTCATTGTTCCTGAATTGGTAAAGCCGAATTTTTTACTCGAGATCGAAGCGATCGCCGCAAAGGAGGATTAAACATGCTGTTGCTCAAACCAAGCTGTGAGTGTTGTGACAAAAATCTTCCGCCGCAATCCCTCGAAGCGATGATCTGCTCCTTCGAATGCACGTTCTGCCGCGATTGTGTTGAACAAAAGTTAAAAGGCCGCTGCCCCAATTGCGCCGGCGAGCTGGTGCGACGTCCGATCCGGCCGCAAGATCGCCTCGCAAAAACCCCGCCATCAACCGAACGAATCCACAAGCTGACGGGCTGCGCGTCCATGATGACATGATCGATGCCCCAGGCGCCTTATTCAGAGCTTCCCTAAATGCGGCTGCTGGCTATTCATTTCAGTTCTTTGCTCGCAAGATCGCCCAGCAAGAATTTATTCGGTTTGAGAAAAAACGAAATCACCAACGCACCGTTCGGCGAACGCGCAATATGGCGATTGCCCTTCGGCCGCCACACATAATCGCCGGCGCGAACTTCGCCTTCTTCATCGACAATACTGCCTTCCAGCACATAGGTCTGTTCGATCTCAACATGCTCATGCAGCGGCAGTTCTGTCCCCGGTTCCCAGCGAAATAGCGCGGTCAGCAAACCACTTTCCTTGTCCTCGAGCAACACTTTCATGTCGATCCCCGGCGTGGGCGTGGGCTTCCACGGTAAATCTGCGGTTTCGACATAACGCGAATCGAGCGCCGCGAGTTTTTCCTGACCGGCAAGAAACGGGGTATGGGCTGCCATCGCTGTCTCCTCATTAAATCAATAAACTTGAATGTCCTACATTATGCACGGCTCTTCGCCCGCAAGAAACACGGCCTACGAGCGCCCAAGGTACAATACCAGGCAATAAATCTACATCATTCGAGGAAAAAATTTGTGATTCATGTAATTGCCACGATCGAACTCGCGCCCGGCACGCGCGATGCATTTCTAACGGAGTTCCGTAAACTTATTCCCGATGTAAAAGCCGAAGCCGGTTGTATTGCTTATGGTCCGGCTGTCGATGCGGAAACGGATATTCCGACCCAGGCGCGCATCGGCGCGGACAAAGTAGTGATCGTCGAACAATGGGAAAGCGTCGCGGCGCTCAAGGCCCACGCGGTCGCATCGCACATGCAAGCCTATCGCATGCGCGTGAAAAAACTCGTTAAAGGAATGGAGTTGCGGGTGCTAGAGCCTGCGTAGTAATTTTTGTCATTGCGAGGAGCGTAGCGACGAAGCAATCTCGTATTTAACGGCGAGAAAATCGAGATTGCTTCGTCGCTACGCTCCTCGCAAAGACC
>JANMJR010000119.1:0-3118 GCA_031371465.1 Pseudomonadota bacterium
CCGACCGGCGTGACGCTGTCAAGATAATCCAAAATCACCGGCGAATCGTACAACGCGTTACCGTCGTCGAGTAGCAGACATGGCACTTTGCCGAGAGGATTGAATTTCAACAATTCAGAATTGGGATCCCACACATCGGTAGGCACCAGTTCAAAGTCGATGCGTTTTTCCGCGAGCATGACCCGCGCTTTGCGGCCGTAGGGACTCGTGAGGGAAGTGAAAAGTTTCATGGGTGTGCCTGCTTTGCCATTCTAAAGGGGATTTCGAGAACGCTTTATTGGTTAACATCTCGTGGACTGATTATATCATCCTGTTTTCACTGAAAAACCATGCTTTCGCCGAACTAGTTAAGGGGAGATCGTTCATCGGCCCATGTTAAAATAGCATTTCAAGTGCAAGAACTTTTCCCGTGAATCCTATCTCCGCCCTCTCCCCGCTCGATGGCCGCTACGGCGCAAAAATAAAATCGTTACAGCCCTATTTCAGCGAGTATGGCTTGATCCGTTATCGCTTGCAGGTCGAGTTAGCCTGGTTCAAAGCCATGAGCGTCGATTTAGCACTCAGCGAGATCGCGGCGTTCTCGGTCGCAACGCTCGACGCACTTAATGCCATCGCTCAAAATTTTAGCGAACAGGATGCCGAAGCCGTCAAGGCCATCGAGGCCGAAACCAATCACGATGTCAAAGCGCTGGAATACTGGCTGAAAAACGAACTCAGCGCGCTTCCCGAGGCGCTGGCGGCATCGGAATTTATTCATTTCGCATGCACCTCGGAGGACATCAACAACCTAGCGTACGGGCTGATGTTGCGCGACGCGCGTGATGGCGTAATGTTACCCGCGATCAATGCAATCATCGCCATGCTACGCGATCTCGCGCATCGCCATGCGGATCTGGCGATGCTCTCGCGCACCCACGGCCAAGCGGCCACGCCGACAACGCTTGGCAAGGAAATGGCGAATGTCGTCTATCGCCTGGAACGCGCCGCGAGAAATATCGCCGCCGTGCGCCTTAGCGGGAAAATCAACGGCGCGGTGGGAAACTACAATGCTCACTTCGCCGCCTACCCAGAATTTGACTGGGAAAATTTCGCGCGCAATTTCGTTGAGAAATTGGGACTGGAATTCAGCCCTTACACCATTCAAATTGAACCGCACGATTCCATCGCCGAATTATTCGACGCCTACGCGCGACTCAACACAATACTAATTGATCTTAATCGCGATATCTGGGGCTATGTGTCGCTTGGTTATTTCAAGCAAAAAGTAAAAGCGGGGGAAGTCGGCTCCTCGACCATGCCGCATAAAGTAAACCCAATCGATTTTGAAAATTCCGAAGGTAATTTGGGTTTGGCGAATGCGCTGCTGCGGCACTTGAGCGACAAGCTGCCGATCTCGCGCTGGCAGCGCGACTTGAGCGATTCCACCGTGTTGCGCAATGTCGGCGTTGCTTGTGGTTACAGTTTATTGGCCTACGATTCATGCCTGAAAGGTTTAGGCAAATTAGAAGCAAACCCACAGCGGCTAGCGGAAGATTTGGACGCGAATTGGGAAGTGCTCGCCGAACCGATTCAGACGGTGATGCGCCGTTATGGTGTGGCGAATCCCTATGAACAGCTCAAAGAACTGACGCGGGGCAAGGCGCGGATAACTCAGGAAGAATTGCGCGCGTTTATCCAGCAATTGAATATCCCCGAAAACGCTAAGCAAGACTTGCTTGAATTAACGCCTGCGAGTTATTTAGGCAAAGCAGTTGAACTCGCTAAGAAAATCTAAAATCCCGGCGCAAACGCATCAGAAGTGTCGTCCCCACGAAGGCGGGAACCCATTTGGCATAAGATGCCCAGCATGGATTCCCGCCGTCGCGGGAATGACAGATTCTTAGCGCAGTAGGTAACTAAAACTAATCCTTAATCGCCTCAACCGGCACGATCAATTTCACCTCGTCGCCAATTGCCGGAATTCCATATTTCATTCCAAAGTCCGAGCGCTTGATCGTGGCCGTGGCATCGACACCACATACGATTTTCTTCATCATTGGATGTTCGCCGCAACGAAAGCCCGACAGTGCGAGCGTCACCGGCTTGGTCACGCCGAGGAGCGTCATGTCGCCTTCGGCGCCGACCACTTTATCGCCGTCAAATTTAACCTTGGTGGACTTAAAAGTCATGGTCGGATGTTTCGCCACATCGAAAAAGTCCGGGCTTTTTAAGTGTTCGTCCCATTTGTCGAGGCCCATATCAATAGACGCGGTGTCGATTGTCAGTTCAACGCTGCCTGATTTCGCGGCGGTATCCAAAGCGATCTTTCCGGCGGATTTATTGAAGCGGCCGCGCTGAGTAGAGAACCCCAAATGGTTCACTTCAAATACCGGGTAGGTGTGGCGGCTATCGATGGTGTAAGAATCGGCGGCTTGGGCTGAAACGCTGATACCGATAACTAGTGCGGCGACTACATGAATTGCGTTCATTGATAAAACTCCTTTTTCGATTGGTGAGAGGGTAAGACCAGCGCGATTGTGTGTGGTGCTGCAACCCAATGGGTATTTTTTCGCTGCGCCGATAGTATAAACGAATGGAAATGAGAATAGACTACGAGACGGTAAGTCGCCGAGACAGCTGAAAAAAACTAGACCGTTTGGGTGCGCGTTTTGAAGTAGGCGACCACCCCCGGTAGCAACGAGAGAACGATGATCGCGACAATTACCAGCGTGAGATTGTTCTTGATGAACGGGATATTTCCAAACAGATAGCCGGCGTAGGTCAAACCGGCGACCCAAAGCACCGCACCCACGACGTTGAACATCGCAAAACGCCAATTCCCCATGCGCCCGATCCCCGCCACGAAGGGCGCGTACGTGCGCAGAATCGGCAAGAAGCGTGAGATGATAATGGTCTTGCCACCGTGACGCTCAAAGAAGGCGTGGGTTCTATCCAAGTATGCGCGTTTTAGGAAACGCGATTGCCGATCTATGAAGTAGCGTTTGCCGAGATATTTGCCGATCTGAAAATTGAGGTAGTTGCCGAGGAACGCGGCCACGATCAAAACGATCACCAATTTGTTCACATCCATCGCGCCAACCGCCGCTACGGCGCCGGCGACGAATAACAAGGAATCGCC
>JANMJR010000145.1:0-30156 GCA_031371465.1 Pseudomonadota bacterium
GTTCACGTCGGCTTAAATCGAAAATGATCGGTGAGACTCGCCTGAGGTCCCATCTTACTTGTTAAGGCGACATAAGCATAAAACATGCCGTATTTTTAACTTATTGATAATAAAAAGTAATTTTTAAACTCACGAGTTTGAACGTATTGAGTGTAAAGTTTTTCGACACTTTAAATCGAACCGGAGATTGGCCGCAATTCATTGTGTAACGGAAGCCGACCATTGGCGATGATAGTGATATTTTCTGCAGAATTCGCTGAAAAACCAGGGCAGGCACTGTCCTGGGTCGACAAAAACGACGGGCCTCGCGCGATTTATAAAGTGGACAATTGCTTCGGAATCCGCTTTATAATCCCGCGCCGACTGATCCGGGATCGGTCAGGGCAAATCCAAATGAATGACCTAGACGCTGTCGGAACATCAAAAATACCTTTGCCACGAGCCGCTTCCACACTGCCTCCCAGCAACACATGCCCTGCAAGCAAACATCCACGGGGTGGCCTCGGGCCATGCGCCTTCTGGCGATGTCGTAGGGTGCATTTATGCACCTTAGGATTGGAACGGTGCATGAATGCACCCTACCTACTGAATTATTGAAAACGTTTACTGCACTTAAGTCGTAGGGTGCATTTATGCACCAAAGGATTTGAACGGTGCATGAATGCACCCTACCTACTGAATTGTTGAAAACGTTTACTGCACTTAAGTCGTAGGGTGCATTTATGCACCCAAGGATTTGAACGGTGCATGAATGCACCCTACCGACTGAATTATTGAAAACGTTTACTGCACTTAGAACTTATCGCCACGTCACAACATCGTCAATTGTCGCCCGCTCGGTGCGATATTGATTAATCGGATGCGCCTTGTCCCCGTAACCAAACGAAACGCCGCAAACGAGTTTGCGATCGTCGCCGATTCCAAAATACGCCCGCACGAAATCGCTGTAATGCGCGATCGCCGCTTGGGCGATGGTGTCGATGCCTAAACTTTTCGCGGCGACCATGAAGCTGTTGACGTAGAGGCCGCAATCGAGCGCGGCGTAAAAACCTAGGTATGCCGGTGTGGTGATCAGGGCGACATGGGGCGCGCCGAAAAGGCGAAAGTTATCCAGCATCTGGTTGCGCTTGCCGGCTTCGTCATCGCGGGTAATTTTTACCGCTTGGTAGAGTTGCAGGCCGCAGGTTTTGCGGCGTTCGCGTTCGATGCCTTGATACTCGGTGGGGAAGGCGAAATCCGGATTGGGTTTGCCGCCCGCCTCCACGTGGGCCAACAACGCTGCGCTAAATATTTTTGCCGCTTCGCCACTCGCGATCAGCACGCGCCATGGCTGCACGTTGTTCCAAGACGCGGTGTGTTGCGACACTTCCAAAATTTTTTCGATGGTCGCGCGCGGCACTTCGCGATCTTGAAATTTGCGGCAACTGTAGCGGGCTTTGATAGCTTGTTCGAAATCCATTATTGATTTTCCAATTGTTGATGAACGTAATCGGCAATCGCAAGCGACGAGGTCAGGCCCGGCGATTCAATGCCGTAGAGATTAATTAGGCCGTCGATGCCGTGTTCGCGCCGGCCCTGAATAACAAAGTCGACGGCGGGCGTGCCTGGTCCGTGCAGCTTGGGCCGGATGCCGGTGTAGCCAGGTTGTAGGGAATCATCCTTGAGATCCGGATAATAACGGCGGATCGAATCGTAAAATTTAGCCGATAGGCTGGTGCGAAAACCGTAGTCGATGCGGTCGATGTATTCGATGTCCGGACCGAAGCGAACTTGGCCCGCAAGATCGAGTGCGACGTGCAGTCCTAGGCTACCGGCTACGGCCACCGGATAAATCAAACGCGTGAATGCAGGCTTACCGGTGACGGTGAAATAGTGGCCGATGGCGTAGTAAAGCGTTGGTATGGTTTGCGCGGGAATACCTTGAATTTTTCGCGCGATGTCCTGCGCATACAAGCCGGCGCAATTCACCACGAGACCGCACAGAATCGTCATGGGTTCTTTGCCACCGACATTCAGGATCACGCCGTCATTCGTCACTTCGCCTGATTCGATAGGGCTGTGAAACACCACCGTTCCACCGGCGCTTTCCAAATCCCCTTGATACGCCAACATCAACGAATGACTATCGACCAAGCCGGTGGACGGCGAATGCAGTGCGCTCACGCAATGAACATTCGGTTCTATCTGGCGAACTTGTGCGGGCGTTAGCCAGGCGAGATCATTGACGCCGTTGAGTTTCGCTTGCTGGATATATTTTTCCAGGTTAGCAATTTCGTCTTGACTGGTGGCGACGATGATTTTGCTCAAACGTTTGTGCGGCACTTGGCGCTCTTCGCAATAGCGATACAGCGCGCGATTGCCGGCGACGCAGAGCTTGGCCTTGAGCGATCCGGTCGGATAGTAAAGTCCGGCATGGATCACTTCGGAGTTGCGCGAACTGGTTTCCGTGCCGATGCCTTCGGCTTTTTCCAACACGATCACCTCGCGTCCCGCGAGGGCAAGACGACGCGCAACTGCGAGCCCGATTACGCCGGCGCCGATCACTATGCAATCTACTTTTTCCATTGTTGGTTATGTTTTGTCATTCGCTAAGAATTGCTATTTTTCGCTCCGTCGAGACGGTATCCGATCCGCGAGCAGGGTACACAACCGCAGATGTAGGGTGGATCAAGCGCAGCGGATCCACCAAGCATATAAAAATGAGCGGCGGATACATTGAATAGGGTGGATCCGCTACGCTTGATCCACCCTACCCCAAGTGTCAACTCGCGATAAAAGTAATTTTCGCACGATCGAGTAAAATAGCGAACAAGGAGATCAAATGGATTATCGTCAACTCGGCACTAGCGGCCTTAAAGTTTCACCCATTTGCATCGGAACGATGCTGTTCGGCGACCGTACCAGCCTCGACGAAGCGCGGCGTATTGTCGATTCCGGTCATGACGCCGGCATCAATTTTATCGACACGGCCGATGCTTACGTCAACGGCGAATCGGAGCGCGTGACCGGAAAACTGATCGCGGAAAAACGCAGCCGTTGGATACTAGCGACCAAGGTCGGCAATCAAATGTCTACCGACATTAACGACAAAGGCCTAAGCCGACGCTGGCTACTGAAGGCCTGCGAGGCAAGCCTGGCGCGGCTCTCCACGGATTATATCGATATTTATTACGCCCATTTGGACTTCCCCGATACGCCCTTGCACGAAACCATCGGCGCGTTCGGCGATCTGATGCGCACGGGAAAAATCCGCTATTGGGGCATCAGCAACTATCGCGGCTGGCGCATTGCGTTGGTGATGCAAACCTGCAAGGAACTCGGCGTACCGCCTCCGGTGGTGTGCCAACCTTATTACAATGCGATGAACCGCATGCCGGAAGTGGAGATTCTGCCGGCATGCCAACATTTTGGCCTCGGCGTCGTGCCGTATAGCCCGGTGGCGCGCGGCGTACTCACCGGAAAGTATCAGCCCGGCGCGGCGCCTGCGGCGGAAACCCGCGCGGGACACGGCGATAAGCGCATGATGCAAACGGAGTTCCGCGAAGAATCGATGTTGCTGGCGCAGGAGATTAAAGCCCATGCGGAAAAACGTGGCATGACCGCGTCGCAGTTCGCGGTGAATTGGGTGTTGAACAACAAGAGCATCAACTCCGTCATCGCCGGCCCGCGCACAATGGAGCAATGGAGCGAATACTTGAACGTCTTCAAACACACCTTCACGGCCGAAGACGAAGCGCTGGTCAATCGCTTGGTGCAGCCCGGCCATCCGTCAACCCCGGGTTACAACGATCCACAATATCCACTCACCGGTAGAAACGCGCGTGTTGCTTAACAAAATCATCACGACCATCGCGTTCGGCGTGCTAAGTGCCGCGGTATTTGCAGCCGACACGCTACCGCGAAAATTCGGCCCGATTATTTTGGGCATGCCTGCCGCGGAGTTCGCGCGAATCACCGGCGTCGATCCGGCAGGTCGCTGCGCCGATTGCCTGCCGCAACAAAACGGCGGCGATGTCGAGCCGGAATTGGTTCAGCCCATTCTGGACAACTTCGCCACGCTGGCGCGATTCCGCAAAGAGACTGACGCGCTGCCGACGGTATTTTTTTACAAGGACAAGCTGGAGTTCATTCTGCTTACGCTTGAGCAGTATCACTACTCCACCGTTAAGGCTGAGTTCGAGCGCCTCTTGGGCAATAAATACAAGCGCGAAACCTTTGCCAAGAAATGTATCTATTCCGGCGGTGAAACGCTAACCTGGTCGGACGCCACCACTTCGATCGTGTTGACGGAATACCGCGACAAATCCGGCAACCAATTGGAAGTGAAATTCGCCGATCGCGTGTTGCTGGATGAAGCGGAGAAACTGCAAGACATCGAGCAGGCGCAAGCGGTTAAGAAATTGGAACGTGAAGGCAACTGTTAATTTTTTCTGAAGGAGACACCCATGATCATAGACGAACGCACCTACCAAATTGCCGGGGGCAAAATGAATGAACTGCTCGCCCTTTACGAGAAAGAAGGTTTCGCCGTACAAACGAAACACCTTGGCAAACCCTTTGGTTATTTTATCGGCGAAGTCGGACCGGTCAATCATATCGTTCACATGTGGGCCTATGAGAGCATGGCGGAGCGTGAACAAAAGCGCGCGCAGATGCAAGCCGATCCGGCCTGGCAAGCCTATCTCGCGAAAGCCGGCCCGTACTTCGTGCGCATGGAAAATCGCATCCTTAAATCCATACCGGCGTTGATGGGGAAGTAAGGTTTAGGCGGTCGGCAGTGATTTAGATATGTCATCCTTCGCGTTGCTTTCCATGAACTCAAGTTATCCACAGGTCATCGTAATTGCTCCTCCTTTTCTAAAGGGGGATTGAGGGGGGATTTTCAGGCGCCTACCACGACCGACCACCGCAAAATCCCTAGCCCTAGGCTATCCCGTCCCAGCCTCCCTTTAGAAAAGGGAGGGGCGACCGCCCAGCCAGTTCAGGGTCCGTGTGCAGTTTCGCCCGACACGACAGGCTCAGGATGACAGGCAGTAACCGCGCTGTCGCGAACTACTCGATTTCCTGCAACACCGCATCGCCGAAAATCAAACCACAGCGCAGCGTCTTATCCGGATAAATGCTCGCCAAGGCGCCCCGATAGCGTTGCAACTGCTGGCGATAGTCGGCCATAAACGCTGAGGCACGAACCACTTCGCTCGCCCCACTCTTGTAATCCAACAGCCACACGCTGTCGTCGAACTCGACGACGCGATCGATGCGTAACAAATCCCCGTTGCCGTCGATCATGCTAACCTCGTTGCGCGCAGTGCGAAAGTAACGCGCAGCGAAAAATCGTTCCAGATGGGGGGCGCGCAAGATGGCGTTCGCCTGACTCAACAACGCGTCGCGCGTTGCCGGGTCCGCATTCTGCAACACTTGCGCCGCAAGCTTCGGCGACACAACCGCATCGTGCGCGGCTTCGAGCAAGGCGTGCAGTTGAACGCCGTAGTCGCGATTCTCGTCGGACGGCGATATTTTTCGCTCGCCATAGGCAATGGCTTTGGCATACCACGCGGGTACTTCAAGCGCCGGCAGGAAGTCCACCGCGTCCGCAACAGCGGCTGCGCCGACAATTGCCAACGCCATGGTCGGCAATTCAGATGGCGGCAACACGCTCGCCAATGCTTCGTACCAACTCCCGGCGCCGGCGCCAACCCGATTGCCGCTGACGATGAGATATTGCTTCGCGCGCGTCATGGCGACGTACAGCAGATTCGTCTCCTCCTGCTTGGCGATAGCCATTTCTTCCGCAAGGTAGGCGTCGCGCGCCACCCCGCGCTGATTTTTCGTGCTGAGAAAACTGAAATGATCCGGGCGCTCGGCGCCCGTCGGCCAGGTGACAAGAACATCGTAAGCATCGCCTGACTTCGGCGTGAACGTCGCATCGATCATCCAGACAATTGGCGCCTCTAAGCCTTTGGCGCCGTGCACGGTCAGGATGCGCACCACGTTGCCGATGTCGCCCACGCTGCCTTCGTCCGGCGCCTCGCTATCCGGCGCGTTACCCAAGGCATTCAGATCATCGAGAAAACGACCGAGGCTCGGATAGCGGCCGCTGTCGATGGTCAGGCTGAGCTCGATGAAGGCCGTGAGATTAGCCTGAACCGCTTGCCGCATCGCGCTCGGCGCGGCATGTTGGTAACGTGGTTCCAGATCGGCCTCGAAATAAATACGATCGAGTAAATCGTGCACCGGAAGATTGGCGGCGAGGGGGAGCCAGCGTAGCAAGCATTCGCGCGCCCGATACAGCGCCGGTGAAAAATTTTCGTCTACTTGGTTCAGCTGTTGCCACCAATCGCCATCAGAGACCTGCGCCAGCGCAATCAAATCATCGTCGGAACAACCGAACAACGGTGCGCGCAACGCATGGACCAGGCTCAAATTGTCACTCGGTCGAAACAGAAACTGCAACAGCGCAATCAGATCTTGCGCTTCTTGGCTGTCGAGCAAACCGCCGTGGCGCGCGCTCAGATGGGGAATCCGCGCCGCACGCAATGCGGCTTCATAGCGGTGCAACTGAGTGCGGCCGCGGGTCAATACCATAATGTCTCGATAGGCCGCCCGCCGCGCCACGCCTCGGTCTTGGACGTTCCACGAGGCGATGATGCGCTGAATACCGCGTGCCAATTCAGCCGCTTCATCGGCCCGGCGTTGATCGTCGTTGCTGCTCTGCGGGGTGGTCAACAAATCGCGCAGCTCGCCGAGCGTGCCGTCCGCTTGCGCTTGTTTCGCCGGGACTGCGGGCAAAGGCAACAAGTAGGTTGCGCCGGGCATCGTCGCGTCATGGGCGACATGCGGAACGAAATGGCTCAAGTGCTTGGTCGTCGTGAACACTGCGTTCACCGCATCCAATAGCGGTTCGCCGCTGCGCCGCGATTTATTTAGTTGCAACACCAGCGCTTGATAATCACGCCGTAAAAAATCCGTCGCATGGGCAAACAGGCGTGCATCGGCGCGCCGAAAATGAAAAATAGATTGTTTCGGATCGCCGACCAAAAACACAGTCGGCCGCAGATCCGCGTCGGACGAGGCTTGCAGCCATGCTTGCAACGTCATCCATTGCAGCGGATTGGTGTCCTGAAACTCGTCTAGCAAGATATGACGATAGCGGCTGTCGAGTTTGTACTGCAGGTATTCGGCAAAATCGGAATGGCGCAGCAAGGTATAGGCGGCGTATTCCACATCGGTAAAATCCATCACGCTACGTTCTGCTTTCAATTGCTGATAATGCCCAAGCAAGGATTGACTGGCGACGAACGCAGCGCGATTGAGGCGCAAACCGCGCTGCTCGGCCAGGGCATTCTGGGTTGTGTTCATTCTTTCGATGACGCGATCAGCAGTCTGCCGCACGCTGTCATCGCGCTTCGCGCAATAGTCCGTCACGGCCTTGCGTGCCGGGCCTTCTTTGGTGAATAACGCAGTGATCAAAGCGTGAAATTGTCCGATTGTGGCGCCCATCGCCCATGCCGATTCGATGCCGGCAGCCACTTTTCTTTGCGTCGCGCCCCCGGCCAATAAATCGCGTTGTACGGACTTCAAGCCATCGAGAAAAATGTCGTCACTGAATAGTTCGGCAACGTAGTCGTGCCCCAAATCAACACCGACCTGTCGCGTCAACTGCGCCAGCGCGAATTCGATCGGATCACCCTGCCCTGCCCCATAGGTCCACCATTCTGGACGCTTATCGAGGAAGCGGCCGAGCAAGCTACGCGTGTTGTGCAAACCAATTTCGCAAAACAATTCGTCCAGCGCCGCCTGTTGCTGACTGGCGCCGGGCGCCGCCAGCGCCGCGCCAAACCGCCGCCACGCTTCCCGCTCCAATCCATGCACGGCCTCGGTCAGCCGGTAACCTGTTGCGATGCCCGCCTGCAATGGCGCCCGCTGCACCAGCTCGGCAAACCAACCGTGAAAGGTATTGATCTTAATTCCGGGCTGCGCCGTTAACACTTGCTCGAACAGGCCACGGGCGCTGGCCACGAGCGGCGATATTTCGGCTGCGTCGATGCCGCGCTCGCGCAGAAAGTGCGCCACCCATTCGTCCGGCCTGGTCGCCAAATCCTTGAGCCAGCCATGCAATCGCTCCTGCATTTCGCGCGCACCTTTGCGGGTAAAGGTGATCGCCAGAATTTCCCCCGGCGCCACGCCGGCAAGCAACAATCGGATCATGCGCGATACCAGCAGCCAAGTTTTGCCGCTGCCGGCGCAGGCCTCGACGACAATGCTTTTGTCTGGATTCAGCGCAGCCAACAAATCGATCGGTTCAGCGGCCACTGCCGTTTTCCCAATAGCGACGCCGGCAAATACCTTGCGCTTCGCAATAATTGCAAACCGCGTCCACGCCGTGCGCCGGCAGACTTGCGCCTGTGGCGATGCTAGTTAAAGCTTGCTCAAGGCGTGTACTGTGCATTGCGATAACGTCGAACACCTCTCCCGCCATCGCAAAGGTTTTGACCGGCGCATTGTCCAGGCCGACATAGGCGAGCTCTGCCGGGATCGAGTCCGCGATCATTCCGTAGAACGGCAACTGGCCATCCTCAGCGGGATTGTCCGCGCGCTTTTTTATTGCAGTGTGATTGCCGGTTTTGTAGTCGAGCACCGCGAATTGTTCCGCGCCGTTGTCGCCGCGCCGGCGGTCGATGCGATCCAGACGTCCGCGCAGTTGCACGCGCTGACCTGTTGCTAGCGTCAACGGCTGCTCTTGCGAAATCTCCGCGGACTGCCAAGTCCAGCCGTGTTGCTCGCGCTCGCGCTGCCACTCGATGTAATCGGGAATAATCGCGTCCCAACGCAAGCGCCAGGCTCTAGAAAAATAGTCCTCGGACGGCGCGTCATTAAAAACCGTCAAGGTGATTTCATGCAACGCCATGATCAATTCAGCGTCGGCCTGGTTGCTGACCAGCGGATAGCGTTGGTGAAACGTCGACAAAATACGATGCACCAATTCGCCGTAGTCTTTCTTTTCCAACGCCTCGACCACTTCGTCGCTGGCGCGCAGCCCGAGCATGCGGCGCACAAAAAATTGATACGGGCAGGCAATCAAGCTGCCATAGTCATAGGCCGATACACGCTGTGGCAACAAGCTAGGTGCAGACGGTTGCGGCATGCTCAGTACCGGCGCAGCAATCGGCGCCGCGACCGATTGTGAGCGTGCGAGGAATTCCATCGTCGCGTAAAACTCATGATCAATTAGATCGGCGTCGTAGGCGAGGCGCTGAAACACCATGAGTTGCGCCCAATAGGGCGACGGTAAATTCGCTTCGCCGTCTTTTGTCCCTTGCCAGGTAATGAACACGGCGCCGGAATGGGCGATGAGATTCATTAAACGCTGTCGCTCCAGCGCCCGTCGCATGGCCGCGCTCGGCAAACCCAACTGAGTCGAGACCGATTCGTTGAACAATGCCGTCTCATTCGAGGACGGCAAGTGATCGGCGTCGGCGCCGAGGATGACGACGCCATCAAAGTCGCGTCCGTCGGTCAAACCTAGATGAGTCAACAGCACCGGGCTATCGATGGCCACATCACGAAAGCTCGCGTTCTCTAACTGTTGATCCAACCAGCGCCGCCACTCAGGGAAGGAATAGGTTTCAGCGTCGCCGTCGAGTTCCGTCTCGCACGAACGCAATAGGCGCAGCAAATCTGCGCCCGCGGCATCGGCGCCGAGGAATTGCGTCACCTCGAGGCGCTCCAGGCTCTGCAACAGCAGGCTCAGCCAGCGCGCGAGCGGTCGCGATCGACGCGTGAATAAGTTAGCGCTCTCCAGCATAAGCTGGGCGATTCGATGGAGGTTTGGCGATAACCCCGGCCGTTGAAGAACATGATGCAGCCGATTCACGCCGCCGCTGTAACCCGCCGCGACCTGCACGGATTCTAACTCGCCGATCAACGCCGCGCGTTCCGGCTGGGACAGCGTCGCCAACATAAATGGCGAGCGAATCAGAGCCAGCAGGTTGCGATAATGGAAATCCGCGGCAATGAGTTCGAGCCAGCCCATGACCATGCTGCTTGCGGTCGTGGTCGACAACGTCCAGCCGCTTTCGTCGGCGATAAGAATATTGTCGCGCTCCAGCAAGGCGCGCGCGCGACGTGCGGTTAAACGATCTTGCGCAATAATCGCGATCGATCGTTTGCCTTCAAATAGCCAACGCCGCACCGTCAGCGCAACGGCTTGCGCCTCCTGTTCAAGGCTTTGGGCAGGGAAAAGACATAGGCCGCTCGAGGCTGGATTCGATTCATACCTGGCGCGAAACATTTCCGCCCGATTGATTACCGGATGTGTCGATTGCGCGGTATTCCAGGCGCAACTCAATAGGGCAAATAGCGGCGACGCGGCGCAACTTTCGGTCTCACCAATGGCGATGATCGTCACCGCTTGGCGCTGCGCGTAGCGTTGAAAAAACGCTTCCTCCGCTTTAGTCGTGTCCGTTACACCCACCACATACAGCGGCCGGCTTGCCTGTTGCGCAAGCTGCGCCAGCCGCAACACATGGGCGCCCGGCTCGTCTATCTCCCGGTCGCTGTTACTTTGCAGCGCGCGCCACAATTCGTGAACCAATCGCGCTTCAAATTGGATCGCATGATTGTCCGTGGCGCGTAATGCCTGCCGGATAACGCGGTGAAAATCAGCTTCATTTTGGGGCAAGGCAACAGCGTGGCGTCCACAGTCGTTGATCAGGGCAAGCGTGTCCGAGGCCACGCGCCACAAATCGATGCCGGAAAACCAGCCCGACTTGCGCAAGGCGCCATAGAGCAATGCCAGGCGGCGACTCTCAGGAATAATCGCGTGAGAAATCGCGGTGGTCTTGGCCCATAGATCGAGCGTCGTGATCGTTGGCAGCAGCAACGTCGGCGCATTGGCGGCGCGCTGCAATGCGCGTTGCAGCGCCGTAATGACATACAAATTCGGCGCCACAACGACCAGGTCCGACAAGTCGGCCGTTGCTGCACTGGCTGTGATTTGCAGCGCCGCCGCCTGTAAAAAACTCGAGCCCGGCGCAACGTGAGTCGTCAGGCCGGGCTCGTTGGTCATAGTATTAGGGAAGCTCTGAATAAGTCCGATTTCGTCATGATGCTGCGTTGCGAACAAAAAATATCGCTTTACCTATCATGCCTATGCCGCGTCGATATTTTTTGTTTGCGCCTTGTCTCATTTAGAACTCGAACTTATTCAGAGCTTCCTTAGATGGCGTTGCGCTACGTTTCACTTCTCCAGCAAATGCGCTTTTTCTTTCACTTTCGCCCACTCGTCCGCATCGGCCGGCGCCGCTTTGCGCTCGATAATCGGCTTCCACACCTGCGACAGTTCGGCGTTAAGTTGAATGTAGTGGCGTTGATTTTCCAGCACGTCGTCCTCGGCAAAAATCGCTTCCACCGGGCATTCGGCCACACACAGCGTGCAGTCGATACACTCGTCGGGCTCGATCACGAGAAAATTCGGACCTTCGCGGAAACAATCTACGGGGCAGACATCGACACAGTCGGTATATTTACATTTGATGCAGGTTTCAGTGACGACGTAGGTCATGGGTATTTACGTGCTTATTTGTGAGATCGAAATTGTATCAAAAACCAAGACCGCACGGACGTTATAACCGCGCCGACATCGTTTTTATTCTCGGGAACCAGGCTGCAAGGCGCACCAGTACTGGCTCGCAGGCCGGTGCCCGGCGCTCAAAATCTACGTCGAGGGCCGCGTACACGCTCGACGGTGGCGTGGCAAATGGTTGCGAATTCGCGCGCGACGGCAGTGGCGCCAAATTTTTCTCGCACGTAATTGCCGCCGCGCACACCCATGGCTGCACTGTACGCTTGATTGCGCAACAATTCGATGGCCGCGCGCGCAAAATTCTCCGGCGTATCGGCGATCAAAATGTGCTTATTGGGTTCAAGCGGCAAACCCTCGGCGCCGATCGTGGTGGACACCACCGGCGTATCCAGCGCGAGGGACTCGAAAATTTTCATGCGCGTGCCACCGCCAACCAACAAGGGCACGACGGACGCCATCGCGCCCTGCACATGGGGCCGCACATCGGGTACGCGGCCGACCAACTCAACGCCGGAATGTCCTTTGATACCGGCAATTAAATCGGGCCGTGGATTGCGCCCAACGACTTTTAACTTCACGTTCGGCGCGACCTGCTTCACAAGGGGTAAGACTAAATCGACGAACCACCGCAGCCCGTCGATGTTCGGCGTCCAATCGAGCGATCCGGTGAACACCAACGTGTTCGGCGCGCGCGCTGCGTCGGGTTGGGGTCGAAAATAGTCGGTATCGACCGCGGTTGGAATGGCGACGACGTGCTGCAAGCCATAGTCGGCACGCATTTTCGCCGCGTCATTTTCCGAAACGGCGATGACCGTATCAAAACGGCGGCAGGCGCCGCGCTCGAAGTTGAACATGCGGCGCCATTGCATTTCGTAATACTTGCCCATCAGCGGATTGGTTTGCTGCTGATAGAGGCGTTCCCAAATAACGGCCTCGACATTGTGTTGAAATAAAATGCTCGGCACAGGAACCCCGCGCGGCATATTCACCGCGGCATGAACGAAATCGCAGACCAGATAGTCCAGATCAGAACGGCGCAGTTCCGTTTGGCATTTTTCCTCGATTTCCTTGGACCTCAGCTTCGCCACCGAGTACGGCAGCGACGAAAACAGATTCCCGACGAGCTCGGCAAAAAACGCGATCTGTCCGCGCTCGGCTTCCCGATGAGTCACCGCGACCGCGCGCGTACAATACTCGGAGACGCGCTTCAGTGGCTCTTCTCCCGGTATCTGGCCGTCGAAACCGAGGTACGTCACCGCATCCGTCTGGTAAAGTTCTTTGAGAATGTTGTAGCTACGAATCCGCCCGCCCCGATTCATCGGGTGCAGAAAATTCGTCGTCAGCCAAACGGATTTCAACGGAGGGGCCTGTTACCAGCAAATCCCTTCGTAATTCTCCACCGGCCGCATGCTTTTGGCGATACGCACCAGATCGATAATATGCTTGGCGGGAGGAATTTTATCGATCCATTCGACGAATTCCGGCGCTTTGTTACCGATAATAATGAGGTCGGCGTGATCGACGGCGGACTTGATGTTGTCGACCATCAGCCGCGAGATATGTGGGATATGATTCAAGATGTAATCGCGATTGGCGCCGGTCAGCGCGGCAAGGGAAACGTTTTTATCGTACAGCCGCAAATCGGCGCCCTTGCCGATCAAACGCTCGATCAATTCAACCACCGGGCTCTCGCGCAAATCGTCGGTGCCTTCCTTGAAGGAAAAACCGAGGACGGAAATTTTCTTGAGGTTTTTATCGCTGATCAATTTGAACGCGCGATCGATCTGTACTTCATTGCTTGGAATCACGCTGGCGAGTAGCGGCAAATCCAGATCCAACGCCTTGGCTTTATACGACAGCGCTCGTAAATCTTTCGGCAAGCAGGAACCACCGAAGGCGAAGCCGGGCTTTAAATAATAGGGCGAAAGATTAAGCTTGGTGTCCTGGCAAAAAATGCCCATGACTTCGTGGCTGTCGATACTCAGCGGCTTGCAGATATTGCCAATCTCATTAGCGAACGCCACCTTGACCGCATGCCACACATTGTCGACGTATTTCACCATTTCCGCCGTTTCCACCGAGGTGCGAATCATTGGCGCCTGCAAGTGCGCATACAGGCCGGCGAGAACATCGCCGCTGCGCGCATCAATCTCACCGATGACGGTCTTGGGCGGATTGCGATAGTCGTACACCGCTGTGCCTTCGCGCAAAAATTCCGGGTTGTTGCAAATACCGAAATCAACACCGGCTTTTTTCCCGCTGGATTCTTCCAGCATCGGGATGATGATGTTGCGCATCGTTCCCGGCAGAATCGTGCTGCGGACGGTGACGTTGTGCCAACTGGATTTGTTGCGCAGCGCCTGGCCGATTTCTTCGCAACAGCTACGGATGTAGCGCAGATCCAAGCTGCCATTGCGCTCGCTCGGCGTGCCGACACAAACAATGGATAACTCCGAATCGTTGATCGCGTCGGCGACCTGGGTGGTCGCCCACAAGCACTTTTCCGTGACGGCCTTGGCGATGATTTCGCCGATGTCTTTTTCAATAATCGGCGTCACGCCATCGTTGATCAATTTAACTTTGGTGGCATTCGGATCGACGCCGATCACCGTATGGCCGTCCGCCGCCAGACAACCGGCGGACACCGCCCCGACATAACCTAAACCGAAAATGCTAATTCTCATCGATGCGCCCATGGTGCATTAAAAAAATGGTCAATGGTGGAGCTGGCGGGAAAAGACAGGGGATGGCGTTGCGAATTCTCCCCAAAAACTGAAGTCAGTGTAGCCGCTGGAAAACTGATTCGCAAGAAAAATTCCGTCCCGCCAAGGCAATAACTTAGTGATTGACTCGATCCCAGGTTTGCGCCGCGCGGTTGAGCACGCGCTCAACATCCTCGTCGAGCAAATAGCCGCCTTTTACCAATGATTGAGCCGCGCGTTTGGCGTGCTCGAGATAGTCATTTTTGTTCTCATAACGATCCTTCACTGCGGGGCGCGAGTCTTGTGCGTTTGTCGCCTTGGAAAGCGGCAGCCAGGCGCCGTAAAAATCCCGCAATTCGTCCTGCGCCCCGGGCAATCCGGTGCGCAACGCCCACGGCGTGTACGTTGCTAGCGGCGTCGCGATTTCGACATTGCGAATGCCACCCAGCTCGTTGCCGAACTCGTCCACCTGAGGAATCAACACGCCGTAGGGCTTGCCGAGTTTCGGCGGCTCTTGATCGACAATGCCTTGATTCCAGCGTGGGCCAAAATCCATGCGTTGCGGGACATGGGCGACCTGCGCGGCTTTCAAGCCCTTCACCTTGGGAAAGCTCATGGATGTTGGATCTACAAGCGTTCCATCTGAAACTCTAGGATAGGCGCTCGTCGGCGGGGCATCGCCGGTTGCGACCCAATCCGCGAGTCGTGGCAGCAGCGCACGTAAATTTACTAAATAATCGAGCGAATTGCCGAGATAAGTATCGGTTCCACGCAACTTTTCCTTCGGGGCGAAGGGAATGACGAAATGCTGCCCGCTGGCCAGATGATAGATGCGCTCGTTGTCCAATGGCTCGATGTCTTTCTTGCCGTCGATGGTGGTGTGAATCAACGACGCGGCGCGCGACCAATATTCGTAACCGGAATTGGAATAGAAAATTTTCGGTAGATGGGTTTTCGGCAGCAATCCTGCCGTCGCGCCGGACTCGGGATCGGTCTGCGCTGCACTGGAAAACGGAAATAAATCGGTCGGATAGTTGAAGGCGGAAAAGCGATGGCCATCGCGCGAAGGCTGGGCGAAACGATGATTGAAACTACCGCGCCCGGCCCCCGCGGCGTGAATCAACATGCCGTCGAACACTTGGCGATCGCGTTCGTTCGTATTGAATCCCTCATAGAGAAAATGCCGCAAGAACCGCCCGGTCTGCGATACGCCGAAGGCTAGTCCATGCTTTACTTTAAACGGGCTGGAGGCTTCATACTTGGCGTAGCTCATGAAATCGCGCACGGCGGCCAAACCCATGCCGACCACGCGCGGATCTTGCGAACGATAAACCACTTCGTAAATTTTACCGGGAACGAAACCGCCTTCTTTACTCATGAAGTCAGCGCCATCCACGCTACTGGTACCGGCGATGAACCACCACTTGTCGCGCGGCACGATCGTGCCCGACCCATCGCGCGTATCGCGCTCGGTCAGCGTCGTGCCGGGATCGTCATGATCGATTGCGACATAGGGAAAATGATTGCGATGCGACAGGGCGATCATGGTTTCTTCCTGATCCATTAGACGATTGGAGCGTACCCAACCTTTAATGGTCGCCCCCTTGTCTTTGGCGATGGGCACGGATAGTTGCAGCACTTTCGGCGCGGGGGGCACGTCCCATTGCCAGCCGACCCACATCAATGTGTAACCGCGCCGCATCAGCAAACCGTCACCGAAGTCCTCGGGCCGCGCCGGATCGTTGCTGTGCGTACCGCCGTTGAAATAAGGCAGCAGCGCCTTGCCGCCGCGGTTGCTCACCTCCAGCACGCCAACACCTGCGGCCTTGCTGGCATCTTTCGGCTGCAGCACCATGAAATTCGCCTGGGCATAGACCAGGCCTTCCATATTGTGCGGCGCTTTATCGAGATCGACAATCTTGGCGTTGGCGGCCAGACTCGGATCGAGCGCAAAGGTCACGATGCCTTCGAGTTTTTCGTAGGCGCCTACCGCACCGAATTCCTTGCCTTGCAACACCGGCGTGCGTGATTCGATTTGGACATCGACGACCGCTGCCTGATTCGTGCCGACATTGAAAACGAAAAGCATCGTAAAACCGAACCCGGCGACGACGCTTCGGACTGCGTTTTGAATATTCAGTTTATCTGTGACCATTTTGATAGAATGTGAGCTAAGACACGCATCATATATGCGATTTGTGATTCCAGCGAACGCACTAAGGAGACCACCATGATCGGCAGCAAAATTGAAACCAACATCGCAGGCGGATTGGATTTCCCCTTGCCGCGCATGGTTGAAGTTCGGCAGAAATTCAAGACAGAAAAATTGGCGAGTGTCACCGCGACCATTAACGCGGAATTCAAGCGCCCGGACATTCGCGCCAAAATCAAACCCGGCATGAGCATCGCGGTAGGCTGCGGTTCGCGCGGCATCAACAATATTGCCGAGGCTGCGAAAGCGACGGTCGATAATCTAAAGGCGCTCGGCGCCAAACCTTTCATCTTCCCGGCCATGGGCAGCCACGGTGGTGGCACGGCGGAAACCCAAAGCGAAGTCTTGGAAGGTTATGGCATCACCGCCGCCTATTGCGGCTGCGAGATTCGTTCGTCGATGGAGGTGATCGAAGTCGGCGTGCACCCGAGCGGCATCCCGATTTACCAAGACAAACTCGCCAGCGAAGCCGATGGCATTGTGTTGGTCTGTCGCGTCAAACCCCACACCAATTTCCGCGCGCCGATCGAATCGGGCATCGTCAAAATGATGACCATCGGCATGGGCAAAATCATCGGCGCCACCAGCTTACATACGCAAGGCATGGACGTGTTCGGGGCGTTGTTGCCGGAAGCGGCAAAAATGATTATGGCTAAGAGCAAGTTCTTGTTCAGCATCGCGATGGTGGAGAATCCCCACGACGAGACCGCTATTATTGAGGCGGTTCCCGGCGAGACGCTGTTCGAGCGCGAAGCGATACTGCAAGCGAAAGCGAAGGAATTCATGCCGCGCATTAAGTTCGACGACGTAGACGTGTTGATTATCGAACGCATCGGCAAAAATATTTCCGGCTCCGGCATGGACCCCAACATCACCGGTCGCAATTGCCGCGGCACGGAATGGGACATGAAGCCCAATGTCAAAAAAATCGCCGTGCTCGGGCTCACGCCGGAAACTCACGGTAACGCGACCGGCGTCGGCAGCGCGGACGTTATCACGATGCAATTGTACAAAGAGATGGATATTTTCCTAACCTACGCCAACGTCATCACCTCGACTTATTTGGACGGCGCGGCGATCCCGATCATCATGAATACCGAACACGATGCCATCGCCCTCGGCATTAAGAGCGTGGTGCGGGTGAAATTCGAGGATCTAAAAATCGTACGCGTCACCGACACCTTGCACTTGAGCCACATTCAGATTTCCGAAGCGCTGTATGCCGACGCGAAGAATCGTGCTAACGATTTCGAGATTCTCGGCAAGTTGGAATCGCTGCAATTCGACGGGCTGGGCCGACTCGCGCCGATGGTTGCCGACGACTACGCACCTAAAGCGGTGGCGTAACGAAACCATGGCAAAAGCCCTGTGGAACGGCACGCTGATCGCGGAAAGCGATAACTTCGAAATTGTCGAAGGTAATGTGTACTTTCCCCCAGCATCGATCAAGCGCCAATACTTTCAAGACAGCGCAACCCACACCACCTGTCCATGGAAAGGTGTGGCGAGTTATTACCATCTCCTGGTCGACGGCAAGACCAATTCGGACGCGGCGTGGTACTACCCTTCACCGAAAGACGCGGCGAAACAAATCAAAGATCACATCGCCTTTTGGAAAGGTGTATCGGTCGAACGCTAGCACTCGCCTAAGCCATCGACGAATAACCGCCGTCCACGGGAATCGCGGCGCCGGTAATAAAATCCGACGCAGGGCTCGCAAGAAACACCGCGATGCCAGCGTGATCTTCCGGCTTGCCCCAGCGCCCCGCCGGTGTGCGCGTCAACACGCGCTCGTGCAATCCCTCTACCTCTTCACGAGCGCGGATGGTTAAATCCGTATCGATCCATCCCGGTAGCACGGCGTTGACTTGTATATTGTCCTTCGCCCAGGCGCATGCCAACGCCTTGGTTAGTTGCACGATGCCGCCCTTGCTCGCGCTATAGGCTGCGGCAAACGGCGCGCCGAATATCGAAGTCATGGAACCGATATTGATGATTTTACCGCCGCCGTTCTTCAAGAGTTCCGGATAAACCGCCTGACTTAAAATAAATGCGCTAGATAGGTTGGTGTCGATGACGGACTTCCATTCATCGAGACTGTATTGCTGCGGCTGCTTGCGAATGTTGATACCGGCGTTGTTAATCAGAATATCGATGCGGCCGTGCTGCGCACTAACGTGCTGAATGAGTAATTTACATGCCGCCTCATCAGTCACATTTAAGGTACGCGAGCTGGCTTTGATTCCCAACGTTCGCAATGCCGCAACGGCCTTTGCATTTTTTTCGGCATCGCGCGCTGCGATCACGATGGTCGCCCCCGCTTCCGCCAGCCCGGTCGCCATGCCCAAACCGATTCCGCCGTTACCGCCGGTCACAATCGCGACTTTACCGCTTAGATCGAATAACTTGGTCATCATGCGCTTTCATTTTGGATGAGATAACAAGCATAGCGTTTGCGATCGTACTTGCGAAGCCCCGCTTGAATGTAGCTCAGATTACGTTGCGGCAATTTTTATTAGTTGCAACCCAGGCCAGTGGCTACCCTACCGGGTGGCCTAAGGCCAGGGCGACCCCATCATTCCCGTGTTCCCTTTGGGTACGGGAATGACAACGCAGTATTTCTTTGGCATTGCCCACAGCCGCACCCAGCTTGGCTCCTGGCATGGCATGCGCCAGGCGCCGCAGCTACTGCCTTGTGGCAAAGGGGTTGCTGAAATATGACAATTTTCTTGCCCGGGGCGTTATGCCGTGCTATGACTACCTAACAATAAATTCCGTCTTAACGCTGAAAAGGAAAAAAATGGATCTCGAAACAATCTGGTACGAAACCTCCCCTTACATTTACACCATCAGCGGCGTGCTCGCCTTCGCGACCGCCGAAGCGCGCATCGGCCAAGTGTCCGGCGTGTTGTTGCTCGGCGCGGCCATGACCGTCATTCGCTTACGCTGGGTAAACCGCCGTAAAAACTAACACCGGGGCTGGTCTTTAATTTCCCTTTAGTCGCCGTGCGTTCCCCGTTCGGTTTGGCGGGCACATCGTTTTTGTTAAACTCGTTGGTGTAGCGCTGCGGGTCGGTCAAGCCGCCCGGAATGAGGCCATAGCCTTTCATTTGCCAGTAAGTCAGCGCGTAGGGCCCGGACGGCACCACCGTGGCGAAGCCGTGAAAATCCTCCGGCACAAAATTAAGCGCCGCCGCCGCACCGCGACAAATCTCAAATTTCACCCCTTGTTGCGCTAAGCTCGCGGCGCGATCCACCGTTTCCTTATACTTTGCATAGTTGCGCTTCGCGAATACGACCAATTCAGGCCCGTGGGATACCACGACGATTTTCAGCGGCTCGAAATCATGGGGGCCGAATTCGGCGGTCTGGGCCATCAAGGAACTGATGGCGGACAAGACCAACGGCACGCCATTCGGATTCGGAAAATAAAAATCGTACACCGCCCTAAGTTGCTTCAACTCGTCGATGTCCGCATAGGGGCTGAAGGTCGCGGCGCCATAGGGCGCGCTCGCTGTTTCCTTGGGTAAGACGCTGGGCGCATGTGAGACGCAGCTTGCAAGCACAGCGGCCAACACGGCAACGACAATTGATTTCATCGACACTCCATCGTGCGGTTTGTTGTAAACGTATCGCTATAAACGCTAATTTGTTATATTGCGCATGTCAATCGGAAAATACAACTAGCGATTGTTTAATTCTAAGTTTCTTCAATATGAATCGAGTCCGACAATGGATTGGCGCATTGAGTTTCGTGATGTTAAACATCGCCTGTAGCGCGCAAGACCAAGTCCTGATGCCGAGCGTTCCCCTCGGCGAAGAAAAGTGGATGGTCAGTCCCACGGTTCCGCCGATTATGCAATTCATGATGATCTACGGCGCGCCGAACAAGCCGGGGCCGTTTATCTTCCGCGCCAAGTTTCCGCCGGGCTACAAACTGCCACCACACAAACATCCCGATGTGCGCACGGTGACGGTGCTCAAAGGCACCTATTATTCCGCCATCGGCGACACCTTTGATGAATCCAAGCTACAAGCTTTTCCTGTCGGCACATTCTACGTAACGCCCGCGCATACCGCTCATTTCAGTGCGACCAAAGGCGAAGAAGTGATTATTCAGGAAAGCGGCGAAGGGCCCGAGAGCGGGATCACGTATGTCAATCCGAACGACGATCCGCGTGGGCGTTGAGGTGGCAACTTAAAATTTCCTACGCTGTCATTCCCGCGAAGGCGGGAATGACAGCGTGATATCTGAATGTCCTCAGTCAAATTTGTTTCTCCTAGCCTGTTCAAGCCCCTCACAAATCAGCTTCGCCCCAAGCAAAATCCGCAGCGTCGCCCGCTGAATCCAATCCGGATTGACGTAGAAAATATTTCCTTGCTGCACGGCCTTAAGATTCGGATGTTTTTCCCATACGGCGCGGAAATCTTCTGCGCTCGCCGCCGATCCGCCGCCGATGATCGCGCCGGGATTGGCTACCAGCAAGGTTTCCAGGCCGATGCTCGGCGTCAACGTTGGCGCTTCTGCGAGAACATTTTTTCCACCGCACAGGGAAACGACCTCACTCATAATGTGTTCCGCGTTCACACTTAGCAGCGGATCGTGCCAAATTTCGATGAAGGTGGGAATGATGGTTTTGCCGCGCGCGTTTTGTTGTAGTTGAAGCAATTGATTTTCAAAATTCCTCGCAGCGAGTTCGGACTGCGCCGACGTTCCGGCCAGTGTTCCGATGCTGCGTAACAACGCGGGAATGCCGGCGAGCCGGCGCGTCTCGGTAACGTAAACCGGAATGGAAAGGCGCCGCAGCCGCTCGACGGCAAACGGGCTGACGTTGCTTTTCCAGGCAAGCACCAAATCCGGTTTGAGCATGACGATGCGTTCGAGATCAAGATTCGATGCATCGCCGACTTGCGGTAGCAATCTGGCAGTCTCGGGAAAATCGCTGTAGGCGCTGACGGCAATCAATTTGTCGCCGGCGTCGGCGG
This sequence comes from Pseudomonadota bacterium, assembly GCA_031371465.1. GTDB lineage: Bacteria > Pseudomonadota > Gammaproteobacteria > Burkholderiales > JALYOK01 > JALYOK01. The sequence goes on from JANMJR010000145.1 coordinate 21,485, forward strand.
CGTAGACCAATTCCGTTAGATGCGGCGCGAGGGAGATGATGCGCTGCGCCGCTCGCTGAATTTTTATTTCATGGCCATCATCGCCACGCACCATGAGGGGCGCGGCTGTCGAGGCATCCCCGGCCAAAACCGGGTGGGGGGCTGGCCTCGGGGCACCTAGGGCCAGCCAAGCACAACAAAGGCCCCAGGCAAAGTGTTTTAAGAAATGATTCTTGGGCGTGATACGCGTTACGCAGTTTAGCTCGCGAGCGCCAGACGGCGCGCGCGAATGGCCGCCGCTAGCTTTTGCAACATCGCCGCGCTATCTCCCAGCCGATGCACGCATCGGTGATGCTCTGGCCGTAAGCGAGTTCTTTGCCGGGCGTCAGATCTTGGCGGCCGGGATTCAAATGACTTTCAACCATAACCCCGAAAATGCGATCATCGCCCGCGCTGATTTGCGTCGCGATATCGTCGGCAACCAGCATCTGACGCGCATATTCCTTCGAGCTATTGGCGTGGCTCATGTCGATCATCACGCGCGCCGCAAGGCCCGCTTTGCCGAGTTCCTGCGCGGCGGCGGCGACGCTGGCAGCATCGTAGTTCGGTTGTTTGCCGCCGCGCAAAATGATGTGAGTATCTTCGTTGCCGGTCGTTGACACGATGGCGGAATGTCCGGCTTTGGTGACCGACAGAAAATGATGGGCGCCCTGCGACGCGCGGATAGCGTCGACGGCGATTTTTAGATTGCCGTCCGTGCCATTTTTGAACCCGACGGGGCACGACAATCCAGAGGCCAACTCGCGATGCACTTGGCTCTCGGTGGTGCGCGCGCCGATCGCGCCCCAACTGATGAGGTCGGCGACATATTGCGGCGAAATCATATCGAGGTATTCGGTGGCGGCGGGCATACCCTGTTCGTTCAATTCGAGCAGCAGTCGGCGTGCTGTACGCAGACCTTTATTGATCTGGAAACTGCCGTCCATATCGGGATCGTTAATCAATCCTTTCCACCCAACCGTGGTGCGTGGCTTCTCGAAATAAACACGCATGACCACGAGTAAATCTTTCTCCAGCGCGCGTTTCTGCTCAAGCAGTCTTACCGAGTATTCTTGTGCGGCCGTTACGTCATGAATTGAACAAGGCCCGATAACCACGAGCAGCCGATCGTCGGCGCCGTGCAGGATACGATGGATCGCTTGCCGCGCCTCAAACGTGGTCTGGGCGGCGTTCGGTGACAGCGGAAACTCACGCAGAATATGACCCGGCGGCGAAAGCTCTTTGATTTCTTTGATACGTAAGTCGTCGGTATTATGTTTTTTGAGCGAATCGTTCATGGGATTGATTGTCTAGTTCGTCGCCTTTGCGGCGCGAAATGAATAAATTAAAACGGGATTATATGATGCTTTGTGGAATGCGTGACCCACCCCCACCCTGGCCCTCCCCTTGAAGGGGAGGAATCTTCATCCGGGCTAGGGTTGGGAATTACTTGTTCTTTTCGAGTTTAAGCGCCGCCGAGTTCATGCAGTAACGCAACCCCGTCGGCGCAGGACCGTCTTCAAACACGTGGCCCAGATGCGCATCGCAGCGGCTACACAATACTTCGGTACGGCGCATGAAAAAACTATTGTCCTCATGTTCCGTGACGTTGTCTGGCGCAAGCGGTTGCCAATAGCTCGGCCAACCGGTGCCGGAATCGAATTTAGTTTCGGAACTGAATAGCGCATTGCCGCAGCAAATACAGGTGTAAGTGCCGGCGGCTTTGCTGTCGTGGTACTCGCCGCTGAAGGCGGGCTCGGTACCGTGTTTACGCGTAACTTTATACTGAATTGGCGTCAACTGCGCCGCCCATTCGGTGTCGGATTTGATAACTTTGTCGGCCATGAGAAGTACGCGCTGGGAACGCGCGGATAAAGGTTGGTAAAGGGCTTAAGCGCGGCGCATGGAGTCAAAGAAATCGTTATTGTTCTTGGTTGCTTTGACCTTATCAAGCAAAAATTCCATCGCTTCCAGATCGTCCATCGGGTAAAGCAATTTGCGCAGCACCCAAATCTTCTGCAGGATTTCTTTCTCGATCAGCAATTCTTCGCGTCGCGTGCCGGAACGATTGACGTTGATGGCCGGATAAATGCGTTTTTCCGCCATGCGCCGGTCGATATGAATTTCCATATTGCCGGTGCCTTTGAATTCCTCGTAAATCACATCGTCCATGCGCGAGCCGGTTTCGATCAGTGCGGTGGCGATAATGGTGAGCGAACCGCCTTCCTCGATATTACGCGCGGCGCCGAAGAAACGCTTAGGCCGCTGCAACGCATTGGCGTCAACACCGCCAGTCAATACCTTGCCGGACGCCGGCACCACGGTGTTGTACGCACGCGCCAAACGGGTGATCGAGTCGAGCAAAATGACGACATCTTTTTTGTGTTCGACTAAACGCTTGGCTTTTTCGATCACCATTTCCGCCACTTGCACGTGACGCGTCGCCGGCTCGTCGAACGTTGAGGCAATGACTTCGCCTTTCACCGTGCGACTCATCTCCGTGACCTCTTCCGGGCGCTCGTCAATCAACAACACCATGAGGTGAACTTCGGGATGATTGGCCGTAATGGAATGGGCGATGTGTTGCAGCATCACCGTCTTACCCGCTTTCGGCGGCGACACCAGCAGACCGCGTTGCCCTTTGCCAATCGGCGCGATGATGTCGATAATGCGGCCGGTGATGTTTTCCTCGGCCTTAATGTCGCGTTCCAGCTTAAGCGGTTCCGTGGGGTGCAGCGGCGTTAAATTCTCGAAAAGAATTTTGCCTTTCGAGACTTCTGGCGCCTCACCGTTGACGGTATCGACTTTGACTAACGCGAAATAGCGCTCGCCATCTTTGGGGATACGAATCTCGCCTTCGATTGAATCGCCGGTGTGCAGATTGAAGCGGCGAATCTGTGACGGGCTGACGTATATATCGTCGGGGCTGGCGAGATAGGAGGTATCGGGCGAGCGCAAAAACCCGAAGCCATCTTGCAGCACCTCTAGCGTGCCCTCGCCAAAAATGCTCTCGCCGCGCTTCGCCTGATTTTTCAATAGCGCGAAAATGAGCTCTTGTTTACGGAGGCGATTGGCGCCGTCGATTTGATTCTCGACGGCCATGCTGACCAACTCGGTCACATGGTGGGTTTTTAAATCTGATAGGTGCATGCGATTTAACCGCTCAACGGTTCAAAAGGGAAAAATTGGGGAAAGAGAACAGGGACCAGACAGACTTGCCGTCTGCCTGATGCCTGCAGACCTGCTTTGACTTAGGACGATACTGAGTTTAGATGCTGCTGTCAATAAAGGCGGAAAGTTGCGATTTTGACAGCGCGCCAACCTTTTGCGCTTCCACGCTGCCGTTCTTAAACAACATCAGCGTGGGAATACCGCGCACGCCAAATTTGCGCGGGGTATCTTGGTTCTCGTCGATATTGAGTTTCATCACTTTGATCTTGCCGGCATATTCTTTCGCCACTTCGTCCAGAATCGGCGCGATACTCTTGCAGGGGCCGCACCACTCCGCCCAATAATCCACCAGCACGGGGGTGGTGGAATTCAACACGTCCGCCTGGAAACTGTCGTCGGTTACTTTATGAATATGTTCGTTCATGGGGACTTCCTCGGGAATTAAAAAAATGGCGCCGAATCGATATGTTACTGTTATTCGGTTTACTGATGAACTTAGATTGAGGCAATGCTAACGAATTTCAAGTCGCTTGGGAAGCGCATAATTTTCGGCCTTTCCAAACTCAAAACAAATGCCTGGAGAGCCGCATGGCCCAAGGCCAGCCCCTGGATACTGGCTTTGGCCCTGGCCCTAGGCCACCCCGTAGGCCAGTGGCTAGCCGATGGCTACCCGGTCAGCCATGGCATTGCGAGCGCCGCACTGCCGATGGCCGTGGGCAACACCGCGATGCCGTCCCTCGCGCCACTGCTTAAAGAAGTCACGCCCGCGGTCGTCAACATTTCCGTGCTGTCGAAGTCGGCGCTGGAAGACAATCCGCTATTTCGCGATCCGTTCTTCCGCCGCTTTTTCGATGCGCCGGAGCGCCGCGAGCCACAAATCAGCGCCGGTTCCGGCGTAATTGTCGACGCTATAAAAGGTTACGTGTTAACCAATAATCACGTCATCAAAAACGCCCAGCAAATTTTAGTCACGCTAAAAGATCGCCGCCAACTCGAAGCGAAATTAGTCGGCGCCGATCCGGGCACCGATATCGCGCTGCTCAAGATCGACGCGAAAAATCTCACGGCCATCCCCATCGGCGATTCCGATGCATTGAACGTGGGCGATTTTGTCGTCGCCATCGGCAATCCGTTCGGCCTCGGCCAAACCGTGACTTCCGGCATCGTCAGCGCGCTGGGCCGCACGGGCCTCAACATCGAAGGCTACGAAGATTTCATCCAAACCGATGCCTCGATTAATCCGGGCAACTCCGGCGGCGCGCTGATCAATCTCAGCGGCGATCTCATCGGCATCAACACCGCTATCATCGGCCCGTCGGGCGGCAACGTCGGCATCGGCTTCGCCGTGCCGACCAACATGGCGAAACAAGTCATGGAGCAACTGGTGAAAAACGGCGAAATGCGGCGCGGCAGAATCGGCATGGAAACCCAGGACGTCACGCCGGACGTCGCCAAGGCGTTAAACGTTTCCATGAATCCGCCCGCTGCGGTGGTGACGAACGTCGACGCCGACTCGCCTGCGGAAAAAGCGGGCCTCAAAGCGCGCGACGTGATCATAGGCGTCAATGGCAAGCCGATCCGCAGTTCCGCTGACGTGCGCAACCGCATCGGTCTCGTGCCCGTCGGCGAACAAGTCGAATTTAAATTTTTGCGCGATGGCGCGACGAAAACCGCCAAAGTAAAAGTCGAACGGCCCTACGAAGTGCTCGGGACGAGCGGAGAAAGGGTGCCGCAATTGGCCGGCGCCGCAGTCTCCAACATCGTGCGCGGCATGCCGATGTACGGCCGCGTCGAAGGTGTCATCGTGGTCGGCATCGAACCGCGCAGCCCGGCGTGGCAACACGGCTTGCGACCGGGGGATATTATCTTAGGCGTGAATCGCAAGAAAACGCGTTCGATTAAAGAGCTGACGATTCTACTGCGCTCGGTCGAAGGTCAAATGGGTTTGTATATTTTGCGTGGCGATTCGACCTTCGTGATCGTGGTTCGATAACGCGCGCTGGCTTCAGCATCAGCCCGCAGCCGCCTACTCGCGCCGTTATTGCTGACCTCCGCGCAGAGTGATACAGTGTTTTTCTTGAACAAAGCGCGCTCGGGTATGTATCCGCGCTTGGTCCGCGTGGTAAGAATGAATGGTAATCTCAGTTACCTGCTGGAGGAGAGTCTTGAAACACAAGTCTGGCGAATGCGGCGGCAAACCGATCGAACGCAGGACCGCCCTGAAAATGGCATTCGGGGTCGCACTCGGGCTAGATTTCACTTCCCACGCAACGGCGCAGAGCGACGATCCTCGCAACGTTCGCCCCCAGCCTAACGACCGGTTGGTATTTGCCGACGGGGACCGAAAGGGAAACACCATTAGCGCTGCCGATCTGCTGTCCGGAGGTACGCAGGTTCATGCGTTTCCCATGGATCCCGGTAGTCACCTAATTCGTGACGGTTCCCGCCTCAATAAAATTCTCCTCATTCGTTGCGATCACGAAAGTCTTAGCGAGGAAACACGCGCTCGCGCGGTCGACGGCATCGCGGCTTACTCGGCCGTGTGTACCCACCAAGGTTGCGAGGTGGGCGCTTGGGATGCCGAGACCAAGACTCTATGGTGTCCCTGTCATGATTCGAAATTCGACCCGAGAGAAAACGGCCGGGTCGTTGGTGGACCCGCTCCCAAACGGCTCGCCGCCTTGCCGCTGAAGTTGGTGGATGGCACGTTAGCCGTTGCAGGGGCGTTCAGTGGCCCGGTGGGTTTTCAGAACCGCTGAGCATGGCATGACCCAAGCAGTCTAACAGTGAGGAGGACGTTGGTATGGACGCAAAGTGGAAGAAAGTTAAATTAGCATTGGCGCTCGGCGCGATCGGTGTACTGCCCATCGCCGCCAGTGCACAGGTCAACAACTACAGTGCGGTAACGGATGCGCGACTACAGAATCCGGAGCGCGAGAACTGGCTGATGTATCGCGGCAACTACGAGGGCTGGGGCTACAGTCCTTTGGACAACATCAATGCCGGCAATGTCGCCAAGCTTATCCCTGTGTGGAGTTATGGCACGGGCGTGGGCGAGGGACATCAATCGCCACCGATGGTCAACAATGGCGTCATGTTTGTCAGCACGCCGCAGAACCAAGTGATCGCGATGGATGCTCGCAGCGGCGAGGTCCTCTGGCAATACAAAAAGGCCCTGCCTGAGGATCTTTTGCAACTGCATCCGACTAACCGCGGCGTTGCTTTGTATGAGGATAAGGTCTATCTCGCAACCGTCGATGCTCACTTAGTCGCGCTCGACGCGAAAACCGGCAAAGTCGTTTGGGACAAAACCGTTGCGGACTACAAGAAGGGATATTATTTTACGTTGGCGCCGCTGGTCGCCAACGGCAAGGTCATGGTCGGCTCTTCCGGTGGTGAATTGGCGATCCGCGGCTTCGTTCAGGCCCTCGACGCCAAGAGCGGCGAGACGCTGTGGCGCACTTACACGGTTCCCGAGCCCGGGCAGCCCGGTTCCGAAACGTGGCGCGGCGATGATTGGAAGACCGGTGGCGGGTCGGTATGGATCCAAGGCACCTACGACCCGAAGCTGAACCTAGCCTTCTGGGGCGTCGGCAACGCAGCTCCCTGGGCCGGTGATTTTCACCCCGGCGACAACCTTTACACCACTTCCGTCATCGCGATCGATCCCAATTCCGGCGCGATCAAGGCGCATCACCAATACCACTGGAACGACTCCTGGGATTGGGATGAGGTGACCCCGCCGATGCTCATCGACGTGGAGCGCGGCGGTAAGACGATCAAGGGTCTGGTACACCCGGGACGCAACGGTTATCTGTGGCTCCTCGAACGCGCGGCGGACAAGATTTCATTTGTCGCAGCCAAGCCCTATGTGACGCAGAACGCCTTTAAGAGCATCGACCCAAAAACCGGCCGGCCAACGTATGTCGCCGAACATACGCCGGTGAAAGGTAAGTTGATCGATTTCTGCCCGTCGCTGTGGGGCGGAAAGGATTGGCCACCTGCTGCTTACAACCCTAAAACCAAGCTCGTCTACATTCCGTCTAACGACAATCATTGCGGCAGCCTGAAGTCGAAGGCGGAAGAGCCTATGGTCGCCGGTGAACTGAAGCTGGGCGTCGAGATTCCGGATATTAAGATGATCGTCGACCCGAACACTAAAACCATCGGCAAGCTGCAGGCCTGGGATATGGCCAAGGGAGAGCGTGTTTGGGCGCAAGACTTTGAAAGCCACAGCTTTGGCCCGGTGCTCACGACTGGAGGGAATTTAGTGTTCCAGGGCGGAACGAACGACCGCTACTTCCGCGCATTCGACGCAACTAACGGCAAGCAGTTATGGCAATTCCGCACCAATTCCGGTGTCACCGCTGTGCCGATGTCGTACATGGTCGATGGCGTCCAGTACATAGCGGTGCAGTCGGGCTGGGGTGTCGATGCAGAGCGCATGCAAGGATCACTCATTGCGGCCGGATATAAAGGCAAGAACTACAATCCCACCGTGCCAATTCCTCAAGGCGGTGTCTTGTGGGTATTCGCCGTCAGTAAGTAACGGCAAGCAGATTGGCGGGCCGGCTGCCCGTGATGGTGGCCGGCCCGTGTTATTTTAGCGGCCTTGTCACGCGGGTTAGTTCGTCATGCCCCAAGGTGATGATGACATTTCCCTTCTTGCGCCCGGTGTCTACGTAGCGGTGAGCATCGACGATCCGCTCGAACGCATAGCGCCGATCAATGACCGGCTTGAATTCGCCCGCCTCGGCCAGTTCCGCGAGAAACCGCAAATCCTCCGCACGCTCGGCTGCCGGCCCGGCGATGATTTTCTTGCTGCTTGTCATCGACACCCATGGAATCTGAAGCATGTCCGGCAGCGCACCCAAAACCAGAAACAGCCGTCCGCGGTCGGTAAGCGATCCTTTGCTGCGCGAGTATGGGGCCGTTCCGGCCGTATCGACGATGACGTCATAGGTTAGTCCGTTTTGCGTGAAGTCTTGTTTGGTGTAGTTAATTACATGATTGGCGCCGAGAGACCTCACCCACTCCACGTTTGCGCTACTGCACACCGCCGTTACGTCCGCCCCGAAATGCTTGGCAAGCTGCACCGCCGCGCTGCCTACGGTTCCGGAAGCGCCATTGACGAGTATGCGTTCCCCGCGTTGCAGTTTTCCTCGTCTGAAGAAATCCAGCGCCGTTGTTCCGCCGAAAGACAGTGCAGCGGCTTCATCGTAAGTCAGATTGGCCGGCTTTAGCGCCACCGCAGCGTTTTCCGGCATACATTTGTACTCCGCATAGCAACCCATCGCAGCGCCGGCAAACGCAAAAACGGAGTCACCGACTTTGAACTTGCTCACGTTCTTGCCGGTTGCTTCAACCACGCCGGCGAGCTCAGTTCCGAGTATAGGTTGCCTAGGTTTCAGGGCGCCAAGCGCCAAACGCGCGATGAACCCGAAGCCAGTAGGTAAAGTGAGACTACGTACCCGCCAATCTCC
>JANMJR010000159.1:0-2651 GCA_031371465.1 Pseudomonadota bacterium
GCGGCCGGCGCCCGCGTCGCAATTTAGACTTAATGTACAATCGGTCAATCAAAATACCACGGCCCTGTCGCGCGGCGAATTGCAATCGGCGCTGCAGGATCCGCGCCAGCTCACCAACGTCGGCCAAGTGCAAGACAACCCTGGCGGCGGCGTCGCAGTGCAAGCCGCGGCGCCCGGTAGTTTGTTGAATAAGCTGGGATTGCTCGACGGCGATGTGATTCGCTCGCTGAACGGGGTGCCGGTGAATTCCCAGGCCGACTTGATGCGCCTGTATCAGCATTTCGGGCAAGTCGGGCAAGTTAAAGTGGAAGGTTTGCGCGCCGGAACACCTTTGCAGCTTAACTACAATATCCGTCAATAAAAAATGAAATTGCTCATGCACGCAACTTTTTCGCGGCTTCTCAGCATCACGCTCATGGCGCTGGCGCTGGCGTGTTCCAGCCACGCCGCCGACAAGAACAAGGATCGCGACAAAGTCACGTTAAATTTTGTCGGCGCGGATATTCAGTCGGTAGTGAAAAGCGTCGGCCTCATCACCGGCAAGAATTTCATCCTCGATCCGCGCGTCACCGGCACGGTCAATATTATCTCCGCCAATCCGGTATCGAAGGACTTGGTCTATCCAATTCTGCTCACCGCGCTGCGCTTGCAAGGCTTCACCGCCGTTGAAGGACCTGGAGTAATCAAAATCATCCCCGAAGCCGATGCGAAGCTCAACAATTCGCCACTAGTCGATGGGACGAGCAAGTACAAGGGCGATCAAATGATCACCCAAGTATTCGCGCTGAAGTATGAATCGGCAGCGCAACTTTTGCCGGTACTGCGCCCTTTGATCGCCCCGAACAACGTCATCAACGCTTATCCCAACAACAACACGCTGGTCATCACCGACTACGCCGAAAACCTCAGACGCATCGACAAGATTATTCAGTCGATCGACGTGCCACCGAACACCGAAATCGATGTCATCAAATTGAAATACGCCTCCGCAATCGAGATGGCGCAACTGCTGCCGCGCCTGATGCCGGAAGCCGGCGCGCAGGTGAATATTCCCGGCGCCCAGCCCAAACTCGCGTTCGCGGTCGATGCGCGGATCAATGGCCTGATCGTGCGCGCGGAAAATCAGACCGTAATCGAAAAAGTTCGTAAGTTGGTCGCAAGCCTCGATATCGAAACCAGCGAGACGGGCAATATTCGCGTCGTGTATTTGCGCAATGCCGAGGCGGTGAAAGTGGCCGAAACCCTGCGCGGAATTTTAGGTGGCGCCGGAACCAGTGGTGGATCGCAGTCGATTCCGCAACCTGCCCCCGCGCCGGTGCCCGGACAACCCGGTGGGCAGTCGATTGCCGCGGCCATTGTTAACATTCCGCAAACCTCCGGCGGTGGCACCATACAAGCCTATGCCGCGACTAACAGCTTGGTCATCGTCGCGCCGGACTATGTGTACAACGGCCTACGCGGCGTGATTGATAAGCTCGATGCGCGCCGGGCGCAGGTATTCGTCGAGGCGCTGATCGTGGAAGTCTCGACCAATAAGGCATCGGAGTTCGGGATTCAATGGCAAGATTTGAGTGGATACAACGATAATGGTGTTAGGGGCATCGGCGGCACCAATTTCGATACCGGCGGCGCGAGGAATAACATCATCGGAGCGGCGCAGAATATCGCGGGAGTCGGTCCCGGCCTGAATATTGGGATTATGAAAGGCAGGATCAGTGTCGGCGGTGTAAATATTATCAACCTCGGCGTGCTCGCCCGCGCCCTCGAAGCCGACGGCAACGTGAACATCCTCTCAACGCCGAATATTCTCACCATTGACAACGAAGAAGCGAAAATTGTCGTCGGTCAAAACGTGCCGTTCATCACCGGCACGCAAACCGCGACGACTGGCGGACTCTCAAATCCGTTCCAAACTATTGAGCGCAAGGACGTGGGCCTGCAACTTAAGGTCAAGCCGACGGTATCGGAAGGCGGCACCGTCAAGCTCACGCTATCGCAAGAAGTATCGAGCCTCGGCGCGAATAGTACGGCCGGCTTTATCACCAATAAGCGCTCGATCGACTCCACGATCCTAGTCGACGATGGGCAAATCGTTGTGCTCGGCGGCCTAATCCAAGATGAAGTTCGCACCAACGTCGACCAAGTACCCGTGCTCGGCAGCATCCCGTTTTTTGGTAACCTATTCAAATACGAGAAACGCACCCGCGACAAAGTTAATCTGATGGTCTTCATCCGCCCGGTCATTCTACGCGACACGGCAGCGCCGCAGGAGATCACCAATGAACGCTACGATTACATCCGCAACGAGCAAGGGATCACCCAGCCGGAACATCGCTGGATTTTGCCGGATATGCCGGTGCCGCAATTGCCCGCTATCCCGCCCGCGCCGACTCGGCAACCGAGCGGCGCAAAGCCGTCAACCACGCCGCTGACAAGAGTGCCGCAAGGCGCCATCGCCACGCCATTAATCGATCCGCCGGCGCCGGAATCGACCGCGCCCGAGAAGCGCGAGTCCACATCCTCTAACCTGCGCCGCGATCCGCTCAAGCCCGTTCAGCCGTGAACACCATCGCCCGGGCCGGCGAACTCGTCAGCCCGCAGCCCCTCCCGTTAAGCCACCCCGACCCCCAGGTCAGCCGCCGCCTGCCCTA
>JANMJR010000221.1:0-8878 GCA_031371465.1 Pseudomonadota bacterium
ATATCACTGACGGCCGCTAGGCAAGCGCTAAATCCCAGATCCTAAATCCTAACTCCTGTCGTATGGCTGGGGAGGTAGGGATCGAACCTACGAATGCCGGAATCAAAATCCGGTGCCTTACCACTTGGCGACTCCCCAAAACTTTAAAAACCGGCGAGGGGATGAACAGACCAGCCCTCGGCGACAAATCCTTTCATCGTCCCCGGCAATACCGACAGCACGTTCTCGGCGGCTTCCTGACTCGGAAATGGTGCGAAAACGGCACTGCCGGAGCCCGTCATGCGCGCCGACGAATACTTATTAAGCCATTGTAAATAAAGACCAATCTCAGGGAATCGGCGCGTTGCAACCCGTTCCAGGTCATTCCGAAGCTCGGCTAACGAAAAGTCCGATATTTTGATTGGAATCGAATCCCGTGTCAATTCCGCGTCGGAGAAGATGTCTTTGGTCGAAACGTGAGCCGCTGGCGTCAAGACCACATACCAGGCTTTAGGCGCGGCAATCGGCGAAAATTTTTCACCGATCCCCTCGGCAAACGCCGAACGACCAAAAATAAACACCGGGACGTCGGCGCCAAGTTCGAGGCCGATTGCCTGCAGCGATGCGCGCGGCAGATTAAGGCGCCACAGGCGATTCAGCACAATCAGCGTCGTTGCAGCGTCCGAGCTGCCGCCGCCGAGGCCTGCGCCCAGCGGCACACACTTCTCAAGCTCGATCGATACGCCCAATCGCGTCTTGCCGATGGCCTGAAGCAGGCGCGCCGCGCGCACACATAAATCGTCGTCGGCAACAATTTCACTCGGCCCCGCGACACGCACAATCTCGCCGTCAAGTCGCGGCGTAAGGCGCAGAAAATCGCGGCGATCGATGAAGGTAAACGCGGTTTGCAGCAAATGGTAGCCATCGTCACGGCGCCCGAGCACGTGGAGGAATAAATTCAGCTTCGCGGGCGCGGGATAACGTACCACTACGCTCAATGCTAGTCGCGAATGGGGACGATGGTATCGACTACGAAGCGGATGACGAGGTCGGCGCGCTTCATGATAATGCGGTATGGCAGTTCGATATTGGCGAGGGGGCGATAGTCGGCAAACTGAATATCCCAGTCCTGCTGCTTCAGGTGCATCAGCCGGTTATTGACGCCACGCTCTTCCTCAGCATGACCTTCCGGCGCGACACGGCCAAGTACCCAATACTGCATGCCATTCAGTGGAAAATGCCAGCCCATCGCCTGTTCCATTAACTGATCCGCGTCGGCGGCCTGATAGATTTCTTTATCGCTGGTGGTGAGCTTAGCGCCGCTCTCATTTTGCTCGATTTTCGCAACCGTGGTGCCGATTGGAGAATAAACCGTGATTTCGTGTTTCGGGGAGGCGTGCAACCAACGCAGGCTACCGCTATGACCTTCGTTTCCCTGCTTTATGCCTAACCGACCGGACAGCTTCAACGCCTTAATTTCCACCTCAGCGCCCGGCTCGATCACCGGAGCATTGCCGTCGTCGCGCGAACGCAGCCCAGCGCAGCCGCTCAAAAACACAGCGGCCAGCAACAGGCCTACGCCCCAACAACGCGCGATCAAAGGGAATCCGCGGGCTATTGTTTCAAGCGCTTGACAACTTCCACCAAGGCCTCGTTATCGGGGTGGGCTTGAATGGCGGTCTGCCAAACTTGATTCGCCTCGCTGCGTTTGCCATTGACCCACATCACCTCACCCAGATGGGCGGCGATTTCTGGATCGGGACGAATATCAAAGGCGCGTTGCAAAGTAGCAATGCTATCGGCAAAGTTGCCCATTTTGAATTGCACCCAACCCAGACTATCGATAATGAACGGATCGTCGGGAGAAATCTCAAGCGCTTTCTTGACGAGATCTTGCGCTTCGGCGTAGCGGGTGGTGCGATCCGCCAGCGTATAGCCGAGGGCATTGTAGGCATGGGCATGGTCGGGCTTGAGCTTGATCAGCTTGCGCAGATCCTCTTCCAACACATCCATGCGACCGATTTTTTCCGCCGCCATCGCCCGGTCGTAGAGCAAATCGGCATTGTCGGGAAATTCTTTCATCGCGCCGTCGAGCCGGTCAAAAGCTTCCTGGTAGGATTTCGCTTCGCGCAACATACCCGCATCGGCCATGACTATTTGGGTTTTTTCCGCCGTGGATTCAGTCTTGATGGTACCCAAATAGTCGCGCGCTTCGGCCAATTTATTTTGCCGCGCCAACAAGCTGGCGATTTTTATCTGCGCCGGAAAGTACTGCTCGCCCGCCGTGACGCTCTTGTACCACTCAGCTGCTTTGTCATAACGCTTGCGCTCTTCGTTGCTCTGTCCGAGCGAAAATCGAACCGCATTCGGATCTTTCGGGTTGAGCTTCAGCGCTTGGGTGAGGTAAATCTCGGCGCCCTCGAAATCTTGCAATTGCATCGACATTAAGCCTGCAGTGACCGCCATGTCGGGATTGTCCGGCGCGTTGTTGACTAAGGCGCTGAATTGTTCCCGCGCCGCCGAAAAATTCTTTTGCCCGGCGAGCATGCGCGCGTAACTCAAACGTACTTCATTCGATTTCGGATAGCGGCGCAAGAAATCGTCATAGTGATTGATCGCATCTTGTTTGTTGCCTTGCCATAGAACCTGCGCCTGCACGAGCGCGCCGATTTCCCAACCGGGCTTGAGTTCATTCGCGCGTTTGATCTCGGTGAGCGCGAGCTCATTTTGCTTGGCGCTCAGCGCCGCTTGAGCAACGGCGAAATGCGCCTCGGCGAGGCTCTGGAACGGTTCGGCAAGCTGCTTCGCCAGATCCAGCGCCGCATTTTTGTCGCTTTGGCGCGCCAGCAGGCCATTTAATTCCATGAAGCTCTGGCGTACTTGCGGATCTTCACCGACGAACATTTTTTGCACATACGGCTTGGCCTGGTCCAGCTTGCCTTCACCCATCAACACCGAGACAATAATCTGACGCGCCTGCTGCGACTGGGGATCTACCTCGGCCCACAACTTGGCGGCCTCCAAGGCTTCGCGCGGCTGGCGTGCGTAAATCGCGATTTCCGTGGCACGCTGTGCGACCCGCGGGTCTTTGGTGGATTTGGCGACATCTAAATAAGTCGCCATGGCGACGTTCAGTCGACCACGCTGCACGGCGATCTCGGCCAACAGCAATTGATAGATGATTTTGCCGGTGAGTTCTTGACTGGGCAGACTGGGTGTGTAAGCGGGCGCTTGAGTACGCTCCGGCATCGCCTCATCCAAGGACGAAAGGGAGACGCCTTCGCCACTGTCGGCGGTGATTATTTTGGGTTGACCCGCACAGGCCGACAGCGAGAACAATGACAGAGCAATAAATAATATTTTATACATGGTCAGCCGGTTAGGATGGGTTGGAGTCTGGAAATTAAGACTGTTTCCACTACCGTAAAGTTCGGTAATGGACTTAGTTTAGGTATATTTGCGGACTCGCACAAGCAACCTGGTGGCTTTTGTGGGTTGGGCTGACCAGGGAATCCAGCACGCCCTGACGCCAAAGTGGCCCAGTCATCGCGCCGTAAGCCAACCTGATAGTCCCTCATTGAAGATCGTCCAATGCGCGCGGCCAGCTTTTCTTGAGCAAGCGCGACAGGGCGCGGTCGGCCAAAATCACGCCCCCGGTCTGGCAGCGGGCGCAATAGTTGGTTTCGTTGTCGGCGTAGACAATGCGTTGAACCGGGCTGGCGCACACCGGGCACGCCAAACCAAAGCGGCCATGGACGGCCATATCCGAGCGGAAGGCGGTGACTTTTTCCGGGAACTTGCCGCCGGTGTCGGCGCGCAAGCGTTCGGTCCACTCGCGTAACGTCACTCGCGTTGCCTCGAACAACCGTTCGACTTCGTCGGCGCTAAGTTTTTGCGTTTGCGCGATCGGCGAGAGTTTCGCGCGATGCAAAATTTCGTCGGAATAGGCGTTGCCGATGCCGCTGAAACTGCGCGGATCGGTGAGCGCGCGTTTTAACGTGTGATTCTCTTTGGCTAAGCGCGCGCTGAATCCGCTAAGATCGGCGTCGAGCACTTCGAGCCCTTGCATATCAAAGGCGGCGAGTTCGGATTGACCTTTGACCAAGTGAATCGACGCGCGACGCTTGGTTCCCGCTTCGCTGAGCAGTAGTGTCCCATTGGCAAAATGAAAACTCGCCAGACCGATTTTTCCAGGCAATCTTGCGTTCGGTTCGAGCCAACGCAAGCGGCCCGCGACCATTAAGTGAATGACCAAAAAGTAATCGGGCTGAAAGCCAATAACGATGCGCTTCCCCAGCCGTCTCAGGCTGGAGACCGGCCTTCCATGCACATCTTCAAGGGCGGGCATGACGGAACGGAGGACAAATGGGTTGAGGATCTTGACGCGATCTAATGTTTGGCCGAGTATGCGCGCTTCGAGACTTTCGATGTAGACGACAATATCGGGAAGTTCGGGCATCGCCTACGCTCTTTCTATTTTGATAGTGTATTGCGTTGAATGCTAGCGCCGTATTGTTGCGGCGCAGTTTGAACGCGGGCAAGATGGCCGGATTTCACCCACAGCTTCGCGCCGCTCGCACCCGCCTTGCATGTCAGCCTGGCGCCGGGCGGTAATCTGAGCCATGACTGCAACTCAAATTTCTCGTTACCGTCGTCGAAGCTCCCGTCCAGCACCAGAAGTTCAGTGCCGCCTTCGGCGCTGAAGTCAAGGTCAGCGCCCGGTGCGTAACGCTCGATACGCACGTTCTCCCGGCTATCAAGAAATAACGGCATGACCGCCACGCCGGGCCGATCAGACACCGCGAGAAACGCCATCTTGTTGCTATCAATTCGCACCGGGGTACGATCCACTGCGTCAAATTGCCACAGCTTTACGAAGATGATGCAACCCGGCGCGGAGCCCGGCGTGTGGCCTGAGGTTGGCGGGTTGCGAAGGTAGCTGCCGGCCGGAAAATCGCCGTGCTCGTCCTGGAATATCCCTTCCAGCACCAAAATTTCTTCGCCGCCGCCGTGGGTGTGTGGCGAAAATCGACTCTGCGGCGCGTAGCGAACGATGGAAGTTGCGCGTGCGACCTCCGTGCCGATACGGTCGAGCATGCGCCGCTCGACGCCCGGGATGGGTGAAGGCGCCCAATCGAGGCGCGCGGCGTGAACACTGACGCGTTGCGTAAAGTCGGCATTCACGTCCACTATTACTTTCCGTTCACGGCCACGCCCGCGTCATGCGCCTGTTGATCGGCGTGATAACTCGAGCGCACCATCGGTCCGCAAGCGGCGTGGGCGAAGCCCATTGCCACGGCCCGGCGTTCGAATTCTTTGAAGCCATCGGGTGGCACAAAGCGCATCACCGGATGATGATGCGCGGACGGCTGCAAATATTGGCCAAGCGTGAGCATGTCCACATGGTGATCACGCAGATCGCGCATGACCTCGAGAATTTCCGCATCGGTTTCGCCCAATCCCAACATTAAACCGGACTTAGTGGGCACGTTTGGGTGAACCGCTTTGAAATCCTTCAAGAGCTTTAGCGAGTGATGGTAGTCCGAACCGGGGCGCGCTTGTTTGTAGAGACGCGGCACGGTTTCCAGATTGTGGTTCATCACGTCTGGCGGGCTGGTGTTGAGGATGTCGAGCGCACGATCGAGGCGGCCGCGAAAATCCGGCGTGAGAATCTCGATCTTGGTTTGCGGCGAGCACTCGCGCACGGCGCGGATGCAATCGACGAAATGTTGCGAACCGCCGTCGCGTAGATCATCGCGATCGACACTGGTGATGACGACGTATTGCAAACGCAATGCGGCGATGGTTTCGCCAAGATGGCGCGGCTCGTCTAGATCGAGCGGTTTCGGGCGGCCATGGGCGACGTCGCAAAATGGACAGCGCCGCGTGCACAAATCGCCCATGATCATGAAGGTCGCCGTGCCTTTGCTGAAGCATTCGCCGATGTTCGGGCAGGACGCTTCTTCACACACGCTGTGCAGATTATTGTCGCGCAAAATGCGCTTGATTTCTTGGAAGCGCGGGCTGCTCGCCGCTTTGACGCGTATCCAGTCGGGCTTTTTTTGTGGCGCGCTGGGGATGATTTTGATCGGGATGCGCGCGGTTTTCGCAGCGCCGGTTTGCTTCTCGCCGATGACGGGCACGATGATTTCCTAAAGCGAAAGTTGAGTCACTAGATGCTGTGACAACATCGTCATGACATCATTTATGCTAACACGAACGCCGAGCGTGGCCAGATCCGTGACTTCCATGCCGGCATAGCCGCAGGGATTGATTGCGCCATACGGTGTGAGATCCATCGCGACGTTGAGCGCGAGACCGTGGTAACTACAGCCGTTCTTCACCCGCAGGCCGAGGGCGGCGATCTTGGCGCCCTTCACATAGACGCCCGGCGCGCCGAGTTTACGCTGCCCATCGATCGCGTAGCTTTGCAGGACGTCGATAAGGCTCTGCTCAATGCGCTTGACCAATTCCTTCACGCCGATGCCCTTGCGCTTCAAATCGAACAACACATAGACGACGATCTGGCCGGGGCCGTGATAGGTAATCTGTCCGCCGCGATCGGTTTTCACGACCGGGATCGACGGCATGGTCAATAAGTGTTCCGGCTTACCGGCGAGGCCCTGGGTGTACACCGGCGGATGTTGCAGCAGCCAAATTTCGTCATTTGTTGCGCCGCTGCGTTGCGCGGTGAATGCTTGCATGGCGTGCCAAGCGGCTTCGTAATCGACGACACCCAGATGTTGGATCGTCAGCGCGGGCGCGAGGTCGGTCAACAACATTACAGAACGATTTTCACCATCTCGTGCTTCGACAGTTCGCGATACAGTTCGTCGAGCTGAGCTTGAGACGTAGCGTTAATGGTACAGGTGAGGCTGAGATATTTCGCGCCGCTGCTGGAGCGCATCTCCATGGTTGCGCCGTCAAAATCCGGGGCGTGACGACGGACAATCTCCAAAATAGTCTGCGCGAAGTCATCTCGCGTGAGTCCCATGATTTTAATCGGGAACTCGCAGGGAAATTCAAGTAACGATTCGCGACTTTCTGGTTCCATCACAAGTTAGATTTATAGGCCTGGAATAATTCGTACAGGCGCCGGAACACCGCACCCGGCTTGCCGTTGCCGACTGGCTTGGCATCCAATTGGGTGACCGCCAACAATTCTCGCAGGCTTGCCGAGATTATCAACTCATCCGCCGCCTTGACCTCTGATTCCGCAACGTCGCGCACTTGGGTTGGAACAGCGTTTGCCCCCGCAAGTTCCAACAGCAAATCGTAGGTGATGCCGGGCAATATCAAGCGTGATTTCGGCGGCGTAACGAGCACGCCGTTTTTCACCACAAAAATATTGCTCGACGAACCCTCGGTCAAAAATCCATCGCGGAACAACACGCATTCGGCGCCGCCGGCGTCGTTGGCGAACTGGCGCAACATATTGGCGGCGAGCAGCGATGTCGATTTGATGTCGCAGCGCAGCCAGCGAAAATCCGTAAGGCTCACGGCGGCGATGCCGTTATCGATTTGTTGTAGTGGAGGTAAAACGAACGGACTGCTCGACATGAAGACTGTCGGCTCTATTCCCTGTAACAAACCGAATTCGCGTTTTGCCACACCGCGACTTACCTGCAGATAAACCGATTGGTCGTCGTGTTCGCTGTAGTTGATGAGGTCACCGATCAGCCCAGCCCATTCGCCGTCGGAATGGGGCGACGTAATGCGAATTTCGTCGAGGCTGCGCTGCAAGCGGGCGATGTGCGCCGCCAAGCGCAGCGGCTTGCGACGATACACCGGGATCACTTCATAAATCGCGTCGCCAAAAATAAAGCCGCGATCCAAAACGGAAATTTTCGCTTGATCGAGCGGCAGAAATTCACCGTTCAAATAGCAAATCGGCGCGTTCATTTCAGCATTAAGCGCAAGCCGTCCCAGGTGCGGCGGAAAAATCCAGCCACCGGCACGGCGTCGACCGCCAGCACCGGATACTCGGCAATGGTTTTGTCACCTAAGGCGAGTTTCATCATGCCAATCTGTTGGCCTTTGGCCAACGGCGCGATCAACGGCTGCGTGGTAGTGAGGGTCGACTGCACTTTCTCGAATTCGCTGCGCGGCAGCGTTAGGAACAGATCGCGGTCAAATCCGGCTCTCACGGTTTTTTCCTGGCCTTTGTACACTTCAAGATCGGTCACCGATTCGCCTTGTTTATACATGCGCCGGGTATCGTAAAACTGGAACCCGTAATTCAATAATTTTTGGCTCTCGATGGTGCGCACCGTGTCCGAGGCCGCGCCAAGCACGACCGAAATCAGGCGTCGGTCGTTGCGCTTCGCCGAACTGACCAAACACCATCCGGCGCTGTCGGTATGACCGGTCTTCATGCCGTCCACGGTCGGATCCAGCCACAATAAACGATTGCGATTCGGTTGGGTGATCTTGTTGTACTTGTATTCACGTGTCGAGTAGATGGTGTAGAACTCCGGAAAATCGCGAATGATCGCGCTAGCGAGCAGACTCAAATCTTCCGCGGTTGAATAGTGCTGCGCATCGGGCAATCCGGTGGCGTTGAGAAAGTGCGAATTTTTCATGCCGAGGCGCGTGCCTTCTTTATTCATAAATTCGTCGAAGGCTTCTTCACTGCCGACCATGGCCTCCGCCAGCGCAATGCTGTCATCGTTAACAGATTGAATAATCATGCCCCGCAGCAGCTCGTTCACCGTGACCGGCACTTTGAGATCGATAAACATGCGCGATCCGATCGCTTTCCATGCCTTTTCGGAAACCGGCAAGGTTTGGTTTTCCGACAGCCGTTTTTCCTTGATGTTTTTGAAGGAGAGGTAGGCGGTCATCAGCTTGGTGAGCGATGCGGGTTCGACTTTTAAATCTGGATTCTGGCTGACCAGAA
>JANMJR010000235.1:0-19638 GCA_031371465.1 Pseudomonadota bacterium
TTCGTGGATGTGAACGGCGCCGCCAGCCAATCCCTGGCGCAGCAAGTGGCCGCTGCGGGGCATAGCGCGCCGTGGTGGAGGGTGTGCGACGTGCGCGACATCAGCGTTCTGCAAGCGGCGATTACGCAAGCAACCGCCGCATTGGGTGATTTCCACGCCCTGGTGAACAATGTCGCCAGCGACGATCGTCACACGATGGAATCCGTCACCGCAGAGTATTACGACGAGCGCATGGCGGTGAACGAGCGGCCGGCGTTTTTCGCGATTCAAGCCATCGTGCCAGGCATGCGCCGGCTGGGCGGTGGTTCGATTATCAACATGGGTTCCACCGGCTGGCAGAGCAAGGCCAGTGAGTATCCGTGCTATGCCATCGCCAAGTCATCGGTCAATGGGTTGACGCGCGGGATGGCCGGCGGCCTCGGGATCGATCGCATCCGCGTGAATACGGTGTCGCCGGGCTGGGTGATGACCGAGCGCCAGATCAAGTTATGGCTCAATACGGAAGGGGAAGCAGCGATCAAACGCAACCAATGCCTGCCCGATAAGTTGCAGCCATTGGACATCGCCCGCATGGTGTTATTTCTCGCCTCGGACGACGCGGCGATGTGTACCGCGCAGGAGTTCAAAGTGGACGCCGGTTGGAACTAAATTGCCTATTGGAACATTCGGGGAAAAGTCTTTATGATGCTGTAGCTTCGCCCTTTCGCGAAGCGATTCAAAGTTAAATCAAATTATGAGAGGAGAAGTAATGAATATAACTAAATCGATAGTCGCTGCATTGGTGACGGGTCTGCTGGCGGTATCTCAGGCGAGCGCGCAAGACAAAGGCGCCATCGGTGTGTCGATGCCGACGAAGGCCTCGGCGCGCTGGATATCCGATGGCAATAGCATGGTGAAAAGCCTGGCGGACAAGGGCTACAAAGCTGACTTGCAGTTTGCCGACGACGATATTCCCAATCAATTGGCGCAGATCGAAAACATGATCACCAAGGGCGTCAAAGTGTTGGTCATCGCCGCGATCGACGGTACAACCTTATCGGACGCGTTGCAAAAAGCCGCCGACAAGGGCATTAAAGTGGTGTCCTACGATCGCTTGATCGTCGGCAGTAAAAATGTTGACTATTACGCTACCTTCGACAATTTCCAAGTAGGTGTGTTGCAAGCGCAAACGCTTGAAAAGGCTTTAGGACTCAAGTCCGGCAAAGGTCCGTTCAATATCGAACTGTTCGGCGGTTCCGCCGACGACAACAATGCCTTCTTCTTTTATGATGGCGCCATGTCGGTTCTAAAACCCTATATCGACAAGGGCAAACTCGTCGTTCGCAGCAAGCAAATGGGCATGAACAAAGTCTCAACATTGCGTTGGGACGGCGCCGTCGCCCAAGCGCGCATGGACAATCTGTTGAGCGCCTACTACGGCAATGCACGCGTCGATGCGGTGCTCTCGCCCTATGACGGTTTGAGCATCGGGATTCTGTCGTCGCTCAAAGGTGTCGGTTACGGCACACCGAAACAGCCGATGCCCTTTGTCAGCGGCCAAGATGCGGAAATCGCATCGGTGAAATCGATGATCCGTAAAGAGCAATACTCGACGATTTTCAAGGACACGCGCGAACTCGCGAAAGTCGCCGCGGGCATGGTCGATGCGATTTTGACTGGTAAGAAAGTCGAGATTAACGACATCAAGACCTACAACAACAAGGTGAAAGTCGTGCCGTCTTATTTGCTCAAACCGGTAAGCGTCGATGTATCAAACTACAAACAGATACTGGTCGGCAGCGGTTACTACACCGAAGATCAACTCAAGTAAGCCATCGCCATGCGAACAGGTCCCGTGCGCGACGCGCTGGGCCTGTTTTTGTTTCCGATTGAACTTCGTGAGCTAACATGACCGACGCCATTCTTGAAATGCGCGGAATAAGCAAAGCATTCCATGGCGTGAAGGCGCTAAGCAACGTTAATCTGACGGTCCGCGCCGGGGAGATTCATGCCATCGTCGGCGAGAACGGCGCGGGCAAATCCACGCTGATGAAAGTTTTAAGCGGCGTGTATCCCTACGGCGCCTATGAAGGCGAGATTCGCTTCCAGGGCAAAGAATGCCGGTTCAAAGGCATCGCCGACAGCGAGAAACTTGGCATTATCATTATTCACCAGGAATTGGCTCTGGTGCCGCTATTGTCGATTGCGGAGAATATTTTTCTTGGCAACGAACAGGCGCGATTCGGTGTGATCGATTGGTCTGCATCCTTTTCCAAAACCCGGGTGTTACTCAAAAAAGTCGGACTGAACGAGTCGCCGGGCACGTTGATCACCAATCTCGGTGTCGGCAAACAACAGCTTGTCGAAATCGCCAAAGCGCTTTCCAAAGAAGTTCAACTGTTAATTCTTGATGAACCGACGGCGAGCTTGAATGAGACCGACAGCGACGCGTTGCTCGAGTTGTTGTTGGACCTGCCGCGCCAAGGCATCGCCTGTATATTGATCTCGCATAAGCTCAACGAAATTTCCAAGGTCGCCGATTCCATCACCATTTTGCGTGACGGCGCCACGGTTGAAACGCTGGATTGCCGCGCCGATAAAATCAGCGAAGATCGAGTGATTAAGTGCATGGTCGGGCGGGAAATGGCGGATCGCTATCCCAAGCGAACACCGAATATTGGCGACGTTGTTTTCTCAGTCAAGGATTGGCGCGTGCATCATGGGATTCACGCCGACCGCCAATTGATCAAAGGCGTCGATCTGCACGTCAAGCGCGGCGAGATCCTCGGTATCGCTGGGCTGATGGGCGCCGGCCGCACCGAACTGGCAATGAGCATTTTTGGCCGCTCCTACGGCCAAGGTATTTCCGGCAAGGTGTTTTTGCACGGCAAGGAAATCGATGTCAGCACGATTCAAAAAGCAATTAACCACGGCATTGCCTACGTGACGGAAGATCGCAAAGGTTATGGCCTGGTGCTGGACGAAGTGATCGCTTGGAATACCACCTTGGCAAACTTAAAGGCGATTGCGCGCAACAGCATCATCGACGACGGCAAAGAGTTCGCCGCCGCCGAGGCCTATCGAAAAAAGTTAAATATCCGCACCCCCAGCGTGTTTCAGCAAGTCGTGAATCTGTCCGGCGGCAACCAGCAGAAAGTGGTGCTCAGCAAATGGCTGTTCTCCAATCCGGAGGTGCTGATTTTGGATGAACCCACGCGCGGCATCGACGTGGGCGCCAAATATGAGATCTACACCATCATCGCGCAACTCGCGAACGAAGGGAAATGCGTGATCATGATCTCCTCGGAAATGCCGGAACTGTTGGGCATGTGCGACCGAATCTGCGTGTTGAACGAAGGTAAGTTCGTCGCCGAATTCGCGGCGGCCGAGGCTACCCAAGAAAAGATCATGTCGTCGATCGTTAAATCAGGAGTCAACTAGCATGGCAGAACCCAAGAAAGCGCAATATGTCGATTTCCTGAAACACAATCTGCGTGAATACGGCATGCTGATTTCGCTGATCGCGATCATGGTGTTTTTTCAGGTGATGACCAACGGCACGCTGTTTCAGCCGCTCAATCTCACCAATCTGATCTTACAGAACAGCTACATCATTATCATGGCGCTCGGCATGCTGTTGATTATCGTGGCGGGCCATATCGATCTTTCGGTCGGCTCCGTGGTCGGGTTTGTCGGCGCCGTGGCCGCGGTGATGATGGTGCAATATGAGATTCATTTTCTAGTGACTATGCTTGTGTGTCTGGCGCTCGGCGCCGCGATCGGCGCGGCGCAGGGTTATTGGGTGGCGTTCCACGGCATTCCATCATTCATCGTCACACTTGCCGGTATGCTGATCTTTAAAGGTTTGGCGCTCGCCGTGCTGGAGGGTCAGTCGGTCGGGCCGTTTCCGCGGGAGTTTCAGTTGCTGAGCACCGGATTCATTCCCGATCCTTTCGCCGGCGAGACGTTTCGCATTACCTCTTTGATTGCCGGTCTGTTGTTGGCGTGCGTATTGCTGATCGTAAAAATTCGCGGTCGGGCAAGTCGCGCCAAACACGGCATGGAGAATGAACCGTACTTGTTTTTCATGCTGAAGAATTTGATTTTCGCCGGCTTGATCGCAGGTCTTAGTTATTTGCTTGCGCTGTATAAAGGACTGCCGAATGTTTTGATTGTGATGTTGGTATTGATGCTGGCCTACGATTTTGTGACCACGCGCACGACTATCGGGCGGCGCGTTTACGCCCTCGGCGGCAATGTGAAAGCCGCGAAACTGTCGGGCATCCGGACCGAGCGGTTGACGTTCTACACCTTCATGAACATGGGCGTGCTTGCCGCATTGGCCGGGCTCGTTTTCGCGGCGCGGCTGAATACGGCAACACCGAAAGCCGGTGTTGGCTTTGAACTCGACGTCATCGCAGCCTGTTTCATCGGCGGCGCGTCGGCGTCCGGCGGGGTTGGCAGAGTATTGGGCGCAGTCATCGGTGCGTTCATCATGGGCGTAATGAATAACGGCATGTCGATCATGGGCATTGGCATCGACTATCAGCAAGTGATCAAAGGGCTGGTACTACTCGCGGCGGTGTGTGTGGATGTGTATAACAAGAACAAATAAAAACCAACTGCGCCAGCAGGCGGTCCCTGTATGGATCCTGGCGCGCATGCCTTCAAGCGCAAGGCTGGACGCGGCTTCTGGCATTTTAAGAATAAAAGAATCCGGCAAATGTATCGACTTTGGATTTTGCTTCTGGTACCTTAATAATTCGCCGATTAATTCGCTCTGTTGTTGATTGTCGCGTCGAATTTGTTTGGCGCCGTCGTTTCTTTCAAATAACTAATTAGGAGGAATTTCGATGTCTCGTTTATCACCGGCTGTCAAAGTCATGGGTTCCAGTGTTGTTTTGGCCGTTGCCTTGCTAAGCGTCCAAACCGCGGTCGCAGCCAATATCAACATTCCGAAAAAGGGAGCCCACTGCGTGGATGACCCGAATTGCCACAACCGTTGGCACCACGACATCAAACCCGTCGCGACGGCGAAGCCCGGCGATGTCATCACCTTCGGCACCCGCGATGCCTTTGACGACGGCCTGACTCGCCAGTCTTCGTCAAAAGACATCGTCGGCCTTAACTTGAATCTGGTTCATCCGATCACCGGGCCGTTGTTTGTCGACGGTTCCGAAGCGGGCGACGTACTTGCGGTTGAATTAGTTGACGTGAATCCGGATAAGTTCGGCTACACCATCATCGTGCCGGGGTTCGGTTTCCTGCGTGACCTTTTCGCCGAGCCGTTCCTGGTGCGTTGGGACTTGACCCGTCACGGCGCGACCTCGCCCGATTTACCTGGGGTGAAAGTCAAATTCGATGGATTTTTGGGAACCGTGGGTGTCGCGCCCGGACCCGACCAAGAAGTCGCCTGGAAAAAGCGTGAAGGCGACTTGGCCGCCGCCGGTGGCGTAGCGTTGCCACCGCAACCCACGCAAGCGCTCCCGGCTGACGTGTGCGGCGAAAGCGGTAGCGCCAAAGATCTTTGCCTGCGCACCATTCCGCCCCGTGAGAACGGCGGCAACATGGACATCAAGCAAATGCAAGTCGGTACGACTATGTTGTTCCCCTGTTACGTGAAGGGCTGCCTACTGTCCATCGGCGATGTCCATTTCGCCCAGGGCGACGGCGAAGTCTCCGGCACGGCCATTGAGATGGGCGCGACGGTGAAAGTGAAAGTGTCCGTGCGCAAAGGCATGGCGAAGCAAGTGAATACCGTGCATTTCGAGGGCGGCAAGCAACTGCATCGCATCACGCCGAACAAGTTTTATGCGACCGTCGGTTATCCGTTAAAACCTGAAGGCATGGTTCCGCCGACCCATAAGTATTTGGACGGCACCAAGCTCATGGGCCTGACCAACTTATCCGAAGACGTTACCCTGGCCGCCCGTGATGCATTGGTCCATATGATCGATTGGCTGGTCGCCAATAAAGGGCTGTCGCGCGAGCAGGCCTATTGCTTGTCGAGCGTGGCGGTGGATTTGCGAATCGGCAATTTGGTCGATGTACCGAATTTCGCGGTCTCCGCGATTTTGGATCTCGGCGTATTCACTAAGTAACACTCAAGTAAAGGCGGGGCTCAATGCCCCACCGCCCTTATGAATCGTCGCTCCTTTATTGTTTCGGGTTCTGTGCTGGCCGCATGGGCATTGCTCAGCGGTCATTCGCCGTATCGAAAATTTCAGATCTATCGCAAGACGCGGCTGATTGTCATGTCGTCGAAGGACGACCCACGCGCCGGCGTTGTGGCCGACGGTTTAGCGGGATTTTTCGCAACCTATTGGCAAGACAGCAAATCCGCATCGGGCCGCGCCCGGACCGCGCCTGAGCTGGTCAAGCTGCTACTAACCAATCAGCTCGAGGTGGGCGTGCTGTCGCAAAGCGATGCTGCGGCAGCGCGGCTCGGACAAGATCGGTTCGCCAAGCTCGGCCCGGCGGCGTTGTGTGCCCTGGCGGTGCTCAAAGATCACATGCTGGTGACGCGAGAGGATTTACTAAAGCCGATCGCCGAGAAAATTCTTCAGGCAATGCAGGCGAACTGGGCATCGCTCGATCCAAATTTAAGCGGCGCGGCGGCGGGGCCATACATCGGCCAGCCGATCGGGATTCCGCTGCACAGCGTCGCCGCGGAATTTTACCAGCGCGGGACGCCGGCGATCGATAAGGCGGGCTAAGCGGTAAATCAGACCACAAAAAAGCCGACCTGGAGGTCGGCTTTTTTATACAGTCATTACAATCTATGTTACTTCTTTTCTTCAGTCTTAGTGGCGTCTTTAGCAGCATCAGCGGCGCCTTGCGCTGCATCTTTGACGGCGTCGGCAGCGCCTTGAGCAGCACCAGCCGCGGCGTCTTTAACGGCGCCTGTGGCAGCGTCTTTAGCGGCGTCAACGGCGCCGACAGCAGCATCCTTGGCTGCGTCCATTGCAGCGCCAGCAGCGGGCGTGGCAGGGGCTTCAGCAGCGGGTGCGGCAGGAGCCGCGGGTGCAGCAGGTTCTTCTTTCTTGCCACAGCCGACAAGTGCAACAGCCAACAAAGCGGCCAGGAGGAGAGAGTGTTTCATATGGTTCCCTTACGTGAGTTAACAAAACTGTTCCGGCTATCTAGCAGCCGACTAAAAAATTTTACCAGGTCTAGAGAAAATTCCTAGATAAGCCTTGTATTGTATCAGTATTTTGAAGCAATTTGCAAAAACGCAACACTCGCGCCGACGTTTATCGATAGACTTGGCGCAGCCGGGGCTACAATCCGAGTACCGTGGCCAACGCAACTGGCTCGGTCCATTCCCAGATTTCGTCAAATCGGCGTTGCAATATCCCCCCACCTGATTCGTCATGGAATGCCCGCTGCGCCAGTGGGTGGTCGAAGTGGAATCGATGCACAAAGTGAATCCCGTCCGCCACTACGAATCCATCTTGGACGCGCTGCGCCTCGGGCAAGGTGCGGTGAATGCTGATCGCATGCGGAAATTGTCGCAGCAAGATCAGCAGCCGCGCGTAGTCGCGCTCCAGATGCTCGCTTTTGTGTAGCGCGATGTCGATACGGTTGCGCCGATTGGAGAGCAGAAAAATTTTCAAGCGATTAAACCGCTGTGGGGTGTTGTAGCCGCCCGCGGCAAGATCGCGATCGAAGATCACAATTCGGCGCGTTGCGAGCGCGATGATTTCATCGATCGACAGGGAAATTTCCACCGTGCCGCGAAGCGGTTTTATGTCGGGTAGCTCAGTCGTTTCCTGCATCAGCGTTCTCCCTGCGCAGCGCGAGATAGCCGTTGTCGCGCCACTCGTGCAAGATCCTCAAACTCGCCTGATCAACCGCCACATCAGGTGCAATCATCCAACGATCGCAGAGTTCGCGCAAGACCTCCGGCGCACCTGGCGGTTTGACGATACATTCGCCATTAATAAAGACCCACTTCTTATGACTGAGGATCCGGCTTTTCAAATTCAACGCGATTCCTCGGGCGCGCAGTTCACGGCGGAATTGCGCCAGGGTCATCGACTCTTCCGGCGGCGTGAAATAAACGTGCGGCTTGGGCTCGGTGAGATAGTTGCCGAGAAACCGCGCGCAGGTGTCGTTATCCCAAGTTAACTGCCTTAGCATTCGCGCGGTCTGCCGAACCATGGCATTGCCAATCTCGGCCGGATGCGCTTGCGCGCGCAAATCAGGATCGCTATACATGCCCGCCAGCTTGAGTTCATCTTGCTGAAAATTTAGAAAATTAAAGGCAAGCTCCTGCGCCGATGGCGCCCGAAAACCGATGGAATAGGTCGTGCATTCCGAGCGGGCCACGCCCTCGTGCGCAATGTTGGGTGGCAGATAAAGCAAGTCACCGGGACCAAGCGTCCATTCCTGTTCGGCTTTAAAATTTTTCAGAATCTTCAACGCCGCATTTGGCGCCAGGGTTAAGTCGCGTTGCGCGGAAATACGCCATCGGCGCTGCCCTTCGCCTTGCAGCAAAAACACATCATAGGAATCAAAATGTGGCCCGACCCCCCCGCCGGGCGCAGCGTAACTCACCATCAGATCATCCAGCCGTGCATACGGAATGAAGGAAAAATGTTGCAGCAAATCTCGACCGGCGGCGACAAAATGATTGAGGTCTTGAACCAGCACGGTCCAGTTGGTTTTTGGTAGTCGCTTCCATTGGGGTCTTAAGAATGGTCCGCGCGCCATCTGCCACTTACCTTGTTGCTGCGTGACTAGCCGCGACTCAACATCCCGATCAGCGGCTAAGCTCATGAGCGTAGGCAGGGTGACGACGCCGCGAAAGCCAGGAATCGCCTGGCGTACGAGCAACGGTTTTTTCTGCCAATAATCGCGCAAAAAATTTTGCGGCGTCATACCGCCAAGGAGTGTTGTAATCATGAAAGTATTCTAAGGCACGCCGCGCTGTGTAGAAAATGCCACTTTTTCAGGTTCCGACATTTGCGGTAAAATCCCGCCATAAAACTTTGCCGCGCACATTTATGCGGCGCCGGACGTCGATTGACCTAAAACCGCTGCGGCCGTAGCGGGACGCGCCGATTGACGCGGAAAAATGGCATGAAACCATTGAGCATCCTCCGTTGTACCTGCGCAACGTTGTGCGTAATATCAATCTCAAGGGTTATTCCCGAGAAATTCTCACTTTAATGAAAGACATGAATTAAATGGTTATAGAAAAAAACTCGGTTGTTACGATCGCCTACGCGCTATCCGATATTGATGGCAACGTTTTGGAAAAAAGCGAGCCCGCGGTTAGCTACATTCACGGTGGCTACGACGGCATCTTCCCCCACGTGGAAGAAGCCCTGCACGGTAAGTCGGTCGGTGACGAATGCGTTGTTCGGCTTGAGCCCGACGACGGTTTCGGTGAGTATGACGAAACACTCGTCCACGTCGAACCGAAAAAAATGTTCCCGCCCGATGTCTCGGTCGGCATGCAGTTCGAAGGCTCGCCGGAGGACGGCGACGAAGACGATGTCATTCTTTACACCGTGACCGACATAGCCGACGACAAAATCGTCGTCGACGGCAATCACCCGCTTGCGGGCAAGACCCTGGATTTCAGATGCACCATTTTAGAAGTCCGTGCGGCGACCAAGGATGAATTGAAGCATCGTCACGTACATGGCGAACACGGCCATCATCATTGAGATCGCCGCTGCACATCTAGTGCGCTAAAATTCAACGAAGCTGTCATTCCCGCCTTCGCGGCAATGACGCGCGGTGAGCAAGCCCGTGAGCCAATGGCCCGAGGCCACCCCGTGGATACGGGGTGGCCTCGGGCCATGCGGCTCTTCGGGCAACTATTAAAAGTAAAAATTATGACAACGAATAATACTACCGCCCGACGTCCCGACACCATCCGCCTCGGTTTTTGGCATCAGACATCGGTTTACAGCGCCACCGCGTTGCTGGTTGTCAGCGGCGCGGTTTGGCTAGTGCTGCACTTTTTCATGGTGACACAGGGAGAGTTTGGCGACACACATCATCCGCTCGAGACATGGATGCTGAAGCTGCACGGCGCCGCCGCCATGGCCGGATTGATTATTTACGGCTCTCTACTTCCCCTTCACATTCGCCGCGCCTGGGCGGTTCGCCGTAACATTTTCCTCGGCATCGGCTTGGTAGTATTCATGTTGCTGCTGACGATCACGGGCTATCTTCTGTATTACGCCGGTGGGGAAGACTCGCGCCCTGTGATCAGCGCGGTCCACTGGATTTTCGGGGTAGTTGTGCCTGCGCTTCTCACCTGGCATGTAATTTCCGGTAAACGTCGCAGCCGTCGTGCGAGCGATGCCGAAATAATTTCTCCAATACTGTAGTCCTAGAATCTATGACGCTCGACATCCGTTGGTTCGCGCCTGCCGCTATTATTGCAATCGTTAGCGCAGACTGTGTCGCCGTTCCTTACATGAGTTTTGCGCAAGCGCAGGCGCTGATTTTTCCCGAAGCGAAAGAATTTGTCGCCGCGCCGGTGACCATGACGCCGGAGCAAATTGCGCGCGTTGAAAAGCAATCTGGCGTAAACGTCAATTCCCCGAACCAACGGGTTTGGCTTGCACAACTCGATGGCAAAACCATCGGCTGGTTCATCATCGACGAAGTGCTCGGCAAAAAAAAATGATGATCTACGGCGTGGGCATCGGCCTCGACGGCGCGGTGCGGCAAATTCAGATCATCAACTACCGCGAGAACTACGGCTACGAGGTTAAAGGCGCAAAGTGGCGCGAACAATTCGTCGGAAAGACGCTCGCCGACCCTCTCGAACTCACCGTAGATATTAAAAACATCAGCGGCTCGACGCTTTCATCGCGCCATGTCACCGAAGGCGTGAAACGGTTGTTGGCTTTCCATCAAGTCGTTTTGCGCAAGTGAAGTCAAAACCATGACCCTTGACATTCGCTGGCTAGCACCGGCCGCCATCATTGCAGTAGCCGCAACACCCGGCTTTGCCGCCCAATACATGAGCGTGGAACAAGCGCGCGCGTTGATTTTTCCGCAAGCGCAGGAATTCATCGCCGCGCCGGTCGGACTAACGGCCGAGCAAGTCCAGCGCCTCGAACAGCGATCGGGGGTCAAATCGCGTAGTCCGAACCAACAGGTTTGGAAAGTGAACGCCGCCGGCAAACTGCTGGGTTGGTTCATCCTCGATCAAGTGATCGGCAAGCACGAATTGATTACCTACGCGGTTGGCATTAACGCCGATGGCAGTTTGCGGCAGTTTCAAATTATCGAGTACAAAGAAGCCTGGGGTTCGCAAGTCCGGGAATTGAAATGGCGCGATCAATTTGTCGGCAAGACCATCGCCGATCCGCTGGAAGTCGGCGCTGACATCGGCAATCTCAGTGGTGGAACCATGTCAGCCAATCACGTGACCGATGGCATCAAGCGGCTCCTTTTTCTCCACGACGTCGTCCTGCGCTGAAACGCAACGCGCGCGGCTGGCGCTGGGCACGTTTGTGCATATTTCCGCAATCGGCCCAGATAGCGAAACCGTCGAGCGCGCGATAGAAAAAGCGTTCGGCGCAATTGAGCAAGTCGAGCGGCTGATGAGTTTTCATGATCAGAACAGCGAGCTGTCAAAACTCAATCGCGACGCACATCGTCAACCGCAATCTGTTCATCCGTGGACTTACGCCGTTTTGCGGCGGGCGAAACGACTTGCGAAGCTCAGTGACGGTGCGTTCGACATCACCGTCGCGCCCGTGTTAGTCGCGGCGGGTTTGCTGCCACGGGCGGAAACGACGGCAGCGGCCTACGGCAACTGGCGCTCGGTCGAATTGCTCTCGGATAATCGAGTCAATTTCACGCAGCCGATACTGCTCGACTTGGGCGGCATTGCCAAGGGCTTTGCCGTCGATCAGGCGATCCACGCGCTGCGCCGCAGTGACTGCACCGACGCGATCGTCAACGCCGGCGGTGATTTGCGACGCTATGGAAAAGAGTGTCATCCCGTTTATTTACGTCGCGCCACCGGCCCCGTGCAAGTCGCCGAATTACGTTGCGGCGCGATCGCCACATCCAGTCCCCACATGACTATTCCCGATCGCCTCGCCCAGCCGATCGGTTGCATCGTCGATCCGAAACAGCAGCGGGCGTGGCCCGGTACAGCCAGCGTAATGGTCGCCGCGAGAAGTTGCATGATCGCCGATGCCCTCACCAAGGTCGCGGCGCTCGCAGGCCCGACGTGTCAGCCGCTACTGGATCGCTTTGGCGCGCAAGCGATGTGGGATGTCGAGGACAATGACCCGCCCGCCGAATAGCTTCGCAATCGCCCTGTGAGGCAATACTGGCGCGCCTTTCAGGCCATCGACATGTCGATTTAGCCGCTCGCGTAGGTGTATGAGTATTGGCGGCGAGTCGTGCGGGAAAGTGCTAAGCTACGTTGGAAAATCACCCCTGCCGACGAGGATCAAAGTAATGCACCCAACACTCCCAACCCTAATCACGATCGCCACGCTGACGCTGGCCGCGCCGACTTTCGCCACCGACACGATCAAGATCGCGCATATCGATCCAATGAGTGGCCCATTCGGTCTGGCCGGACAAACGCTCAGCAAGCATCTGGACGCCGCGGCGGACGAGATCAATTCCAAAGGCGGGGTGCGGTTCGAAGTGTCGCACTTTGACAACAAAGCCAGCGCGCAAGACAGCGTCACGGTGCTGCAACAGGTGATTGATTCCGGCATACGCTATGTCATCCAGGGCGGTGGCTCGAACGTCGCCCACGCGCTGTCCGACACACTTGCGAAACACAATGGCCGTAACCCCGATAAGTCGGTGTTGTATCTCAACTATGCGGCGCAGGATCCGGCGTTGACGAATGAAAAATGCAACTTCTGGCATTTTCGATTCGATGCCCATGTCGACATGAAGCTTGATGCGATCACCAATCACATCGCGCGCAATAGGAACATCAAGAAAGTTTATCTGATCAATCAAGATTACGCCTTTGGCCAAGCCATTGCCAAAGCGGCACGCGAAATGTTGGCGAAGAAGCGGGCTGATATCGAGATCGTCGGTGATGATTTACATCCCATGGGCAAGGTAAAGGATTTCTCGCCCTATATTTCCAAGATCAAAGCTTCGGGAACCGACACGGTGATCACCGGCAATTGGGGCACGGATTTTTCGTTGCTGATCAAATCCGGCAAGGAATTTGGACTGGACGTGACCTTCTACACACTAAACGCGCAAAACGCCGGCGCGCCAAAATCCATCGGCGCCGCCGGGGCCGATCAGATCAAGAACGTCTCCGCCTGGCATTCCAATGCCGCGGAAAACAAAGCGGAAAAATTCGCCAACGACTACCGTAAAAAATACAAAGACGATTTTTACTACGGCACCTCGAAAACCGCGATGGAGATGCTCGCTAAAGCGATTAACGACTCAAAATCCATCGATCCGCTGAAAGTGGCAAAGGCGCTGGAAGGCATGAAGTTTCAAGGCGACACCGGCGAGATGTGGATGCGCGCCGAGGATCACCAATTGATGCAGCCGATTTATATTTCAACTTTCACCAAGGCCGGCGGCAAGGATGTGAAATACGATCTAGAGGAAACCGGTTACGGCTGGAAGACGGATTTTCGCGTCGAAGCCAAAGATACCGTGATGCCGACGACGTGTGCGATGGTGCGGCCATAGCCTGAAGAAGCGCGTGTAAAGCCGGTAGCTCTGACCTTAATGCCCCTCGTAGGCTAGCCGTTCGCCGCGGGCCACTGGGTTCCACAAACCATAACTACTTATCATTCCCGCGAAGGCGGGAACCCATAGTACGGTTGTAAATCGATACGCTGAATGGATTCTCGCCTTCGCGGGAATGACACCCATTGAGGCTTCCTAGGACTTATGCGGAACGCTTCTGCAAACCAATCATTCCGGCGTGGTTTCGGCGATCGGTGGAGGCGGCGGATTCTCCGGAGTTTCCGGTGTTGTATTCGCCTGCTTGAGCAACTTCTTTTCTTCTTTCTTCTGCTTCTTAGCTAGCTCTTTTTGACGCTTTGCGAACGCATAATTGGGTGTTGCCATTGATGCTCCAATCTAACTGGGCTCGAAATGAGCTGCTCTATAAACAGCATTTTACCCCGGATTAGCCCCGCATACGTTCTAGAACATGTTGCGGGCTTGCCGATAAGCAACTTTATTCGACCATTTTTCGCCAAGCAAACAACAATTCCAATGCAGCCTTCGGCGTTAATTCATCCGGATCGATATTTTCCAGCGCCTCGACGACAGGATGCAGCGCCGGCGCAGTTTTCATTTCCACCGCCGGGCCGGCAAACAAATCCGCCTGGCCGCCGCGCATCACGGCGCTGTCTTCCAGTTGCTTTAATTTTTGTCGTGCACTGCGAATGACGGCGCCGGGCACGCCGGCCAATTGCGCCACCTGCACGCCGTAACTCTGGCTCGCGGGGCCGTCTTTTACGCTATGCAAAAACACAATCTGACTTTGATGTTCGACCACTTCAAGATGAACGTTGGCGATTTGTTTGTGTTCCTGACCGAGGCGGGTGAGTTCGAAATAATGGGTGGCGAATAGGGTCAGCGATTGATTTTTTTCGGTGAGTTGTTTGGCGATGGCCCAAGCCAGAGCGAGGCCGTCAAAGGTCGACGTGCCGCGACCGATTTCGTCCAGCAGCACCAAGCTATTCGGTGTCGCATTGTGCAAAATATTCGCCGCTTCGGTCATCTCGACCATGAAAGTCGAGCGGCCGCCGGCGAGATCGTCGGCGGAGCCGATACGCGTGAAAATCCGATCGATCGCGCCGATTCGCGCGCTGTCCGCAGGCACGAAACTGCCGCAATAGGCGAGCAGCACGATCAGCGCCGTCTGGCGCATGTAAGTGGATTTGCCGCCCATGTTCGGGCCGGTGATGAGCAACATCTGCCGCGCAGGTGAGAGCGCTGTATCGTTGCCGATGAAGTGATCGATGGTTTTCTCGACGACGGGATGACGGCCCGCCTGGATGTCGATGCCGCGATCCGTTGTGAGTTCCGGTGCGACGTAGTTAAGCGCGACGCCGCGTTCCGCCAACGTACACAGCACATCAATTTCGGCGATGGCGTTTGCCACACTTTGCAATGCGCCGATATGCGGCAGCAGTTGTTGCAGCAATTCTTCGTACAACAACTTTTCCCGCGCTAATGCCCGGTCATTCGCAGACAGGGCTTTGTCTTCGAAGGTTTTCAATTCCGGCGTGATATACCGCTCGACATTTTTTAGCGTCTGGCGACGACGATAATCGGCCGGTACTTTATCGGCGTTGGCTTGGCTTACCTCAATGTAAAAACCGTGAACGCGGTTGTATTCGACTTTGAGATTGGCGATGCCGGTGCGCGAACGTTCACGGGTTTCCAAGTCGAGCAAAAATTGTCCGCTGTCGGTTTGAATCGCGCGAAGTTCATCCAGTGCCGCATCGAAGCCGTTACGAATCACGCCGCCTTCGCGGATAACCGACGCCGGTTCGTCTTGCAACGCGCGGCGCAATAGTGCTTCGATACTCGGATCGATGCGTAGTGCATCGCTCAGCGTCGTGATGCGCGGACTATCGAGCATCGCCAGAAGCCGCGCCAGTATTGGCTCTGCGCCCAAGCTATCGCGCAGGCCGGATAGGTCGCGGGGCCTGGCATTGCCCAACGCGATGCGTGCGGTGATGCGTTCGATGTCGACGATCTGTTTCAGGGTTTCACGCAGATCATCGTAGCGATGACGGCCCGGTTCACCGATTAGCACTTGAATCGCATCGTGGCGCAAGCGCAAGGTATTCAGGTCACGCAGCGGATGATGCAGCCAATGGCGTAAACGCCGGCTGCCCATACTAGTGCGGGTGCTGTCGAGCAGCGACAGCAACGTCGGCTCCGCTTCGCCGCGTAGCGTTTCGCTGATTTCCAGATTGCGCCGCGTCGCCGCGTCCATGACGACAAATTCGCTTTCGCTTTCCAGAATCAGGCCTTGCACATGGGGCAAAGCAACGCGCTGCGTGTGCTTTACGTAGCCGAGCAGCGCGCCCGCCGCGGCGATGGCCGCCGCTGAATCTTCGCAGCCGAATCCCGCGAGATCGCGGGTCTGAAATTGCTGCGTCAGCGCTTTGTAGGCGCTGGCGAAATCGAACTGCCAATCGGCCAGGCGCTTCACGGCGACTTTGTTGTGCACGGGAATCAAATGCGCATGGCCTTCGCCGATCACCATCTCGGCCGGTTTGATGCGCTCCAATTCCGATTGCAATTGGCCGACGGCGCATTCGCGCAAGCGGAACTCGCCGTTGGCGAGATTGAGCCACGCCAGGCCGATAGTTTTTTCGTGCAATGAAATCGCCAACAACACACTGTCATTGCGATCATCGAGCAAGGCAGCATCGGTCAACGTGCCGGGCGTGATGATGCGCATGACCTTGCGCTCGACCGGACCTTTGCTCGTCGCCGGATCGCCGACCTGCTCGCAAATCGCAACCGATTCGCCGAGCTTCACCAACTTCGCCAAATAATTTTCCGCGGCGTGATAGGGCACGCCCGCCATCTTGATCGGCGCGCCCGCCGAAGCGCCACGTTGCGTCAACGTGATGTCGAGCAACTTCGCCGCGCGCTCGGCGTCAGCGTAAAACAGCTCGTAAAAATCCCCCATGCGATAAAATAACAGCATGTCAGGATGCTCGGCTTTGATCGCCAAGTATTGCTGCATCATGGGGGTGTGGCCGGAGGCGTTCATTTTCTTGGGTCGAAACGTTCAACCGCGATTTTAAACGTTGTTGCCTTCCGGCGCGAAACTCTTCGCTCTGCCACGCGCCGCATCTAGCTTGGTTGGTGGAGCAGCATGCCCGGCGGACCCGCATTCAAGCGCTTCCTGGCGGCCTGAGTGTATGATATTGCCAAGAGATTCTTTACGAAACGAAATCTTGCCTCGCCTTATTTTCGCGTTGCTTTTGTTTTTGTTTTGTTCGCTTGGGAATTCGGAAGAGCCGAATCTCAACGCGCCCGCGTTATTGCTCGCCCATGTTGCGAGCGACGACATCGATCCTGCTCTGTATCTCATCAGTGAAAAACTCGATGGCGTGCGCGCCTATTGGGACGGTAAGACATTGCGATTTCGCAGTGGCAACAGCGTCAACGCGCCGGCCTGGTTTCTCGCGCAACTGCCCGCGCGAGCACTTGATGGCGAACTGTGGCTCGGACGCGGGCGCTTTGAAGAATTATCCGGCATAGTTCGCACTGAACAGCCGGACGCGGTTGCGTGGCGGCAAATCAAATTCATGATTTTCGAGCTGCCCGACGCGCCGGGTACATTCTCGCAACGCGCTCAACACATCCGCGAGCTTGTGCGTCGGACCCACTGGCCGCAACTACAAGCAGTGGAACATTTCACCCTCGCCGATCGCGCCGGGTTACAGCGCAAACTCAAGCAAGTGGTGCGCGACGGGGGCGAAGGCTTAATGCTGCATCGCGCTGATGCACTTTACGTGACTGGCCGCAGCGATGTCTTGCTCAAATTGAAACCCCTGCTCGATACCGAGGCCAAGGTGATCGGCCACGTTCCCGGAAAAGGAAAATTCAACGGCATGCTAGGTTCGCTGGAAATGGAAATGCCTGACGGAAAACGCTTTCGGATCGGCACGGGCTTGAGCAACACCGCGCGAAAAAATCCACCCGCCATTGGATCGATCGTCACCTACCAATACCGCGGGCTAACGAAAAATGGCTTGCCGCGATTCGCCAGTTTTTTGCGGGTGCGGCGGGAGTTTTAGCGGGCGTCTATTTCTCGGTTCCCTCCCCTTCAACGGGAGGGCGAGGGTGGGGATGGGTCACTTTTTTGCGCCAATGAACATATAGGGAATGTTTTCAGACCCATCCCCTTCCCAGCCTTCCCCTTGAAGGGGAAGGGGCTCCCTTATTGGAAATTTACGCAGAACATCAGTCAGCGTTCGCGTGGTTTGCTTGGCAACGCTGAATCTCCGCGGTCACGTGAACGATCTCGTCGTGCTCTGCAAGTTGCTCGCGGATGCGTTGTGGTGTCAGCGCCGCATCATGGGTGACAACGCTCACCGCGCAGGAATAGGCACGCTTGCCGACGCGCCACACGTGCAAGTCGGTGACGCGGGTATCCCCCGTTTCAATCGCCGCGCGAATTTCATCGACGACTGGATGATCCATTTCGCGATCGAGTAAGATTTTTCCGGTGTCGACAATGAGTTGCCTTGCCCAAATGGCCACTAGCAGAGCACCCACCATTCCGATCACAGGATCGAGCCACGCCCAGCCGAAGTACAAGCCACCGGCGAGTGCGGCAATCGCGAGGATCGATGTAGCCGCATCGGCGACCACGTGAATGTAGGCGGATTTCAGATTCAGATCTTGATGGTGATCGTGATGATCGTCGCCCGCGTGGCTATGCCCGTGGTCGCCGGCACGACTTAAAATCATCACACACACGATGTTCACGACGAGCCCGAGAACCGCAACGATGATGGCTTCGCGATAGTGGATCGGTTGTGGCGAGAACAGCCGCTCGACCGAGCCGAAGATCATTAACGCGGCGATGCCGAGCAGGAAAATCGCGCTGGCGAAGCCGCCGAGAATTTCGATTTTCCACGTGCCAAAAGCAAAGCGCGGATCCGTCGCATAACGGCGCGCCGCCCCATAGGCAAAGGCGCTCAGCCCGATGGCCACTGCGTGGGAACTCATATGCCAGCCGTCGGCGAGCAAGGCCATGGAGTTGTACCACCAGCCGGCAACGATCTCCACCAGCATCATCGCGGCGGTGATCCACATCACCCAGCGCGTGCCGCGCTCGGCGCGGGGATTGCCGGCGTCGAAGGCATGGTCGTGAGACCAATCGGGGAGGTGGTCGCTATGCATGAATGGGGTCACTCGTTATTCGAAGACCTAAACGCTGGCGAAGGCCTAGTATAGTGGCAAAGCGAGGCATCGCGAAGGCGGCGATAGCGATTCACCCCCCGCCACCTTCGCCGTTGTGTAACTTTTCACTCGCCGTGTGCGCATCGGCTTATACTGAAGCAGTGCCGCGCGTTTGCCGGCGCCATTTAGGAGCAGAATCATGGGTAAAGTAAGACAAAGCAATAAAGAAACAAAGAAACAACCGGCCATGACGCCGAAGGAAAAGAAGGTCGCGAAACAAACCAAAAAACAAGGCCAGGATGTGATGCATCCGCTGGTTACGCGCTAGGATTCCAGCAGCGCCTTGTGACGCTGGCGCGCCGCTTCTTCTTTGATCACGTCGTCGATTTCGCGAATGACGCCGTCGACATCGGGGGGCAGTTCGACGCGCTCGAAGCGGCCCGTCAGCACAACGTCCGGATGTAGCGCGCCGTTTTCATACAGCGACCAGATTTCCTTGCCGTAGCGTGTGATGAGCAGTTCCGGGGCGAAGCGGCCGAAATAACCGGTGAGGTTGGCGACGTCGCGCGCCAACATCGCTTCAGCGCTATTGTTGCCCGCAGCATCGACGGCCTGGGGCAGATCGATAATGACCGGCCCGTCGCGGCCGACCAGCACGTTATATTCCGACAAATCGCCGTGAACAATGCCAGCGCACAGCATACGCACCACTTGCTGCATCAAAAAGTGGTGATATTCACGCGCTTGCTCCGGCGCCAGTTCCAGATCGTTCAACCGAGGCGC
>JANMJR010000244.1:0-3072 GCA_031371465.1 Pseudomonadota bacterium
TTCCTTTTTCCGTCGGCGCAACGACGGTGTTGCTTCCCGGCAGGCCCGATGCGCAGGCGGTGTTCGACACCATCGAGCGACACCGGCCAACGATGTTGTTTGGCCTGCCGACGTTATATAACGCGCTTGTCGCCCATCCCGCATCCGCGCAGCGTGACTTAACTAGTTTGCGACTGTGTCTCTCGGCTGCGGAAACCTTATCGGGCGAACTCTACCGTGAATGGAAGCAACGCTACGGACATTCGATTGCAGAAGGCTTGGGATCAACCGAAGTGTTGCACATTTATTTATCGAATCGACCCGAGCGACAAAAAATTGGCGCCAGCGGTATGCGTGTTCCCGGTTACGACATCAAGCTCACCGATCCCGATGGAAAAATGATGGGGCCGGGCGAGTCGGGCGTAT
Organism: Pseudomonadota bacterium; assembly: GCA_031371465.1. Taxonomy (GTDB): domain Bacteria; phylum Pseudomonadota; class Gammaproteobacteria; order Burkholderiales; family JALYOK01; genus JALYOK01. The sequence goes on from JANMJR010000244.1 coordinate 406, forward strand.
TGTGGGCACGCGGCGACTCGCAAGCGCCGCTGTATTGGAACCGTCCCGACAAAACCGCCGAGACCATGCGCGATGGCTGGATCTACACTGGCGATCGATTCCGTCTTGATGACCAGGGATTTTATTTCTTCGAAGGCCGCGTCGACGATTTAATCAAAGTCAGCGGGCAGTGGGTTTACCCGCTCGAAGTCGAGCGCTGCCTCGCCGCGCATCCCGGCGTGCAGGAATGCGCCGTGTTGGGTGTCGAAGGAAGCAACGGATTAATGACGCTCGCGGCGTTTGTCGTGTTGCGTTCCGGCATGGCACGAGACGACGGCTTGACTCGCGCGCTGCAAGATTTCGTCAAGTCGCAGCTCACGCCATACAAATATCCGCGCCGATTTATTTACCTCGACGCGTTGCCGAAAACCGGTACGGATAAGATCGATCGGCAGGGTTTGAAACGCATGGCAGCGTCGAAATAATTGAAATAAAAATGCGGCATGGCTGAGAGCCAATGTCAAAGCGGCGTTTCAGACATGCCGTGCTGCGAGGAAGTATCCATGCGGCTCGTGGCATGGCAAGAAAAGTAGGGTGCGCATCGCGCACGTGGGTTAACAAATTATGAGTCCGGTAAATTGAATCCACGTGCGCGGTGCGCACCCTACGCCTGCTCCGGTAAGACTACGATCCATGAATGCGGAACGGATGACGAGATTGCACGGACGCGACGATTTCTCGCAACAGGTCAATATGGCGGGTGAGTAGATCACTGCCATGGCGCTGCAGCAGATTGACGGTGAAAAAATAGGTGCCATCGAGATGCCAGGCACGGCGATAGTTGGGCATCTCGGCAGTATTGCAGGGACTTACATACGGCGCAATGGCCCGAGGCCACGCCGTGCCCTTCGGTTATTGCGCCCTACGCGTCCTGTGTTTCATACACATCGTTTCGATTAATCTTCGGCATAACTCGCAGACGCTTCTTTGAACATTCGGCTCAAGACATTGCAAGTCATCTTTGCGGCAGAACACATATCGCTATCGCTAAGTCCGATCTTTTGCTGCTGGCGCCTGAGAAGATCGAGCCAACCACGAGCACTGCGCTGAGCGCTCTGGTCTTTCGTCCCGATTGCGGCGATATGCGAATCGGCCCATGTTTGCAAATAGACACCAAGCAAAAATGGATCAGTCGCATTGTTCTTTTGAATATTATCGTCGCGCGCTCGATATCCGCACTGGCTAATGGCATACCAGTTCACTCCTGCCTTCATCGCGCAGCCAAAAACCGAAGTGGTTCCTCGGTAGACTTCGCTACGAACAGTAGGTTTTACTGGCTCAACAAGAGTGTCTAAATCCGCCGAGGAAGAGGCATTCATAAAAACTAAGAGCGCGAGCATTGGAATCGTTCTACTCATCAGGATCATCGACGAGCGTCTGTTGAATGCAATCTAAGGTAAAGTAGATATCCTAAATAACTCGGGTTTAAACACTTCATGGTGCATATTCCTTAAGAAGATTTGGGATTCATTGCTTTTCATCCAGAAATTTTATTGGAAGCGCGCCAAACATAACTCAAAACCCTCCGGTCGTACAGCCTCGAACAATTCGCAACGAGTTATGTGGCCGAGAGGCAATCTGTATGCGGTTCTACAAGTATGCCTCGCCATGATTCAATATCCATACGCCTTCTAGCGCGATACCTATTTACCGAATTTGGCGGCAATTTCAGCATATCCTGAATTATCCAACTGAAATTCATCTCGCGTTCGGCAATAGCGATTCGCATACAGCCGCCCGACCGGATGATATTGATCGGGCAGGCGTCGCATGTTGCTCGGATCGATGATGCCGTCGCGCACATGCATCCACTCGATTTGGCCGATCATCAATCGGCGGGTTTTGAAATCCAGTTGCGTGTGCAGCGTGCATTCGAACGACACCGGTGATTCGGTGATGCGTGGTGGCGCGACGTGTTGCGACGGCGTGGTGGTGAAGTTGACTAAATCTATTTCGCTTAATTCAGTGGGCGCGATGACGGCTGTGCCGTGCATTTTTTCGGCAATGTCTTCGTCGACCAGATTCACGACGAATTGTTTTTTTGTGATTATGTTGTCTACGGTGTCTTTCATTTTCCCGCTTGGGTGCGCGTCGGCGCTGATGATTAATATCGGCGGGTCTTCGCCGAGCACGTTGAAATAACTGAACGGCGCAGCGTTCACGACGCCGCCTTCCGAGATGGTCGTGACGAGGGCGATGGGGCGCGGGACGACGAGGCTGGTCAACAGTTTGTAGCGTGCGGGCCGGTCTAGGGCGTTTAGATCGATTTCCATTGTTGGATGTGGAGAGTTGTTATGTTTGCCGCAAATTTAGAGGTTTTCCCCTCACCCTAACCCCGGTAAACGGGGAAGGGTAGGGGTGAGGGGGGCGTTAATTTAGTCAAATACCAGGCGCCTACCTGAAGCTGTAAAGACGAACTTACAAACCAGTGCCAAGTACAAAATCAAAATCGGCCTTCATATATTTCCCGTCTTGTTTCATATCCAACGCCAGTGAGGGTTTGTGGCCGGCCCACGGATCACCGGCACGATGTTCGTCGTCTTTGAAGTAAAGCTGGGTGGTCAGCGCGACGCTCAGGAACGGCAGTACTTTAATGTGAATATGACGTGCGCGCGTGAGGCCGCCGTA
>JANMJR010000380.1:0-3609 GCA_031371465.1 Pseudomonadota bacterium
TCCATTTCGCGTCCCTTTGGTGAGCGTTGCGGCGTGGTCGGCGAGCTCTCGCGAACCCTTCGACAAGGTGCGCCAAGCACCGCGCAATTTCTCCTCGCAGAAAGTTACAACTACAGCAAACGGTTTGTCTTTGACACCGGCGCCGCAATCGGCCTCAATCACGCCTCGCCTGACTGGTCTGTATTCGCTGGAATGACCATGTTGATCGGGAAAATTATTTAAGCCTTGAACATGACCGAAAAATTAATCGATGGACATTGATGCGTTAGAAATGATTGATTCGGAAAACACTGATGCGAATTCTGGCCGCGGCCCAAGTCTCAATGCGGCTGTGGCGATTACCGTTGCCGTACTTGCAACCTTCATGGGGATATGCAAAGTCAAGGACGACAACATCGTCCAAGCCATGCAGCAGGCGCAGGCCGACAAACTCGACCACTGGGCGTTTTACCAAGCGCGAAATATTCGGCAAGAAGTCGCGAAATCGACGGCAACGCAGCTTCGTTTGTCCAAGCTAGGACATTCCCAGGCGGAGCAAGCGCTGTTCGATTCCGCTATCGCCCAGTACGAAAAGACCGCAGCCGAGCAATCCGCCAAGAAAGACGAACTCAAGCAGCAGGCCGAGCAAGACCAGAAAAACTATGATGCGGCGAACTATCGTGATGATCAGTTTGATCTATCCGATGCGCTGTTGGCGATTGCTATCGCCTTGCTCGCGGTCACCGCGCTGACCAAAATGTGGTGGCTGTATTGGGGATCGCTTCTGCCGACGGGATTTGGTGTACTGATGGGATTGGCCGGACTGGTCGGTTGGCATATTCATCCCGGCGCATTGATGGCATTGCTTTCTTGAATATTGGGTTATCTCCCCCCTAACTGATTGCAGTGATGGATATATTTGACCAAACCAATGCCAAAGGGAATCCATAGTGCGGCACTCCATTTCCCCGCGAATCAAGCAAATACTTTTCGGCGTCAATCTAAGCTTGATGTTGGTTGTTTCCGCAGCCTTAGGCGCCGAATCCACTGGCCTATCGGAAACAGTGATATTTGCTGTGGGCGATCTCGCAGAATGCGATAAAGACGCGCCCCATGAGGCGCCGACGGCTCGAGTGGCGCAATTGGTGAAGAACAGTATGGCGCCCATTCTCATGCTGGGAGACCTCGCGTATCCACGGGGTTCGGAAAGCGACTTCTCGAATTGTTTCGCGCCCGTGTGGGGTGAACTAAAAGAACGAATACTCCCCGTCCCCGGCAATCACGAATATGAAACCGCCGGCGCCAAGCCGTATTTCGATTATTTTAGCGACAGGGCGAGTTCCAACGGTCTTGGATACTTCGTGGCGCAAATCGACCGATGGCGAGTGATTGGTCTAAATAGCAACATTGACGTTAGTGCGGACTCGGTTCAAGAACGCTGGCTCAAGCGGGTACTCGCGGCGCGGCCGGGTAAATGCACAGTCGCGTTTTGGCATCATCCGCGTTTCAGTTCCGGTCGTCATGGCGACACGCCAGCAATGGGTGCGATTTGGCGGGATCTTCATGACGCCGCGGTTGACATCGTCATTGTCGGCCATGACCATGACTACGAACGCTTCGCGCCGCAAGGCCCGATGGGTGAGCATGATCCCGATCGTGGTATTCGTGAATTCGTCGTGGGCTCGGGTGGAGCAACGCTAAGGCCTTTCGAGCAGATTAAACCAAACAGCGAAGTGAGGGACCGCGATCATTTTGGCGTTTTAAAGCTCACACTAGGCGACGCGGGTTATACGTGGGAGTTTGTTGCGGTAGATAGCGATACCTTCCGTGATCACGGCGAATCCTTGTGTCACAAGTGATTAGCTCATTTCCTCACTTATAAAATACTAATACGTTGCGAAAACAATCACGACAAGACCACCAAGAAAACTGACATGAATGCCTTCAATCAAAGTTTGATTTTTCTTCTGCTGGCATCGTCGAATGTTTTTGCCGCAAGAGATCCCGATCTCCTGGCTGGTGACGTTGCACAAATCCTGGCGCTCTCCGCAGGATTGGCGCTAACTTACTATTTCGACGACAGCGATGGACGCAAAGAATGGATGAAAAGTACCGCAGCCACCATTGTCGCAACAGAGGCACTGAAATATTCGTTCAACAGCACCTATCTTGGCAAACGACCTAACGGTGGCAGCCGGGGATTCCCTTCGGGACATTCATCTGCGGCGTGTTCCGGTGCGTTTTTTCTTGCCGATCGCTATGGTTGGCAATACGGCGCGCCGGGTCTGGTGGTTGCCGCAATTACCGGGTACAGCCGAGTTGACGAAGGATTTCACCATTGGCGAGATGTGATCGCGGGGTGCGCGCTTTCTTACGGCATTTCACGATATTTTGTAGACGCAATTCCGCCCAAAGTTACGATCTCACCCGAAATTGGATCGCACTCCTTTGGCGCGACCGTGAGCTACCATTTTCAATAGGCATTAAGCGGCGTTGTATGGACAAAAACTACAAAACGCTATGTCAGAAGCTTTTCGTCTGCGTAGGCGGTCGCAGGCCAAACGCAAATTTAGTGCTTAGGAGCGCCGCCTCAACAATAACTTCATTCTGCTAAGCACCATGAGCCTCATTCTATTTTGCTGTTTGATATTATTGCTAACAACCACCGCAATTCACTACGAGGTCTTGCGCCTACTTTCGTTTGGCCTAAGTGCCATGCGAATTCCTGCGAGGGCGAAGCGGATTATCGTTATCGTCGCCACTTTCGCATCCCAGAGTTTGCAAATGCTGCTGTACGGCGTGGCGTACTACGGCGCTATCCATGTTCTAGAGCTTGGCAATTTGATCGGCGGTGCGGGCGTGTCGTGGGTAAACTGCCTGTACTTTTCTGCGGAGAACTTTACCTCACTTGGCTTCGGTGACCTTATTCCGAGCGGACCTGTGCGACTGATTGCCGGCGCTGAAACATTGAATGGATTGCTGTTGATCGGCTGGTCGGCTTCCTTCACCTACCTCGTGATGGAACGGTTTTGGTCGCCGCCGATTCCTCGCGCCTCATAATGGACCAAATCGATTTGCTCCCAAACAGCAGATTAAATTTCCAATTGCCGTGGGATGTTCGGCATTTTCTCGATGTCGTCGGGCGCGCGTTGGCGCGCTGGCCACGCAGCGCAATCGGCGCGATCGCCTTGGCTGCCGTTACAGCAATCGGCGTGCTCGACTACCTGACGGGACTAAAAATATCCCTCTCCGTTTTCCATCTTGTGCCTGTCAGTTTTGCGGTCTGGTTCGGCAAGAAGCATGACGGACTAATTATCGCAATCATCGCGAGTCTCGTTTGGTCGGCGGACGATTTAATGGCCGGGTATGCCTACGGGCACCCTGGCATATTCATCTGGGATATCGTCGCGCATGGCATCTTTTTGTCTTTTGGCGCCATGTTGCTGCGAATATTACGTGAACACTTGACCGATGAGCAACGACTTGCCCGCCATGATTCCCTGACCGGCATATTGAACTGGCGGGCATTTCAGGAGCGTCTCGACTACAGTCTGGCTTGGTCCGCTCGTGATCGCCAACCACTGACGTTGGCTTACCTTGATCTAGACGATTTCAAGAAAATTAATGATA
>JANMJR010000415.1:0-2057 GCA_031371465.1 Pseudomonadota bacterium
CGCGCGTCAGCATGGTAATGACCGCCACTATGTTTGGCATGGCGCTGGGCGGTTGGATGTCCGGCGTGATTTTCGATTGGCTCGGCTCTTACCGCGCGGCGTTTATCAACGGCGTTGCGTGGAATTTGCTGAACATCGCGATCGCGCTGTGGTTATTGCGGCGTTACCGCGCCGCCAGACGGAATTTGGGAAAGCGCTCGGCGTAACGCAACACGTAGCCGAGCAAGCCGATGAAACACGCCAGCACAAAACACTTATTGATAAACCAATTGGTGCGCCAGATTGTCCACTCCGGCGCCGGCAAAAATAGCGCGAACTTGGTGATGATAATTATGATTTCCACCCCCGACACGATCAGCGCCAATCCAAACAGATAGCGTGGTTGAGTCAGCAGTGCCCAGCCGAGCCAGATATGTATCACCCACCAAAAATCCCAGAAGATATAAGTGCCGATCGGTTCGCCGTAACCGAGCGCATAAGCCGCGGGGAATACATATTTGATGACCAACGTCCACGCCGCGAGAATAAATAAAAAATGTGCGAAGAATTTATTCATGTCGGCATTAACCCAGTCGCTGTGCCGCATCGCGGGTAAAGGTCGCAATCGGCACGCCCTTTGGACAAGCGCTCAGGCACGATTGGTGGGCGCAGGTCACGCAGACCTGTGCATTTTTTCCCAGCGCCGCGTATTCACTTTTTGCGAGGATCGGATCGCGATAGTCCACCGCGTACATCCGCGTGCGCAACACTTCCGAGATTTCAACATTCTCGGGGCAACTCGTTTCGCAGGCGTTGCACGCCGGTTGGCAATAGGTACCCAATTGTAATTGCGTGTAGCGTTCCAGCAATTCCACGTCGCCTTTGCGTAGCTTGTAATCACCCGAGGCGCCGAGATATTCGTCGATTTGAGTTTTGTCCGTCATCGAGACAATCAGCGCATCGGCGTAGTTCGTTGACAGCGTCCAGCGGAACGCTGCTTGCGCGAACGTCGCACCGGCATTCTCGTAAGGCCGCATGTCGTTCAGCTTCGCGCCCATCAACACTTTCATCGCGACGATGCCGATGTCTTTGTGTTTCGCCTTCGCCAGCACGCGCGGCAATTCCGGCTGTAGCGCCGCCCAATGAAACGTGTGGCGAACTTTGTCGACGAATTTAGGATCGTGGCCGAAGTTGTAAGCGACCAGAATGACATCGACCAGATCTTTGTCGATCGCATAATCCAAACATTCCACCAGACGCCCGCCGTGGCCGGACATACCACGAAAGCGAATCTTGCCCCGCTTCTTCGCCAGCGCGGTGAATTCCCACCATTCTTGATTTTGCATGCGCGCCACGTCGTTCACCGCGTGGTTGAAGTAGATATCGACGTAATCGGTGCGCAAGCGTTTCAAGCTTTGTTGCAGCGCCTGCATCATGTCCTTACGCGTATCGCTCGCGCCAGCTTTGGTTTTGCTGGTCAGAAAAACTTTGTCGCGCTTGCCCTGCAACGCCTCGCCGATCGCCTCTTCCGCGTTACCGCCGCGATAACTTTCCGCGCTGTCGAAATAATTCACGCCGCGCTCGAAGGCATGACGCACTAGGGCCGGATCGGAAGAACTGGCGGAGCCAAAGGAAATGTCGGAGATTTTGAGTTCGGTTTTGCCTAGCCGCACGTAGCGGCGAATTTGCGGCTCGGCGGCGGCACATACGTTTCCGATCGCGACGCTAGCCAGTGCCGACCCCAATCCCCAACGCAAGAAATCTCGACGATCACGCATTTGCTTTGCCTCTGAGTAAGCGAAAACACAGGTCTTTATGACCGTAAAGTATACGCAAAGTTTTCCTAGTGCAAGCGCGACGTTTGAATGACCGCCTGGCTGGGCGCCTTATCCAGCTTGGCTTGTGGCAATGCATGCCTAAAACACCGCATCCCTATTGGCTCTACGAACCCCCCTCCACTCTTACTTGACCAAGTAGGGTTTTAGCAAGCGGGAGATTGCTAAACTCCTTGTTCGCAATAATTCGAAAAATGCATTAAGCACGTTGCGGATCGCTTTCAACTTAAGGAGGAATTGACA
>JANMJR010000460.1:0-2465 GCA_031371465.1 Pseudomonadota bacterium
ATCGAGCACTTCCGCGACAAGGAACGCCGCAAAGAGTTCTCCAGGGAATTCAAGGAAATCGAGATGCTCTACGAGATCATCTCGCCCGATGCCTTCCTCAGGCCGTTTATCTCCGATTACGGCACGCTCTCCGCCATCTACCACGTCGTGCGCAAGGCCTACACCAGGACCGGGATGGTAGACCGCGACTTTCAGGCCAAGACCAACCATTTGGTGCAGCAGCAGGTAAGCAGTTATGGCGTCGGCGGTCTGGGTGAATTTATCGCGATCAACGGCAATACCATTGAGCTGATCAAAAACAAGAGTGGTGGGGATGGCACCAAGGTCATCAACCTGATCAAGAGCATCGAGAAACTGGCCAAGGAAGGCAGCGACGATCCATACCTGATTGCGATGGCTGAACGTGCCCAGGCCGTGCAGGAAAGTTTCGAGCAGCGTCAGACCAGCACCGCTGAGGCGCTGGCTGCATTGCTCGAGGAAGTCGAAACGAACGAGGCTCGCAAAAAGGGACAGGCCGAAAAGTGTTTCGACGGGTTGACCTACTTCGTCTATCGCAGCCTGCTGGACGCGAAGATCCAGAACGCCGAGGAGGTGAGCCGGAAGATTCGCCGGGCCTTCGCCGAGTTTCCGAACTGGAATCGGAGCGATAGCGCCCTGCGCGAGCTGCGCAAGAAAGTCACCTTCGCCATCGTCGCGGAAACGGACGACCTGGACCGGGTGACTGCCGTCGTGGATGATTTGTTTACCCTGCTGGAGAAGGCGGAACGGATTTAAAGCGATGAAGACGATCGATCACAAACGCGTGTTCAAACAGCGCGTCCGCCACTGGGCCGACAAGCTGGACGTGAAGGTGGCTTGGTTGGGCATTCGCCCCATGCGCAACAAGTGGGCATCGTGTTCTACCGCCGGCCATTTGAATTTCAGCGACGAGTTGCCCGCGTTAAAGCGCGACCTCCAAGATTACGTTATCGTTCACGAGTTGCTCCATATCTTTGTTCCAAACCACGGAAAACTCTGGAAAAGCCTGATGCGCTCGCATCTGGGTGAGTATGAGACATATGAAAGCGAGTTAAAGAGAATCGCGCATAACATTTCACTACAGCGGGTGCGCTAATGCACGCTGCTGAGTTTATCGTTGAGGGACTGCATCGAAGCAAACCCAAGGACGACCGCGGGTCATTCTATTTCTTATGATCGTCGACTTTGTTCTGATTTTCGAATTGGTTATGAATGTCGGCAAACGCTGCATTCCGTTAGCTCAAGCAGCCAACCTTGAACGAGCAGTTTGGGTCGACTGCCGGAATTCGGGACACCGTAAGCGGCCAATCGCGGACGCCAAGACTTGACACTCGTTGTCAGATCAAATTTCGATTAATATAGACTATGTCGGCGGGCACTTGCTTGAATCCGATGGCGGGATCCCGGCAGCCGGATTGGTGCATCCGTTGCCCTCGTGATCGAAGTCTTAGCAGTTTGGCTCGAGCGCAACCACCAAACCACGCAACACGCACATCGAGCAGAAAAAAGCGGAAGTAACCACAAATCGGTGTAGACAACCTAAATTAGCCGGCGGTAGGGAGAACCATGAGCACGAATTTAGACAACGCCGCTCCTGCGGCGGCCAGGGAGGCCGGGCCGGGTGGCGGACGGCAGTGGTTGGTGTCGCTCGAAAGCGCCGCAGGAACGGCGATCGAGTATATCGCTGCGCTCCTGGTGGTGGCTGAAATCGTCGTCTTGTTCGCGGGCGTCGTATCCCGCTACGTCTTCCACCAGCCCATACTCTGGTCGGATGAGCTCGCCTCTACACTGTTCCTGTGGCTTGCGATGTTGGGCGCGGTCGTGGCTTTGCGCCGCGACGAGCACATGCGAATGACCGCGATCGTCGGGAAGGTGTCGCCACCCACGCGAGCGTTTCTGGATGTGCTGGCCGTCGCCGCCGCGCTCGCTTTTTTGCTGCTCACGGTCTATCCGGCATACGAATTCGCTCACGATGAAGCCGTGGTCACCACGCCGGCGCTTGAAATTTCCAACGTCTGGCGCGCAGCCGCGCTGCCCGTCGGTATCGCCTTGATGCTGCTCATCGCGCTGATGCGGTTGCTGGAAGTGGGCAGTTGGCGATTGGTCGGTGGCGCCGTCGCTGTCATTGCAGTGGGGATTGCCATCGTGTCCGCCTTGCAGCCGGTGCTGTTCGAGCTGGACAACGTCAATCTACTAATCTTCTTCGTCGGTATTGTAGCGTTGAATGTCTTTGCCGGCGTTCCCATCGCCTTCTCTTTTGGGCTGGCCACCTACGGTTACCTGGCCGCCACGACCGCCATTCCACTGCCGGTGCTGGTGGGCCGCATGGATGAGGGCATGTCGCACTTGATTCTGCTCTCCGTCCCGTTGTTCGTCTTTCTCGGTCTGCTGATCGAGATGACCGGCATGGCGCGCGCGATGGTGGGGTTCCTCGGCAACCTGCTCGG
>JANMJR010000478.1:0-2891 GCA_031371465.1 Pseudomonadota bacterium
ACATCGCAGGCGGAATTATTGGCGAAGATTGAAGCGTTGAATCACAATCCCGCGATCCATGGCCTGTTGGTGCAGTTGCCGGTGCCAAAACACATCGACAACAAAGCCATTATCGAAGCCATTGCAGTAGAAAAAGATGTCGATGGATTTCATCATGCCAACCTCGGCGCGCTGGTCGTGGGCGAGCCAACTTTTCAGCCCTGTACGCCGTATGGGGTAATGAAAATGTTGGATCATCACCATATTCCCATCGAAGGCCAACACGCCGTGGTGGTCGGCCGCAGCAATATCGCCGGTAAGCCGATGGCGTTGATGTTGATCAATCGCAGCGCGACGGTGACGGTGTGCACGTCGAAGACGCGCGACCTCGGCGCCTTCACACGCCAGGCCGATATCCTTGTTGTCGCGACAGGCAAGGCGAATATGATCACGTCGAATATGGTAAAAGACGGTGCAGTGGTGATCGATATCGGCATCAATCGCCTGCCCGATGGAAAGCTTGCCGGTGACGTGCATTTTGATACGGTCAAAGAGAAAGCATCCTACATCACGCCGGTGCCTGGCGGCGTAGGCCCGATGACGATTACGATGTTGCTGGCGAATACGATTGCCGCAGCGACGCTTTCCAGCAAACAACAATGACCCACCCCGCGCAAAACATCAACCGCAATCTAATCGCGTTCATCCTCGCGTGCCTCGCGGCAATCGGGCCATTCTCGATCGATACCTATCTCCCGGCCTTCCCCGAGATTCGCGCTAGCCTCAATGCCAGCCAGGCCAGTTTGCAGCAATCGCTGACGGCGTATTTGCTACCCTATTGCTTCATGATTTTGTGGCACGGCGCGATCTCCGACGCCATCGGTCGGCGCACCACTGTGCTCATCGGCCTCGCGGTTTATACCTTGGCATCGATCGGCTGCGCGACCGCGCCGAACATTCAGGCTTTGCTTATCTCTCGCGGTATCCAAGGCTTGGCTGCAGGCGCGGGTATGGTGGTCGGTCGCGCCATGATTCGCGATCTATTTGAAGGTGCGGCAGCGCAGCGATTGATCGCGCAAGTGCAAATGATTTTCGGCATCGCGCCGGCCATCGCGCCCATCATAGGCGGCTGGCTGTTGGGGCTTTTTAACTGGCAGGCGACGTTTTGGTTCTTAGCGCTATTCGCCATTTCGCTGATGATTCTGGTTTGGAAGTATTTGCCGGAAACGCTCGATCCGGCGAAGCGTCAATCGCTGCTACCGACAAAAATTCTAGCCAATTTTAAACGCGTGTTTGCGCACAAATCCATGCTGCCGTTAGCGCTCACCGTCGGCTGCAACTTCGGCGGATTTTTTCTGTACGTGTTGGCCGCACCGGTGTTTTTGCTAGAGCATTTGAAAGTCAGCAATCAAGGCTTCGCCTGGCTTTTTGTACCGACAGTCACCGGCATGATCCTCGGCTCCTACGCCTCGCGCCGCCTGGCGGGAAAGCGCACGCCCGCGCAAACCATTTCCCTCGCCTACAAGGTCATGTTCGCCGCCACCGCGCTCAACATTTTGGTGTGTCTGTTCCTCGCGCCCGGCGTACCGTGGAGCGTAATCCCGATCATGTGTTACAACTTCGGCATGGCGCTGGCGATGCCGACGATCACGTTGCTCGCGCTTGATTTATTTCCCACCATGCGCGGGCTGGTTTCGTCCGCACAAGCGTTTATCCAAACCCTGATCAGCACGCTCTCTGCAGGACTCGTCGTGCCGCTGCTCTATCACTCACCTCTGCGAATGGCGTTGGGGATGGCCGTATTTATGGTATTGGGGTTTGTAGCTTGGAGAAAGTATTCGCGCGACCTTCAAGACCCTGAAGTTCGGGTGGCCTAGACCGTCCGAACTTCTTGTCTGCCAGCATAGGCATGGCTGTGAGGCAGTATCCATGCAGCTCTCGACGACGACGAGTTGGCTATTTTGAAGACTTGCGCAATCGCTTGGTCGCAGAATGCACCGCAGGTGCGACGCCCACCGTGGCTGCCAGCGCGCCTTCAACTCGTGCAATTCGAGTTTCATGGTTCATCATCAAATCCGCGAGACGATCGAGACGTTTCGCGGTTTGTTCGAGTTCGGCTTTGACGACGGCGACACCGGAAAGTCGATCGAGAATATCTGAGACCAGGCTCATGGCTGTTTCGCGTTGCGGAACTTTTCGACATCGGCAAATAGACGGTCTAGTTTTGCGTTAGTGGCTTTTAGGGTGCGTCCCATGGCGTCTAGTTCGATGCTCGCGTGCTTGCTTGCAGCGTCAAGAATTTGCAATTCTTCGACCGAGATGCCTTCCAAATAGGCGCTGATGGCGTTGCGAATTTCTTCGCTTACTTTTGTGCCGCGCTCCTTGGCGCGCACTTGAAGCGCTTTTTTCTGAGTTGCTTCGAGGTAAACTTGGGTAATTGCAAGTGTCGACATGGCCGTGCTCCGTCAAATTCGATATACACACACAATATATGGCGCAAGGCTCGCAAAGTCAACGGCAATTGCGCATACCTCTAAGATAGCAAGGCACGGTAAATTCGTTCTAGCCAATTTATGCAGCAGCGGCATGACGGGTTGAGTTCTTAGTCATCAGCAGGTAGTCGAAGACGAGGCGTTTTTTGGCGGCAAGTTTGCGGGTCATTGAGGCGATTGATTCGTTGGGTTTAGCGTGCAGGTTGAGCAGGCTGATGGCGAAGCGGCGCAAACGTGACGTATTTTCGGGGCCGTAGCCGCTGCGGAGGGGCTGGACTTAGGGGTCGTTAAGAAATAAATAGTTCAATTTCATCCGGAACGAATACGGTAGTTCCAGTCGCCATGGAAGTTGTTACGCTCGATCTTGATAGCAGCAAAATCTTCATCAGACACGACCAAGCCCTTGGGATAGTTGGCACT
>JANMJR010000488.1:0-3760 GCA_031371465.1 Pseudomonadota bacterium
AAAATCGGCGATAGCCCGGAAAGCTTCGATAAGCAATTCGTGCGTAACTGGTTGGAATCGATCAAGTGGAACAAGCAACCGCCGGCGCCGGAATTGCCGGCGGATGTCGCCGAGAAAACCGGCGCAAAGTATCGTGAGGCGTTAACGCGATTAACGGGAATTTCGACCTGATAATTCATGTCATCCTGAACGAAGTGAAGGATCTGCTTTTTTTTCATGCTCGCAAAACAGATCCTTCACTTCGTTCAGGATGACATATCGGAGGTAGAGAGCGATGGCATTACCGCTATTAGCAAACGCCCGAAGATACGCTAGGATACTAGCTCTACACGCAGCGCTTTGCGTTTTGGCGTTAACCATTTTGAGTTGGCCGTCGCACGCGGTTCCCACCATCGATGAACCGGCGCCAGCGCTCAAGGGCACGCTATTCGATGGGACGCCGTTCGACCTTAACGACTACAAAGGCAAGGTCGTGATGGTTAATTTTTTCTCGAGCTTCTGCAAATTTTGTGCGTATGAAATCGGTAACGTTGAAAACTATTATGAGCAATTCAAACCGCAGGGATTGGAAGTCATTGCACTCAGCATCGACCGTCCCGAAGACAAAGAGCGCGCGGCGCGAATGGCGAAGAATTACAACTTGCCCGGCGGCATGGTAAGCGATCTGATCGAAAGTGGCTTCGAAAGAAAATACCCGACGCCGACTTGCTATGTGTTCGACCGCCAAGGTGTATTGCGCGCGAAGTATACCGGCGCAAAACAGCCGCAATTTTATCGCGACGTGATTGGGCCGTTGCTCAAAGAATAGTGTTCCCAGATTGTGAAAACAAAAAAAGGCCGGTTATCCGGCTCTTTTTTCTGCTACCGTTCAACACCTACGGCCCGACCGAAAACTCCATGCGACGATTCTTCGCTTTACCCTCCGGCGTGTCGTTAGAATCCACTGGCTTGGTATCACCATAACCTTTGGCCGTTAGCATCGCGGCGTTGACGCCGAGCTTTACCAAAGTAGCCATCACCGAATTCGAGCGTGCTTCGGAGAGTTTCATATTGCTCGCCGGGTTGCCGACGTTATCGGTGTGGCCGCCAATTTCCACGCGAGTGCCATCGGCTGCGGCCTTCAGCGTATCCGCGGCCTTGTTGAGAATAGCATGGCTATTCGGTGAGATCGTCGCGCTACCGGTGGCGAATGTGACCGCGGCTAAATTGAGCGCGTTCACCAGATCCGTTCCGCTGATGTTTCCGGCCGCTTTCAACTCATCCATTTTCGCAGCCGCCGCGGCATTTTTCGCGGCGTCATCCATCGGCGCGGCCGGAATTGCCGCTGCTTGTAACACTTGCGCAACAGATTGGATGTTGAACGCGTCGCCGAAAATCGATTTCAACTTCGCCATCAGCCCATCGATATCGCCTTGGGCTAAGGCGCCGTCCAGCGTGATATTTTCGCCATCAAGTGTCAGTTTCGAGCCGGACAGGGATTTCAATTCCGGCAGAAATTGCCCCAGCGCAGCGAGCCAATTCGCGCTTCTGGCTGTTCCATCCACGCGGATATCGCCACTGGCGGTATTGCCCAATGCCGCCTTGATTGCGTCGCTTAGGGAAGTTTTAGCTGTTTCATCGGCGACCGTCCCGGTATAGTAAATTTTGCCGCCGTCGTTGTTGAGTTCTAGTTTGGAATTGAGTTGAGCAACCGGCGTAGGCGCCGCGGTCACGGGTGGCGTGGTTTCTGCTGCGGGCGGCGCGTCTGCCGGTTTAGGCGCCACACACCAGCCGAGCAATAGAACCAAGGGAATCAATATCCACCACCATGGGAAGCCTTTCGACTCCGCTGCCGCAGGCGTAGGCGCGTAGGCTGGCGCAGCAGGGGACCCAGGCGGGCGCGCGGGCGCAGGCGTGACAGCGGCGGGAGCAGCCCCTGCCGCACTCGCAAGATACTGGCTGATCGCCGCAGGAACACCGGTGGGGACAACGCCATCGGGCGTTAACGCCCGGACGATTTTCGGCAACATGAAAGCGAGGGCGCCGCCGATCGGACCGCTCCCGAGGCCGGTCTTCGAGGCGATCTCCTGAACCAATGAGCCGCCGATGACGTTTTCCAGTTGCGTTGGATTAATGCCTAACGGCAATCCTTTGCCGCCGCCGACCCAGGTCGCGGCAATGCTCGCCAGACCTTTTTGCTTGAACAGATCCATCACTCCGCCCAGTTCACCCGACTGCTTCTGGAACATTAAGCTAAGTAGTGAGCTAAGGATTGAATCCGCTTTGTCTCCCAAGCCAAACTTGGCGGCAACTTCTTTGATAAGCAAATCAAACATGTTGTTGAACCTCCTTGAGCGTTAACGGTACGAATAAATCTTTCGCGCAAAGCATCGCCGTGAACCACTACCGGCCAGTGTAAATTAGCGCTGTTCAGAACGCTAGAAATTTTCTGTTAAAGCAAACCACTGACGAGTTTAGCCGCCAATGCGAACAATAAGCACGCGAAAATTTTCTTCAGCATGGGAACCGGGAGGCGCTGACCCAGGCGCGCGCCGAAGGGCGCCGTCAATGTGCTGGTCAACGCAATGCCAATACAAGCAGGCAGGTAGACGAAACCGAGGCTCCACTCAGGGCGGCCGGGCGCGTCCCAGCCGTTGATGATGTATCCCACGCTGCCGAACAGCGAGACCGGAAATCCTACCGCCGCGGCCGTGCCGATGGCGCGATGCATATGCACATTGCACCAGGTCATGAACGGAATGGTAATCGCCGCGCCGCCGATGCCGACCAAACTCGAGATCGCGCCAATGACATTACCGGCGACCAACATGCCCAGCTTGCCCGGCAGATTGCGATGGGGTTTGGGCTTGGCGTTGATCAGCATTTGCGTTGCGGTGTAGAGCATGAACACGACGAAGATGATTTTCAGCGCCGCCGACGAAATCTGCGCTGCCGCGAAAGTGGCGACAAAGCCGCCAATGAGAATGCCGGGCGTCAAGCGGCGAACAATGAGCCAATCCACCGAGCCTAGCGACTGGTGCGCGCGCAAGCTCGACAGCGATCCGAACAGTATGCAGGCCATCGATGTGCCCAGCGCCATATGCATGATGTGGGTCTGCCCGAAGTGCAGATGCTTGAATACCTCAAGCAGTCCGACGATGATTATCACGCCGCCCCCGATGCCCAGCAGCCCGGCGAACAAGCCGACGACGGCGCCAAGCGCCAAGTAACTCAGCGCGTAGAGCATCGCCTTATAACTTACCGATAATGAAGTCCCACTCCGCCGGCTCAATCGGCGTGATCGACAGCCGATTGCCGCGCTGCAGGATGCGCATGTCCGCCAGCTCGGCATAGCCGCGCAATTCTTGGATGCCGAGCAAACGCGTTTTCTTTACGAACTTGACCTCGACATTAAACCAGCGCGGATTGTCGCGCGCGGCCTTCGGATCGAAATATTTACTGTTAGGATCGAACTGGGTCGCGTCGGGATAAGCCCGCTTGCTCACGGAAGCGAGGCCGGCGATGCCGGGTTCATCGCAACTGGAGTGGTAAAAAAATACCTTGTCGCCCCGCTTCATTTGATCGCGCATGAAATTGCGCGCTTGATAATTGCGCACACCGAACCACGCAACGGTTTTTTCCGGCGCCGCCGCGAGGTCATCGATACTGACTTCCGCCGGTTCCGATTTCATCAGCCAGTAGGACATGAACGCTTCCAAACGAAAAGAGCGGCGATGCCGCTCTTGATTAAAGCCCCCCGCATGTGCCGTTAGACCGGCAT
>JANMJR010000516.1:0-1591 GCA_031371465.1 Pseudomonadota bacterium
CGTGCATCATGTTCGGTTGCACCACACCTTGGATGGTGTCGTGCAACTTGATTTTCTCCGGATCGGAAATGTCCCACGCCTGAATCTCGCTGCTGATAAAGCAGCTCACATAGAGAAAATTATCGTCCGGCGATTGCCTGAGATCGGCCGGCCCACAGCCCGCGCCGGTGTCGCCGGCTTTCTTATAATCGAATGTACCGTCATCTTTCATTTTGAACATCCAGATTGAGTTGCCACCGTTGCTGATGTTGTAGCCATATGTCGCGCCGGGCTTCAACATCCAGCGCGCGGCGAGCATCACCGGATCATCGGGCGCGGTTAAGGTCTGGATAATCTTGCGCTCCTTTAAGTCCCACACCAACATGGTGTTCGGATTCACCCAGCTTGACGGCCGCCACTCGCTTAACGGCTTCATCCAAGTCTCCTGCGGAAACCAGGCCGAGGTGATCATGCGATTGAACTCGGGCTTCACCACCGTCTCGTAAGGATGATTAGTCGCCGCGTGGCTGACGATAAAATTGCCGTCGTTGGTAAATTCCGCCAACCCGCCCGTACCCTTGCCGTCGGGCCCGGACGCCATGCTCACCAACATGCGGCCGGGAATCGCGTAGGGGGTATGCGGACCCGACAACCCGGTCGCTTTGGCCACATTGTCGATCACGCGAATGAGCTTGGGATTCATCGGGTCGGTCGCCACATCAAAGATGAAAAACCGATCAGAGTTCAGCGATGCGGCCCACAGCTTGGTGCGATCATCGGTATAGCCGATGTGGTGCGCTTCGTTGCCCACTGAACCGACCGTAATTTTTTTCAGAATGCGGCCGTAGGTCGACGAAGCAAGATTGACATCGATCACCGCCAGAAAGTCTTCACCTTCGCCCGGCGTCGCGGGCAACGCCCACAAATACATCACTTTCTCGGGCTGAGTGAGACCCTTGATATAAGGCGAAATACAAGTTTCCGCCTGCGTAGTCGCGAGCGGTGCTCCCAGAGTCATGCCCAACACACCCGCCAATGCCAACATCAGTTTATTCGGTCGAAATTGCGTCATGGTTTTCTCCTTTGGTTGAAAAAATGCGGGCCGCCTGATTTGCATTGATCGAGCTTTCCGCGTGGGTGAATTCAAATGAAATCGTTTCGCAAAACGCCGCCCCTTAATCATCCCAACTTCGCGTAGGCTCATGGCGAGCGGCCTGTATCGGCGCTGCCAACGCTGCTCACAGACCATGAACCGGGCGATGTTTTAAGCATGTCATCCTGAGCGCAGTGAAGGATCTGGTTTCCCTACCGCAAAAAGAGCAGATCCTTCGCGTTACTCAGGATGGCAGTGAATAGACCACAACGCCGATTAGGTTCATGGAAAGGCAACACCGTCCAAAACCGGCGATTGCAGTTCATCGTTGATCCTCCTTTGCCATAAGTTTCGTTACAAGCAGCGCGCTGCAAGTGGCATAATAAGCGTGGTTAAAGTTTGGAATGCGACTATGCTCATTCACGAGTACGGCCCCATTTCGGAGGAAGAATACCTGCATCTGGAAGCGCGTAGCCCGGTGCGAAACGAGTATGTGAGCGGTGAAGTGTTTGCCATGAC
>JANMJR010000009.1:0-3795 GCA_031371465.1 Pseudomonadota bacterium
AAGGCTTCGCGGCCTAGATTGAGCGGCTGTAGCGCGCCCTCCAGATCCTCCAGCGAATTAAAGCTCACCGCGACCTCGGCGTAAATCAGGGGATTAATAACGGCGAGGCCCGCTTCCGCCAAGGGCACGAGTTGCGCTTCCGACCAATCGGCCCATTTGGGATCGTTGTCGATTACATCGATCAAAACATTGCTATCTACCAATACCCGTCCTGGTACCGCGTACCTTGCTTTGGACTCGCGAGCACGAAGAACCCGTTTTGCCATCAATCGTCGCCGCGCAAAAACGCCATGATTTGATCGGTGGTCCAGCCCTTGAACATGGGATTATTCGCCGATCCGCGCGCCCGCCGAATCGCCGCGCGGATCGGCGAGATGGTTTCTTCTCCGGCCAGCGTCGGCTTTATGACTGGCTTGAGCACAACTTGCCCGCGAACATAATGAAACTCAACTTCGGTGTGCGGTAGCAGCCCGGCCTTTTCGCGAATGGCTTGGGGAATGGTGACTTGTCCTTTGCTGGTAATGCGCATGATTGCCTCACAAAAGTATTACTTTACGAAAGTAAGAATCTTACTATTGGGTGGGCGATCGCACAATCCTCGCGTCAACTTGTCCCTGGCGAACCGCGTTCAGTTTAGAATGCCCAAATCGCGGCATCTGATCTTTTCCACGGAGAATTACAATTGAAACTCAGTAAACTCGCGCTTGCCGTAATTGCTTCGTTGATTGCCCTGCCTGTCATGGCCGGTCGGGACGACGACGAACATGAAGACCGCCAAGACGTTGAACGTCGGCATGTGGCGCACCAAGACCGAGACGATGACGACGGCAGACATCTCGGCGAAAAAAAGCACAAACACAAACATAAAAAGCGCAAACACCACGACGATGACGATTTCGCCGCGCCGCCACGTTCGCCCGCGCCGCCGAGGGCGCCGATACCCGATTTACCCAGACGGCCGTTACCTGATATTCCCAAGCCACGCTTGCCAGACTTGCCCCGGCCCCCGCTGCCGGATCTGCCGAAGCCGCCGTTGCCGCCGCTGCCGCCGCTTCCCGGCCGGAATTGACGATTGCGGAAACGATCGATGTTTTGACCTATAAGCCGCCGGGCGCCCGTTGGACTTTATCCAACCCGCGCCAGCGGCTATGATGCCGGCTAGGGGGTATTGCCATGAGGGCAAAAGGGTTTTTGTTCGCGATAGTTTTAGCGTCCTCTGTCCCGGTATTTGCGGCGACGGAAACGGGCGCGCAGCCTCAATCGGCCCTGGCCGGAATCGAATGGCGCAACGTGGAAACAATCCTCGCCAAGCATTTTTCTATCGCGGACATTGAAAGCCTGAAGGAATACATGAAGCGCGCGATGATGGGTTTGCAGATTCCGATGGCGCCCGAGCTGAAGGCGAAGGTTCGCGATTTCATGACGGAGATGCGCTTGGAATATGGTTTTCAGTTTGCCGTGATGATGGCTGAGCTGAAGAAGAAAATATTCCGCGTATTGCCGCCGGATTTAGCCGAGCTGGCTGAGGAGTTTGCGCAGAAACCGAAGGGAGATTTGGAAGAGTAATTTGGTTTTAACGAAGTTCGTCGTTGCGGTGCTGGCCGAGACGCGGGGGTTACGCGCCTAAAGACGCTGGATCCCAGCCTTCGCGCGGCGGACAGCGAATATTTTAATTTCACAGAAAAACAATGGACCTCTTAAATTTATTTCACGCTTTCATTTTGGGCATCGTCGAAGGCGCGACGGAATTTTTGCCCGTTTCCAGCACTGGCCATCTCATCATCGTCGGCGACTGGCTTGGTTTTAATGACGACAAGGCCAAGGTATTTGAGATTGTGATTCAACTTGGCGCGATTTTGGCGGTGGTGTGGGAATACCGCGCGCGGGTCGCGAATACCCTTACTGGCATGTTGTCGAATTCCACGGCGCAACGATTCATCGCGAATTTGATCATCGCGTTTTTGCCGTCGGCGCTGCTGGGTTTCTTTTTTATCAAAACGATTAAAACGCTGTTCTTTAATCCGATCACGGTCGCCATCGCTTTGATCGCCGGCGCCTTCGTCATCTTCTGGGTCGAGCGACTCAAATTGCGGCCGCGCGTGAACGAGGTGGACGACATGACTGCGCGGGACGCGCTGCTGGTCGGTCTGGCGCAAGCCGTGTCGCTGATTCCCGGCACCTCGCGCGCCGGCGCGACGATTATCGGCGGCATGTTTGCTGGACTGTCGCGTAAAACAGCGACGGAGTTTTCCTTCTTTTTGGCGATCCCGACCATGTTCGCCGCGACGTTTTACGATGTTTTTAAACATCGCGATCTGCTGCATGCAAACGATCTAACGATGTTCGCCGTGGGTTTCGTTACTTCGTTTGTCGCGGCGCTGATCGCCGTGCGGGCGCTGATACGCTTCGTCTCAAGCCATACGTTTAATGGCTTCGCGTGGTATCGATTGATATTTGGGACGTTGGTGTTGTTGTATTACTGGAATCGCGTTTAGCGATTTTTTTGACTGTCGTCTCCGCGGAGGCGGGGACGACAGGGGTAGTGGCGTTAAATCTCCAACATCTCAAAATCCTCTTTACGCGCGCCGCACTCGGGGCATACCCAGTTCACCGGCACATCTTCCCACTTGGTGCCGGGTGCAATACCTTCTTCCGGCACGCCGTCCACTTCGTCGTAAATCCACCCGCAAATCAGGCACATGTATTTCTTATCGTTCACTACTGCATTCATGGAAAAATTCGCTTTGAGTTAAAATGGCTGGCTAAGGCAAAAATGAAGCCGCCCATGATAAGGGTTGCCGCCTTGTTTATCAACTTAACGACTTGCCCATGCGCGCCAACCCCCCCGCTGTTTTAGTTTTCGCCGCCAATGATCCGAGCGGCGGCGCCGGCATTCAAGCAGATATCCTCACGCTCGCGAGCATGGGCTGCCATCCCTTGCCCGTGATCACTGGCATCACCGTACAGGACTCCGCGCGCGTGGAAGCGGTAATGACCATGGATGCGAAATGGGTCGATGATCAAGCGCGCTGCATTTTGGAAGATATGCCGATCGCGGCGATCAAACTAGGATTGCTGTGCAGCGTCGAGATCATCGCCATCATCGCCGAAATCGTGTCGGACTATCCCGACGTGCCGTTGATTCTCGATCCGGTGCTGGCGAGCGGCGGCGGCGACGAATTATCGAGCGAAGATATGATCTCGGCATTGAACGAATTGATTCTGCCGCAGACCACGATCGTCACCCCGAACACCTACGAAGCACGCCGCCTGGCCCAGGAAATCATCGGCAGCGATGACGAATTAGACTTTCCCGATTGCGCCAAACACCTGCTCGAAACCGGCTGCGAATACGTGCTCATCACCGGGACGCACCACCACACACCCGAGGTCATCAACACCCTGTACGACCAGAGCGGCATCGTGCGCGCCGACCATTGGCCGCGACTGCAGGGCAGCTACCATGGCTCGGGCTGCACGCTCGCGTCAGCCTGCGCGGCGCTGATTACGCAGAACGACAATTTATCGGATGCGATTCACGAAGCGCAGGAATATACCTGGCAAACGCTGCAAGCGGGTTTTCGTCCCGGCATGGGCCAATTCATTCCCGATCGAATGTTTTGGGCGCGCGACGAAGACGACAATGGCGAAACTCATTAACGGCCTGTATGCCATTACGCCGGAAACCGGCGACACGGCGCAGCTTCTGCGCGATGTCGAAGCGGCACTGCGCTGCGGCGCCAGCATGCTGCAGTATCGCGCAAAAAAACTCGCGCCGAATCTGAAGGCCAATCA
>JANMJR010000048.1:0-6198 GCA_031371465.1 Pseudomonadota bacterium
CGACGGCAAGCCCTGCTGGGTCACGGAATCGTTGCCCAAAACCGACGACGTGAAAAACAACAGCGGTTACGCCAAGCGCTTAGCATGGATATTGAAGGAAAATTTTGTCGCGGTCAGAGCGGAGTTATTTGACGAGTCCGGGCAGGCGAAAATCGTCAGTAAGTTCGCTGATATCCAGTTAGTCGACAAAGAACGCAACAAGTGGCAGCCGATGCGCTTGGAAGCGGCGAACCTGCAGACCGGGCATAAGACGGTGATTCAGTTCCAGAATTTCAAAGCAAATCAAAACGTGAAAGATGATTTTTTTACCACGCGCTACATGGAACGCGATTCCTAACAACCAGTAGGGTACCGCCCTGGGAGCCGCATCCTGCTTCGCTCACAGACTATGTCGCGCCACGAGCCAAGCAGGATAGGCTCGTGGCGTGGCATCGGCAATGTTGCCCGATGCTTGTCATCACCTACCGCTCCCCGCAATAATAAGCTCTGAGAAAAAATCAACCGAGCGCCCGCCATGTGTCGCAGTGACGCGTTGTCAGTCATTCGCATTGCATGATTCCCGCCATCACATTTTTGCGCGAATCGGCTTGGGCGTATCCCATTTTGGAAATCATCCACATTGCCGGCATTGCCTTATTGCTCGGCAATCTCGTTCTGTTTGAAGCCCGCGTGCTCGGCGCCGGCAAGGCGATCGATCTGAATGCCCTCGCCCGCCTAGCGTTGCCGCTTTCTGTGCTGGGTTTCATGCTCGCTGCAATGTCCGGTCTAACGATGTTCGCCACGCAAGCGCTGGAACTCCTTAACAATTCCGCTTTCAGATGGAAGATGTTGTTGGTCGCGATCGCCGGTGGCAATGCCGCTTGGTTTCACGCTCGCGGTTCGCTCAAACATCACGACACGATCGCGCGATTGCAAGTTATTGTTTCGGGCATAATTTGGATCGCTGTTTTAAGTTGCGGGCGGCTGATTGCCTATGTTTGAATCTTGTTTTGTTTCGAAGTACGGGATGCGTCGTGCCCTTATCCTTACTTCTCCCAGAAGGTTAGGGTGAGGGACGCGCGTGGCGCAAGAATCAATCGTCGAAATTATTTTAGAGTTTCATTGATATCAACTTGGAGGCCATTATGAACCGCCGACATTTCTTAATCGCAACCAGTCTCGCCGCCATTGCCAATCGGGCCTATGCCCACCATGGCTGGAGTTCCTTCGATCAAACGCAACCGATCTATCTGAAAGGCGTCGTGCAAGAAGTTGAATGGATCAACCCTCATGTCGAGATCGATATCGAGCTTGCGCCCGATCTCAAGCTTCCTTCGGATCTCGCGACGCGGGTCGTGCCCGCGCAACAGGCCGCGATCGATGCGGCTGGTCTATTTGCCAAAACCAAAATCCCCAGCCGCAAAGATCGCGAATGGGAAATCGAACTCGCGCCGCTCACGCGCATGCAAGCCTGGAATATCGAACCGATCAAAAAAGGTGAAAGTATTGAAGTGGTCGGCTTTACCTTTCCAAAACAGGAAGGTGAGGCGATATTACGTGCGGAGTTTTTGTTTCGCGGGGGAAAGGCCTATGGATTGAGGTCGGGGCCGGTTTGATTGCAGCGCCGCTGCGCAGGGCGCCCGGTCAGGGCGGTGCTTCGGTGACTGCTTGCGCCTCTTGCTCTTGCTGCAAGGTCCACATGCGCGCATAGGTTCCGTTCAACGCCAGCAACTCACGGTGGGATCCGCGCTCGATAATCTTGCCGTGATCCATCACCAAAATTTGGTCGGCATCGACAATGGTTGAGAGGCGATGGGCGATGACCAACGTGGTGCGATCACGGGAGACTTCCCGCAGTTCGGCTTGGATGATTTTTTCGGTTTTGGAATCGAGCGCGGACGTCGCTTCGTCAAACACTAAGATGCTGGGATTTTTTAATACCGTTCGCGCGATCGCAACCCGTTGTTTTTCGCCGCCGGATAGTTTCAGGCCGCGCTCGCCGACCATGCTGTCGTATTTGTCCGGCAGCGTCTCGATGAAATCGTGAATGTGCGCGTGCTTAGCGGCTTGGATAATTTCTTCGCGCGTGGCGTCCGGCTTGCCGTAGGCGATGTTGTAGTAGATCGTGTCGTTGAATAGCACCGTGTCTTGCGGCACGATGCCGATGGCGCGGCGCAGGCTTTTTTGCGTAACCTGACGAATATCTTGGCCGTCGATCGAAATGCCGCCGGCGCTCACTTCATAAAATCGAAAAAGTAAGCGCGACAGCGTGGATTTCCCCGCGCCGCTTGAGCCGACGACTGCGACTTTGCTGCCCGGCGCAATCTGAAAATCGACGTCGCTGAGAATCTGCCGCCGTTGGTCGTAGGCGAAATCCACCTGACTGAAATTTACTGCACCACGGGTGACGACAAGTTCTCGTGCGTCAGGCGCATCTTGAATTTCCGCATTGACGCGCAGCAGTGTGAACATTTTGTCCATGTCCACCAGCGCTTGCTTGATCTCGCGATAAATCATGCCCAAGAAATTCAGCGGGATATAGAGTTGAATCAGCAACGTATTGACCAGCACCAGATCCCCCAGGGTTAGCGAACCGGCTGCGACGCCGCTCGAGGCGCGGTACATCAGCAAGGTCAGGCCGCTGGCAATGAGCAAACTCTGGGTGATGTTTAAACCGGACAACGAGGTGGCGCTACGCACGGACGCGGTTTCCCAGCTCTTCAAATTTTCGTCGTAGCGTTTGACCTCGAATTCTTCGTTGCCGAAATATTTCACCGTCTCGTAGTTAAGCAAACTATCGATGGCCTTGGTGCTGGCGCGCGAATCCATTTCGTTCATCGCGCGGCGGAATTTGGTGCGCCACTCGGTGATGACAATGGTAGAGACGATGTAGACGATCAAGGTTCCGAGGGTGATGATAGCAAACCAGATGTCGTATTTCGTCACCATGATGACGCCGACCAGCGTCATTTCAAGCAGCGTCGGTAGTATGCTGAAAATGGCGAAACGCAGCAGCGTCTCGATGCCGCGCGAGCCGCGCTCGATGTCGCGCGTCATGCCGCCGGTTTGACGTTCCAAGTGAAAGCGTAGACTCAGCGCGTGCAAATGTTGGAAAACTTCCAGCGCCACGCGCCGAATGGCTTGCTGTGCGACCTTGGCGAATACCGTGTCGCGCAGCTCCGTAAACAGGGTTGTCGAGAATCGCAGCAGTCCATAACCGATCAGCAAAAACACCGGCACCATCAACATCGCCTTCGTCTGATCCAACGTATCGACAATCTGCTTGAGCAGCAACGGCACGCCGACGTTCGCCAGCTTCGCGATGACCAGGCAGAGCAGCGCAAGCCCAACGCGCCCGCGATAGTCCCACAGATAGGGAAACAGCGAACGCAGCACCGCGAATCCACCGGGCGATTTATTGGAGGAAGGCGCCAGCAGAACCGGTGTATCGAAACGAGCGTGATTGCGCATTGTTGGATTCTACATGGCGGCGACAGTGCGGAAAAACAAGGCGAATTGATTAGCATAGATTGTAGCGCGGCTCGTCTTGCCGCTATACGAATCCCAAGTTTTCGTCGCCCGCCGCAAGCAGCGGGTAAATTACTCAATGTCAAGCCAATAGCGTGGCAAGCCGCATCCCTACTGGCTTCCAGGCTATTGGCTTGACATTGAGCGCGTGTGCATACGTGAGACCCGTGTTATTCCGACCTTCACTTTAATCAATCGTTTGATTTATGTGATAGACTGCGCACCATGAAAACAGCAAAAATACCAGTCAAACGGCCGCAACGAAGCGACGGCGAGGAATCGCGCGATCGCCTGTTGCACACCGCGTTGCGTCTATTCGCCGCGAAGGGATTCGAAAAAACCTCGACGCGGGAAATCGCCGCTGCGGCGGGCGCCAACATCGGCGCCATCAGTTATTACTTCGGCGACAAGGCGGGGCTTTATCGCGCGGTGTTTTTCGAACCCTTGGGCAATCCCAAAGACGATATCGCATTGTTCGACAATCCCGCATTTAGCCTGCGCGAAGCGTTGCAGGGGTTGTTTTCCGGCTTTTTGGAGCCGTTGAAACAAGGCGAAATCGTGCGCCAATGCGTGGGTCTGCACTTTCGCGAAATGGTCGAGCCCACGGGGCTGTGGGCGGAAGAAATCGATTGCGGCATCAAGCCCTATCATGCAGCGTTAGTCGCCGTTCTATGCCGCCATTTTGGTCTTAAGCGCGCGGACGATGATGTGCATCGGCTGGCGTTTTCCATCGTTGGACTTGGTGTCCACATGTTCGTGGGCAGCGAAATTATGGATGCGATCAAGCCGCAACTGACGGCGACGCCGAAGGCGATCGATACCTGGGCGTCGCGCTTGGTGAGTTTTGCCGAAGCGATGGTGAAGGCGGAAGCGCAGCGTCGCCGCAATGGCGCTAATGGCGCCTTGCGTGGCGGCGATGGTCAGAACGAGTGAATATTGAGGAACGAATGATGAAGCTTAAACCCCTTCTTGCTAGCGTCGCTGTGGTTGCTGCATTGGCGGTCGGCGCCGCTGTGTTGTTGGCCAAACAGTCTGCCGCCAACACGGAAAAAACCAAGCCTGCGCCCGTTGCAAGCGTCAAACCGGCGTTGACGGTCACGACGACCCGACCCACCGCAGTCGATTTACCGATCACCCTCAGCGCCAACGGCAACATTGTGGCATGGCAGGAAGCGAGCGTTGGCGCGGAGGCAAATGGGCTGCGTCTCACGGAAGTGCGGGTGAATGTAGGTGATGAGGTGAAGCAAGGCCAGGTGGTGGCGCGATTCGCCGAAGAGACTATTCAAGCCGATGTGGCGCAGGCGCGCGCCGGCCTCGCCGAAGCTGAAGCGAATGCCCAGGAATCCGCCGCCAACGGCGATCGCGCGCGGCGCTTGCAGCCGACGGGCGCCGTCAGCGCGCAGCAAGTCAACCAATATCTCACGGCCGAGCAAGCGGGCAAGGCACGAGTGCAAGCGGCACGCGCAACCCTGAATGCGCAGCAATTGCGCATGCAGCACACCCAAGTCATCGCGCCCGACAGCGGGGTGATTTCGGCACGCATGGCGACGGTGGGCGCGGTGGTCGGCGCGGGAACGGAACTATTCCGCATGATTCGCCAAGGGCGTTTGGAGTGGCGCGCCGAAGTGATGTCGGAGGAACTCGTCCGTATGCTGCCTGGCGCAACGGCTACTCTTACGGCTGCGAACGGTGTGAAGATTCAGGGCAAAGTGCGTATGGTCGCGCCCACCGTCGATCCGCAAACGCGGGCGGCGCTGGTCTATGTCGATCTACCGAAAGATTCCGGTGCGACGGCGGGTATGTTCGCAACCGGGCAATTCGAGCTCGGTTCCTCCGACGCATTGACGCTGCCGCAACAAGCGGTGGTGATGCGCGACGGCTTTACCTATGTTTTCGGCATGAATGATGATCGCCGCGTGGCGCAGATCAAAGTCGCGACCGGGCGTCGCCTGGGCGATCGCATAGAGATCACCAGCGGCGTGACGCCGGACACGACCATCGTCGCAAGCGGTGCGGGATTTCTCAATGACGGCGACTTGGTTAAGGATATACCCCAGGCGCCCGCGCCCAGCGCATCGGCTGCGCAAAGGTAAAAGCGTCATGAATTTTTCTTCGCTATCGATTAAATATCCGATACCCGCGATACTTTTATTCGCGCTGCTAACCCTCGCCGGTCTGATGGCCTACCGCGCCAACGGCGTACAAGATTTTCCCGACATCGAGTTGCCGATCGTCACGGTTACGGCGTCGCTGCCGGGCGCGGCGCCGGCGCAATTGGAAACGGAAGTCGCCCGCAAGATTGAAGATTCCGTCGCGACCTTGCAGGGTGTGAAAAATATTTACGCGCGAATACTCGATGGCGTCGCCTATGTGACGGTGGAATTCGTGCTGGAAAAAAATGGCGCCGAAGCGGTGAACGATGTGCGCGATGCCGTTGCCCGCGTGCGTGCCGATTTGCCCGCCGAATTACGCGATCCGACGGTGACTAAGGCATCCACGGCCGGGCGCGTGCTGCTGACCTACACCCTGACATCCGATCAATTGGACGAACAATCGTTATCCTGGTTCGTTGATAACACGGTGACCAAACGCTTGCTCACCGTTCCGGGTGTCGGCGCAGTGAAGCGCATGGGCGGCGTCACCCGGGAAATTCAAGTGGAGCTCGATGCCGCGCGCATGGCGGCGATGCGT
>JANMJR010000180.1:0-4985 GCA_031371465.1 Pseudomonadota bacterium
CACGATGTATTACCGATTGTTCTGCTACCGTGCGGCCTTGGCGGATTTCCAGCAGTTGGTGGAAATCGATGTCGATGCCGCGGAAGACGACAGCATTCGTGCGACAATCGCGGAACTGAAACAAAAGAATCGCTTGCTCAATTAGCCCGTGTTTACCACCGGACGCCGCATTCATTTGATCAGCAAATGTGTCTTGCTGCTGTTGCTCGGGATGCAAGCGGCGTTCGCGTTCAGCGCCGACTATATGTACGCGCCACAGGCGCCACCGCCAACGGAAAAATCAGCCGCCGCGCCAAGTTGTCACGGCAGCGCAAGTGCCAACGTTGATCCCACCCGGAGTCTATGCCGACCGCCCTGCATTACCGATGGGCAATTGCTCATGCAATACGATAATCCGCTACTACCGTCTTGCCTGGAAGCCGCTCCCGTACTGCGTGGCCTAGGGCCATTAGCTCTCCAGGCCATCCAGTCAAGCTGCGCATTCCTCCTTGTTCGTGGCGCGATGCCTTTCCAGTCGATCCTGCCATTCCGATGCGCTTCTGTAGTTTTTCTGATTTAAGCTTGCCCGCGCCATGCGCGGTTTGTTTGGTTTCACGCGGCGGTTTTATGGCTACAAATTTTAGGTTTATTTTTTTATCGTTGGCGCTCACGGGTTGCGCGCCATTGCCGAACAAACCAGGCTTCGATGGTGTGCAGGACACATCTATCCCCGGGCGCCGTCAGCGGCGCCCAGGTTAACACTCACTTCATCAGGTGTTGTTTGAACCAATCCACGGCGGCCGGCGCCGTCGTGTTCAGACCCGGTTCCTGATAGGCATTGAATTGAAGTGTCCGCCCTTGAAAATTACTAACTTCTTCGGCTCACGGGCGCGCTGATAGGCATCGATCGCAAGATCGGTCGGCCTCAGGCGATCATCCTCGGCGACCACCATCAGCAGCGGCGTGCGCGAAAGCGCGTTACACAGTTGCCTTGTTGGAGCGCACGCTGCAGCAAAGACAAGCAGTCGTTTTACTTCTTCATCAGGTGCTGTTGAAACCATTCTAGCTGCGGCGCGAAAAACTGCATGTGCTTAGGGCCGTTGTAAGCGTCGAAGTGACGACCGGGCACAACCACGAGTTTTTTCGGCTCACGGGCTCGTTGAAAGGCCTTCTTCTCCAGCTCGGTAGGGGTGACGATGTCATCGCTCGCGATCACCATCAGCAGGGGCGTGGGCGAGATGAGGTGGATGAAAGCAGTCGGATCGTAGTCGATGCCGGTCTCGAGCGACTCGACGCTCACACGGTTCTCCCAGAGCGGGGCGCGCTTGCTCATCTCGGTGAACCACTGGTACGACTCGGGCTGAGGCATCACTGCCGATTGGCCTTCCGCAGTAACCGCCGGGAAATAGGTCACTTCACCCGAAATCATGCGCTGCGTGCGGGCCTGCGCGTGCCAGGCCGAGATGTTGGCGATCGCCTCGGGCGGCAAGGCCGCGAAGTACGATTCCCACACATTGCTCACCGGCACCTGTGAGACCACCGCCTTCACGCGCCTGTCAAAGGCGGCCAGATGCATCACATGCCCGCCGCTGTAAGACGTGCCCCAGACGCCGATGCGACTCCCGTCAACCTCGGGCTGCAATGTTACCCAGGTGATGGCATTGCGGTAGTCCTTGATCTGGTCGTACCAGAAGATCTGTTGCCGCGGCTCGCCTTCGCTTGCCCCGAAGTGGCGGTAGTCGAATACCAACACCACAAAGCCGGCGGCCGCGAATTTGTCCGCGTAGTTATCCAGATACGACTCCTTCACTCCGGTGAACCCATGCGCCATGACGATGGCCGGGCGCCTTTCGTCGGCATTCAGGTTCTTCGGCACGTAATACCAGGCGGCGAGTTTCAAACCCTGGCTCACGAAGGTGACGTCGCGACGCTCGAATGACTGCGCGGACACGAATACGGAAGCGGATAGTAGCGCCAGCAGGATGACGCCGCGCAAACTTTGCATGATGTTCATTTTTTCTCCTTGGAAAATTGGCCGTGGCGGTTGCCACGCGAAGCCAATGTAAGGCCGCGAAGGTAACTTTTCGCTTACCCGAACGCGTCAGCGGCTAGAAAGTTTCCGATACAACGCCTCGGTTGCCGATGAGGGCTGCAGGCCGTGCACACGGTCAAGCAACTCGCGCATGCGGCGATAGGCGTCGAGAGCCTCCGGTGTACGGCCCACCTGGTGGTGGCAACGCATCAAGCCCTGATGGAAAGTCTCCGCGAGTTCGTCTGCCGCGATACCGCGACGGTAAAGATCGAGCGCCTCCTCGTGTCGTCCGTCCTGCTCGAACCCGCGGGCAACGGCGCTAACCAGCTCCAGGTAGCGCGCGCGAAGTCTCTCGCGAGTTGCGAAAGCCCACGGCGCATCGTCATCGTCGGGAAGTAACGATCCGCTGTATAGATTGATTACGCGCATTGCCTGCGCGTGCGTCGATCCGGGCGCGCCAGAACTTTGCAATTCGAAGGCCAATGCATCCACCCACACCTGGCTTGAATCGAGGGAAATGCGGCCTTCACGCTGTTTGATGAGATCATTTTTCCCGAGCAATTTGCGCAGCCGGTGCAAAGCAGTAGTAAAAGATTGGTGCGCCGAGTCGCCGTCCTCATCAGGCCAGAGGGCATCCGCTAGTTTCCTCTCAGGAATCTCCCGGCCCCCGAAAGACACAAGGGCCTTGAGCAGCGAAAGTAGTTTTCTGGGTGTCTTAGCCCCAAATGCAAGCGGCTGTCCGTCAAGCTCAACCGAAAACTGCCCGAGACAGCGGATTTTTACCGGCCATGGCCAGTTGTCCAGATGCGGTTCGGGCGCCTCAATACCAAATTCCCGGATGAACGCGAGCGCTCTTTGCACATGTATCCCGCGCTCCAGGGCGACAGCCGCCAACGTCGCGGCCCACCCCTGACACCAGGACAGCATGTGCCCGTACTGGTCCATGCAGTTGCGCTCAAACGCGAAAATCCTGTCCAATCTTTGGTCCAGCGTCGAAAAATCACCTTGCCTTAGGGCCATGATGGCCTCGGCCGCATCGGGCGCCCATTGCGACCATTCCATGTTAGCGCGATCAGACCAGCGCTGATGCTCCACAATCCAGCGGCGGGCGGCCTCGTCATCCCCGCTTTGCGCCGTCGCCCAGATCAGGGCGTTAACACCGTTGAGTATGTGCGGAATCGATCCGGCCTCTAGAAACAACTCATAGGCCTGCGGCCCGTGCCGCAAAGGCAATGAAGGATCGCCCGTATAAAGACCGAGCCAGGACTTCATGTTCACCAGGGACGCCGCCTCATAGGGTTGCGAAGGGATCATGATTGCTTCAAAGCGGGTGATACGCTGCCGGCCCGATTCAATACGTCGCTGGTCCATGTCGTAATAGAATCCTAGGATGCACGCAAAGCGCTCGGCGATGTGCAGGCCTTCGTCGCGGGCGATTGACAGATTGCTCGCAATGGCCTGGTCGCCGAGCGCAGTATCACTGGCGTTGCAGGCATACCAGTTGAGAACGGCCCAGGCGAAAATCCGCCGAAAGACGGTGACGGCAGGGTCGGTCAACAGCGGCGTAAGCTGCGCTGCGGCGCGTCGGCTGACCTGCAAATGGCTAGTGAAGCTACCGTACAACGTAAGGTAAGTCGCCGCCGTCACGCGAAGATTGACGTCCGCGCCGGTACCCAGCAACTCTTCAACTCGACTCACGCATTGATCAATCCGCGCGTGGTCCGGCATGCGGTAAACCAGCGCGATCAGCATCGCCGATTGCGCGCGCAATTCTGCATTCGGCTCCATCGATGGCATTTGCGGATCGAACATTTTTTCCAGAACGGGAATCCAACGATCCAGCGGCGTAAACACCGCGTACTCCAGAAAATAGGCCTCGACCATGCCGGCCGCCGACTGCACCTGGCAGAGCACATCGCCGTCCTCTTTCGCCTGTTGCCAGGCGCCGTCCAGGATCGACCGCGCTCGCGGCGGATCGACTCCGATCCAAGCAGTACCCAACCAATGCATCAGCCAACAGCTCTTTGCAACCAGCGCCTCGGGAAGTTCGCCCACCCAATCCACGATGATTCGCCAGCGCCCTTGCGAGATAAAGCGCATGGCCTCGCGCAGCACAAGCGCCTGCGCCGCGGTCCAATCCTGTGCTTCCACATGAAGCGACATAGCAGCCTCAATGTCTCCTGCCCGCTCCAGCTGTCGCGCTGCCAAACTGGCGCTTGCGTCTTGTTGGGCTGGACTCAGTTCTTCGCGCGCACGATGCCTCAGGAAGGCGCGGAACAGCGCGTGGAACTGGTAAACCGGTTCTGCGCTTCGGCGCCGGTCGGTGAATAGATGACGGCGATAGAGCTGTTCAAGCAACCGCACCGCAGAAACATTCCCGGTCAGCGCTTCCGCCATGGATTCCGGAACGTGGGGTGGATAACTCAACTGCAAGAGCATGCGGCGGGTTTCCGCGTCAGTGCGATCCAACAACTGCCCCGCAAAATAGCCGAACACCTCCTGCAGCGACTCCGGCGCGGACAGATCTTGGATGTCGGCGCCGCGCCGCAACCGTTCGACAAGCAGGATCAGTCCTGCCGCCCAGCCACCCGATCGCTCATGCAATTCGTCCAGCACGCGATCGTCCATCGACGCGTGCAGTTGCGCGATCTTCCGCGTTTCCTCACGCGTTAATTTCAACGGTCCCCATTCGATCAGCTCAAGCGACCGGTTCGCGCCCAGAAGGGCGAATTCTCCGTCGGGGACGACCCGGCTCACGATGACAACCGGGATGCCGTGCGGGGCATTCTCAATCGCAATCCGCACGACGTCGTGGAAAACGGCGGCGCCGCCCGCTTCCTGAAAGTTGTCCAGCACCAGCACCGCCGGCGCAGCCAGACGACTGAACAACTCACGGAAGTAGCGTCGGGCGAATCCGGGAACGTCGGCCAGGTGCTCGGGAGTTAGTAGGGGAAGCGGCCTTAGCTTGCGAGGC
>JANMJR010000200.1:0-4259 GCA_031371465.1 Pseudomonadota bacterium
GAAGCCCAATTCTTTTAGCGCGGGAATCAGGTAATCGCGCCGCGCTTGAAATTCTTGTCGTCTGCCTTCCAATAAAGCCAGCGTTGCCGGTTCAAATCCGGCCAAGGCCGCCTGCTGGGCGATGGCTGCATTGGCAATAAATAGATTCTGCGCCAACCGTTCAATCGCTTTGACATAAGCGCTGGGCGCGACGATCCAGCCCAAACGCCAGCCGGTCATCTGGAAATATTTTGAGAAGCTGTTGATGATGAACACGTCCTCCGACAGGCTCAGGGCGCTGGTCGCTGCTTTGCCGTAACTCAGCGCCAAATAAATTTCATCGACGATTAGGCGGCCGCCGCGACTATGTACCGCGCCGATTAATTGCGCCATTACATCGGCATGAATCATCGTGCCGGTCGGGTTCGCGGGCGAGGCGACCAGTACCGCAACCGTATTGGGCGTCCAATGCTTTTCGATCAACGCGGCGTTGAGTTGATAGCCGCTGTCGCTGTCCACCGGCACGCCCAGCGGCTTGCCGCCCATCACGCGAATGAATTGATGGTTGCAAGGGTAGCCCGGATCCGTCAGCAATACTTGCTCGCCGGGGTTGATCAACACGCCCATGGTAAGCAGTAGGGCGGCGCTGGCGCCGGCTGTGACGGCGATACGTTCCGCTGGGATGTTCACTTGGTAGCGATCCCAATAAAACTGCGCGATGGCTTGCCGCAGTTCGGCAATACCGAGCGCGGCGGTGTAGGGAAACCGGCCCGCTTGCAATGCCTTCGCCGCGGCGTCCAGCATCGGCTGCGGCGTCGAAAAATCCGGTTCGCCGATACACAGGTTAATCACAGAATGGCCGGCGCGCTGCAGCTCGCCGACGCGGTTGAAAATTTCGACGACATGAAACGGCGCGATGTCGTCCATGCGCTGGGCGATGCGGGCAATAGGGGCGAGATGTTTTGCGTCGGCGGTCATTTAGCTTTCAAAATTTCATCCCAAAGTTTAGACAGGCGCTTCAACGACACCGGGACCGGCGTGCGCAGTTGTTGCGCGAACAACGACACACGCAATTCTTCCACCAGCCAACGATAATTTTCCATCGCTGGATTCGTGCCGCTCGCATTGCGCCGCTTCTCGTAATTGCGCCACAGGGATTCGACATCCAGCGTCAGATCAAAATCCCGCTGCGGCGCTTCACGTAGCTTGTCCAGACGCAATGTGATGGCCTTCAAATAGCGCGGATAGTCGGCGAGTTTTTCGATCGGCACTAGGCGCACGACGCGACGGAACAACAAATTACTAAGCTGAGACTCAATATCCGTGCGGCTCTCCAGATAGGCTCCGCTGGGAAGTGCGCTTAGTCTATGCCGCACGGCATGGTACTCAGCGAAGATTAATGTAAGGCTTTCGCACAACAGGGTGGCCTGGGAGGCAAGCTGAGACTTGTTGCTGGCGAGGCGTTGCTCAAATTCTTTTGCGCTGCGAATGGTCGGACGATCGGCGAGAAATACCCCATGGAAAGCTTGATATAAAACATCATCACGCAACTCTTCTTCAATGGTTCCCAGCGCATTTTTTTTCAACTCGCCGAACGGCGCATCGGGCAGGCTCGCATAAGTCAAACCCATAGCGCGCAGCCCCGGCAGATTTTTTTCCAAGTAGCGTAGCGGTTGCGACAACGCCAACATACACAAGCGCACCAGGCCGCTCTCGCTCACTTCCGCCGCCGCACCGGCCTGATCAAACAGACGCAGCGCCACCGAATCCCCTTGGTCCTCAATACCTGGGTAGGCCAGTACCGTGCGGCCTTTGATATTGATCTCGATTTCGCTCGGCAGATCGCCGAAATCCCAGGTGCGAAAGCCATCGCGCTCGAATTGTTGGGCGCCTTGGCTACGCACCGATGTGGTCGCCGCTTGGCCGAGTTGCCGCCGCAACGTTTCGATGTCGCGGCCAACGGCAAGCTCTTCCGCGGCTAAATCGACAACGCGATAATTCATGCGCAAATGATCCGCCGCGATGGGCCAGTCTTCGGTGGCGATCACCAGGCGATGGTTTTTTTCGATATGGGCGGCCAGCGCCAGGATCAACGGCATTTTTTCCGGATCCACATTATCGAACGTTTCCAGCGCCCGCGTCACCGATTCCGCCAGGGGCACGAACACGCGACGAATACGCTGTGGTAAACCACGCATCAGCATTGTCACCTTATCGCGCAACATGCCGGGCACCAACCAATCGCAACGCGTCACATCGAGTTGATTGAGCATCGCCAGCGGTAAGGTCAACGTCACGCCATCGAGCGGGTGGCCAGGATCGAAACGGTAACGCAACGGATAATCCTGGCCGTTGATTGTCAGGTGTGCCGGGTAGAGATCTTCCGTTACGCCATGGGCGCCATGACGCATCAAATACTCGCGCGACAAAAATAATAGTTTCGGATTCGCGCGCTCGGCATCTTTGCGCCAGTGCTCGAATGTCGCCGCGTTATAGATACTCGGCGGAATCAGTGGCTGGTAAAAAGCGAACAGCGTTTCGTCGTCGACCAGTACATTTTGTCGGCGCGATTTGTGTTCCAACGCTTCGATTTCTTCAATGAGCTTGGTGTTGTGCACGAAGAACGGCGCCCGCGATTGGTAGTCTCGCGCCACCAGGGCGCCGCGGATGAAAATCTGGCGCGACTGCTCCGGATCGATCGGACCGAAGTGCACGCGCCGCTTGGTGATCACCGGCAGGCCGTACAAGGTCGCGCGCTCAAACGCGACCACTTGGCCGCTCTTCTTTTCCCAATGGGGATCGTGGTAACTACGCGCCAGTAGCCCTTTTCCCGCTTGCTCGAGCCACTCCGGCAACACTTCCGCAGCGCAGCGGCCGAAGAGTTTGGTGGTTTCTGTTAACTCCGCCGCCATCACCCATTTGCTTTTCTTTTTCGCCAGAACGGAATCTTGCGGCAGAAAAAATTTCGTGTCGCGCGCGCCGAGATAGTTATCGGCCTCGGGATCCTTAAAGCCGACGTGGCCGAGCAAGCCGGTCAACAACGCGCGATGGATTTGCTCGTAGGTCGCCGGCGTTTCATTCAGGCGCATGCCCATTTCCGCAATCAGCGTATGCAACTGCTGATGTACATCGCGCCACTCGCGCAAGCGGACGAAGGATAAAAAATGCTCGTAACAAAGTTCGGCGAGTTTGCGATTGGATTTTTTGTGCTTGATCGCATCCTCGAAAAAATTCCAAATCTTCAAATAGCTTAAAAAATCGGAACGCTCCTCGAAAAACAAGCGATGTTTTTCCAGCGCCGCTTCGCGTTTGTCTTGCGGCCGCTCGCGCGGATCTTGCACCGACAGCGCCGCCGTGAGAACAAGCATTTCGCTCAGGCAATTTTCTGCTTTCGCCGCGAGCAGCATGCGGCCGATTTTCGGATCGACCGGCAGCTTGGCCAGATCGCGGCCCAGCGTTGTCAATACCCGTTGCTCGTTGACGGCGCCGAGTTCCGCCAGCAATTGATAGCCGGCATCGATGCCGCGCGGACTGGGCGCTTCGAGGAATGGGAAGGTATTGACATCGCCCAAGCCCAGCGTCTGCATGCGCAAAATCACCGCGGCGAGCGAAGTGCGCAAAATTTCCGGCGTGGTGTATTCGGGCCGTGCGTCGTGATCGGCTTCGCTGTAGAGCCGAATGCAAATGCCGCTGGCGACACGCCCGCAGCGCCCGGCGCGCTGCTTCGCCGCGGCGCGGGAAATTTTTTCGATTTGCAGTTGATTGATTTTGCTGCGCTGGCTAAAGCGATTCAGCCGCGCTAGCCCGCTGTCGATGACGTAACGAATGCGCGGCACCGTAAGCGAAGTCTCCGCCACGTTAGTGGCGAGAATAATGCGCCGCGCGGGGCCGGGCTTGAACACGCGGTCTTGCTCTTCGACGGACAGCCGTGCGAACAGCGACAGGATGTCCGTGTTCGGAATCGCGTGTTTTCGCAGCGCCTCCGCCGCGTGGCGAATCTCGCGCTCGCCCGGCAAAAACACCAGCGTGTCGCCTGCGCCCGGCGTGGCCAATATCTCATCGACGGCGCGGATGATAGCCGTATTGAGATTGATCTCTTCATCGTCGTCCTCGTCCGCCCCCATCGGGCGATAGTGGATGTCCACCGGATACATGCGGCCCGACACTTCGATCACCGGCGCGCCGTCGAAATGCTCGGCGAAACGCGTGGCGTCGATGGTGGCGGAGGTGATGATGACTTTGAGTTCGGGGCGCTTGGGCAGCAGTTGCTTCAAATAGCC
>JANMJR010000215.1:0-7902 GCA_031371465.1 Pseudomonadota bacterium
TACCCGTGGATTCGCCGAGGTGAACAATCGTTTGGGATTGAATTGCTTCGCTTGCCACGTGAAAGCGAAACCCGAATTCGATTTCGTCTGCGAACTTGACCATGGATGCGATCCGATTCCGGTGACGCGTGAGATGTTCGGCGCGCTGCAGCGCACCGACGCGCGTTGCAAGGGTTCGGAGAACGTCAGTGCCGTGGATCAAGAATCGCTGAAACAATTGGGTGAGATTGTTAAGGCACTCACGGAGAAAAAGTAAGTATAAAGTGCATGTCGTCCCCGCGAAGGCGGGGATCCAGTGTCGTTGACACCAGAGACGCTGGATTCCCGCCTTCGTGGCAATTGGCGGTTTAGCATGTTTGCTGCCCGCAACTTTCATTACCTGCCTACCCTCAACCAGCAGAGCGCTTGTCCGAGCATGCCTTGCCGCGAACCAAGCGGGGAGCGCCTGCTGGCTTAGTGCCTGGTCGCGAATCGGCGCAATAAGTTGACGCTTGCGCGTGTCCGATGTAGTGTGACGCATCGTTGTAACTCAAGAGTGTATGGACGAATCCCGACCTAGTTGGATGGAACGCCTCTCGGCGTTCTTGTTGCGCGCCCCAGAAGACCGCGAGGAGTTGCTCAAGCTCCTCAACACAGCCCACGAAAACGAATTGATCGACGCCGAGGCGCTGTCGATGATCGAGGGCGTATTGCAGGTGTCGGAAATGCAGGTGCGCGACATCATGATTCCGCGCTCGCAAATGGATGTCATTTCCATCGGCCAAACGCCGGATCAATTTATTCCCTACGTCATCAGCACTGCCCACTCGCGCTTCCCCGTCGTCGATGAAAACAAAGACAATGTCCTCGGCATTCTGCTCGCCAAAGATTTGCTGCGCTACTACGCCGGTGAAGAAGAATTCAACGTGCGCGATATGTTGCGGCCGGCCGTATTCATTCCGGAATCGAAGCGGCTCAACGTGCTGTTACGCGAATTTCGAGCCAATCGCAATCACATCGCCATCGTCGTCGATGAATACGGCGGCGTATCCGGTTTGGTCACCATTGAAGATGTGCTGGAACAAATCGTCGGCGATATCGATGACGAGTACGATTTCGATGAAGCGGAAGACAACATCATCCTTGATCGCACTGGGCGCTACCGTGTCAAGGCGACCACGGAGATTATCGATTTCAACGAAAAACTGGGCGTTAAATTTAGCGACGAAGATTTCGACACGGTCGGCGGATTGGTGGTGAACCTATTTGGCCGCATGCCCAAACGCGGCGAGCAAGTCGAATCCAATGGATTGAGCTTTCAAGTGCTGCGCGCCGATAGCCGCCGCCTGCATGTGTTGCTGGTGGATCGCGCGAAGTCAGAGCCCCTCGAAGCTTCAAACACATGATGACGGGTCGTGCGGGCAGGCTAGGATTGCCGGCAATCCTAGCGGCGGCCTTGGGCGCCGCGACGGCGTTCGGCTTCGCACCATTTAATGCACCATTTCTGCCATTTATCACGCTCGCCGGAGTGATTGTTCTCTGGCGACGCCATCCGACTAAATTTGATTCAACCGTCATCGGGCTGGCCTTCGGCCTGGGCTTGTTCTGCACGGGTATGCGCTGGATTTACGTCAGCCTCCATGATTTCGGCGGAATGCCCGCCGCGCTCGCCGTATTCTGCACGTTCTTGTTAAGCGCGATCCTCGCGACGTTTCCGGCGCTGGTGGGCTTTTTTCAAGCGCTGATTGGCGCGCGCAGTTGGTTGCAAGTAGTGGTCGCGATTCCCGCGTTGTGGGCGTTGTTCGAATGGCTGCGCGGTTGGGTGCTGACGGGACTGCCGTGGCTGAGTGTGGGCTATGCCCAAGTTCCCGCTGGCCCGCTCGCGGCTTTCGCCCCGTTGCTTGGGGTTTACGGTGTATCACTGGTGACGGCGTTGGCGGCGGGACTGATCGTGTCGTTGTTCGCCGCCCTAATCGCGCGGCAAGGTGGCGCGGCGGTAGCGGCGGCGATGGCTTTGGCAATGTTGTTCAGCGCTAATTACATTCTCGCCCGCATCGAGTGGACGCAAGCCGCAGGCACACCGATTTCAGTCAGTTTGTTGCAAGGGAATATCACCCAAGACATTAAATGGAAACCGGAAACGATTGAGAAAACGTTGACGACCTATCGCGACCTCACGCTGGCAAGCAAGAGCAAGCTGATCATTTTGCCGGAGACGGCATTTCCGGTTTTTTTAGAGCAGATGCCGGAGGAATATCTGGCGGAATTCGACCATCACGCAAAACAGCTCAACGCAGATTTACTCATTGGCGTCCCGGAAACCACCGGCCCAAAGACATACCACAACAGTGTGGTTAGTTTTGGGGCCTCGCCCCGCCAGACCTATCGCAAAACCCATCTTGTGCCGTTCAGCGAATTTATTCCCTTGAAGTGGTTGATCGGCTGGGTTTATGATGATCTGCTTAACATGCCGTTGGCGGATTTCAGCGCTGGCGACATCGATCAAAAACCCTTCGAGGTGGCGGGCCAAAAGGTCGCGATGACGAATTGCTATGAAGATTTATTCGGCGAAGAAGTCATCCGTAAATTGCCTGGGGCGACGTTGCTCGCCAACGTCAGTAATGACGGTTGGTTCGGCCGCTCCTGGGGCCCGCAACAGCACGCGCAGATTGCGCAAATGCGGGCGCTCGAAACCGGCCGCTATATGTTGCGCGCCACCAACACCGGGGTTACCGCCATCATCGACCACAAGGGGCGCGTAGTCCATCGCGCGCCGGAATTTACTACTATCGCGCTCGACGGCGCGGCGCAAGGCTTTGTCGGCGCCACACCCTATGTTCGCTACGGCAACGTTGCCGTTGTTGCGTTGTCCTTCGCCATGTTGCTGATGGCCGCAACATTGCGCAAGCGTCGTTTCGGACCCAAAGCTATTTTTCTAAGTTAATTTTTTATCGAAATCACGGTGAACAATGACGTCACACCCCATTTTTTTTACCCGCCGTACAATCTATCTCCTCGGTTTTCTAGCCTGCGCCGGCCTGATCGCATTCGCGCTGTATTTGCAACACAAGCTCGGCGAAGATCCTTGCGCGCTGTGCATTTTTCAGCGTGTTGCGGTGATCGCGCTCGGGGTCGTGTTTCTGCTCGGCGCGCTGCACAATCCGGGGGTGCGCGGCAACCGAATTTATGCCTCGCTTGGATTGATTACCACACTGGCCGGGGGCGGCATCGCAGCGCGGCATGTTTGGTTGCAGCATTTGCCGCAAGACCAGGTGCCCGAATGCGGGCCGGGGCTAAGCTATCTCATGGAAACACAGCCGTGGCTGCAGGTGTTTCAAAACGTTTTGCAAGGTTCCGGCGAATGTGCGGAAGTCGGCTGGACCTTTCTGCGCTTGAGTATTCCCGAATGGACGTTGCTTTGCTTTTTGCTGTTCGCCGTCATGGCCATGTTTCAGTTTCGAAATCGGCGTGGCTAGTTCATCAATGTTTATAATGCCGAATCGTTCACTCATGTTCTCGCTATGAAAACGCGCCTATATCTATTAATACTGTTGTCGTTCATGACCGTAGCCATGGCGGATGAAGAGATGAACGAGGCGACGATTGCGATGCTTGCCGACGACGCGCCCGTGCTTATCGTGAACACGGCGTTCGTCGCCGCGGCAATGCAGCGTGGCGTGCTGTTGTGGGACGCCCGCGTAGAAGATGAGTTTCGCAAGGGGCATATTCCCGGCGCGGTGAACTTCGGCGATTCGTTGCGCGCGCTGCGCAGCGAAAATTCGGAGGATTTCATTGGCCACGATTCGATCGAAGAAATCTTCGGCAGTGTCGGGCTCAATCCCGCGCGGGAGATCATCGTCTACGCCGGCAAGGCGGCGCCGTCGGCCTATTTCGGTCTGTATGCCCTACAATATTTCGGCGCCGATAATGTCCACGTCTACCACGGGGGTATCGACGATTGGAAGGCGGCCGGCCGCCCCATTACCGCGCAGATGACCGATCCTACTTCGATTAAATTGTTCCTCACGCCACGTTTCGAAATCGCTATCGAGACCAGCGAGGTGCTGAGTAAACTCGACCGCTCCGAAGTGCAAATCCTCGATGTGCGCACCCAGCGCGAGTTCGATGGCGAGGACGTGCGTGCGCTGCGCGGCGGCCATATTGTCGGCGCTATCAATATTCCCCACGAGCGAAATTTCGCCGGGCTACCACCGCGCAAGCCCGGTGTGCCGCCGTCAAACGTCAAAGACGCCCTCGCGCTCAAGCCGGAAGCGGATTTGCGTGCGCTGTACGCCTTGCTTGATCCGGACAAGGAGACAATTGTCTATTGCCAGAGCGGTTCGCGTGCCAGCATCAGCGCCGCGGTGTTAAAGGATTTAGGCTTCAAAAATATCCGTGTGTATGATGCGTCATGGCTCGAGTACGGCAACACGCTTGACGCGCCCGCAGAAGACGTTAAATATTTTAACGTCGGCTTATTTACCGGGCGCATGGCGACACTGTTAAAGCGCGTCGAAGAACTCGAAAAAGAGTTGGCGGCGATGAGAGAAATTAAAAAATAACCTACCCCGTACGAGCAGCCGGAGCCCGGACCCGACTATCGCGGCGCAGACTCTGGATAAATCAGCGTTTCGGAAACTGCGACCATAATCCGCAGGTCCGCGGTTCGAGGCCAGGTCGGGAAGCCAATAAGGACGCCATTGCCCAGAGGTTTAGCGGTTCTATTTTTGGCGCTTGGCGCGCGAACACGAGCGATCAAGTGATCGTGCGACAATGTTTATTTCGCCAGCGTATAGATCAACCATGAAATTTAGCGTTCAAACTGCTACGCTCCCCGAGCTCACCATTCCGCAGGTCGTCGCTAAGTTATCGGCGCACGGCTACGATGCTGTCGAGTGGCGGCTGCACGATGACTATCACATCAAACCTACGGAAGTGCTGCAGCAAGCTAAACGCATTAAACCGCTACTTGACGACCATGGTTTGGCGGTCTCGTGCATGATGGGGTATGCGCCACTGCAGGATCTTGATCAACACCAACGCGTTGCCGAAGCGTGCGCGATTCTCGGCTGTACCCGCTTTCGACCCGGCGCGGTGCTGTACGACGGTACGGTCAATTACCATGATATATGCCAAGGTGCGATCGACGACATCGGCGAAATGTTGGACGCCATCGCCGGCTACGGCGTCAAACCGGTCATCGAAACCCATTTCGGCACGATCGCGCCGAGCGCCGCATTAGCGCTGCGCGTCGTAGAGCACTTCGAGCCGGCGCGCATCGGCGTGAACTTCGATCCCGCGAACATGATCATCGAAGGCCGCGAAGCTTGGCAACTCGGGTTAGAGTTGCTCGGCCCTTATCTCGACTATCTGCACGCCAAAAACATCGCCTGGGTAAGGGAGGATGAACGCTGGCGTTGGCAATTCGCCTCGCTTGAGGACGGCCAAGTCGATTGGCGAGAAA
The DNA here is from genome assembly GCA_031371465.1 of Pseudomonadota bacterium. Classification (GTDB taxonomy): domain Bacteria; phylum Pseudomonadota; class Gammaproteobacteria; order Burkholderiales; family JALYOK01; genus JALYOK01. The sequence continues at coordinate 5,444 of JANMJR010000215.1, forward strand.
TCGCGGAAGCACTTCGCCATGTCCGCTACGACGGTTATATTTCGTTCGAGAACTTCTTCCAAGTCCCGATGCGTTCGCGCGGGTTCGTCGGCGAAGATTTGACGTTTCATGCGAGCGCCTATAGAAACATCGACGAGCGCCTCGCTCGGGATTTGGACTATATGCGACGCTGTTTAGCCGATACCGTCTCAGCGCCCTGATCGACCGCCGCCTTGCGCGACGCCGCGAGCGTCAATTTGGCCGCGGGCGAATGGCGTTGATCGCGCCGCGTATTAATACCGGCGGCGCCCAGTCGTATATCAAGCGCTAGAGGTAGTATCGTAAGGACGCCCGAAAATCGTGCTCGCGCTCCGCCTTGGTTCGATTGGGCCGCGTCGGGCGACGGCGCGCGTCCTGGCGACAATCTCTACAGTTCTTCGGTCGGCTGGGGACTTGTATCGGATCGACGCCAAATGAAGCAACTCATTCAAATCATTTTCTTTGCAATTGCAGCAGTCTTCGCAGGCTTTGTCATGGCGGACGCTGACCCGGATGTTCCTCCGCCAGATAAGGCGGCGGGCATCAATCTTAGCGATCCCGAAGTCGTACAAAAGGGAATGAATATGCTCTCCAGCACCGGTGGCGGCTATTGTCACGGCGCCGAAGGCCGCGGCTTCAAAGCGCCGTCGCTGCGCAATCGCACCGATCTGAGTGTTGATTCGTTGCGCACGATCATCTTGAATGGCCGCAACCGCGCAGGTAAATTAATGCCGCCGTGAAACGGGGTTATAGCACAGCAAGAACTTTGGAGCGTCATCGGGGCGATCGTTTCCCTGCGCCACATCGGCCCCGATGCCGCCCGACAAATTTAGCAACATGAGACCCAGCGTTCCAAAGGCAAGGTCGTAATGCTGCAGCTTGCGGTATTGGGCCCCGCGCCAGCGTTTTTGCTGCATGAAATAGGGATACAGTAGATTCGCGAGCGAGCCGCCGACCGCGCCGATCAACGCAAAATAAGAATCGTCGGTATGCCAACCGGACAAGTGCACCATGGCGAGATCGTCCGGTTTGTCCTGCGCTGACTTATAGATACTTTCGAGTATGGACACTCCATGATCCAAGCCGATTTGACGCGCTCATCGGACTACCGTTGGGTAGCGGCTTGGTGTCTTTTTTCCCCGCTGATTCGGAGTTTTCCCGGCATGCCGGGGTTTTGCCGGCGATCAACGTGTTGCCGTTGCCGTGCCGTCGCCTTTGGTACATTACGGCGCGCACGGCCTATATCGGCCCGACCTACCGCAACGGCTTTTGCCAGAACACCTCGATGGCAGGGTTATTCGCTCTATCCATTTGGGGCGCTTACCAGTCAGTCAACTCGATCACGGCTGCGTTTCGCACAGCGCTTTGAGTTGCGATCGCGATAACCGGGGGAGGGCGAAGTTTTAAATCGATCTGCCTGAAGAGGCGCTGCCGGAGCGCCTCTTCAAATAGTCCTTGCCAGGAGGCAGGCCAGATAAGGCGCTCCAGCCAATCGAGTTTATTTTTTAAACGAACTCGACATTTTCTCCATAGCAACTTTCATGGAATCCCAAGCGCTTTCCATGCCTTTTTGCATGTCCTGCCACGCTGCTTCGCTCGCCGCTGTGATGTCGCGCATTTTCTGCGTAACCGCTTCGCGGCTCGCACGCATTGTTTTTAGCTGGTCGTAATATTGATCACGCGCTTCGGCGCCAATTTCGTTGGCTTTGTTCGTCAGCGCATCGATTTCCGCGTCCCATTTTTTTAGTTGAAACTGCATTTGCGCCATGTACTCGTCTTTCTTGCTCATAGCTTACCTCCAAGTGGTGAATCGGAAAAACCGTAAGTAGATTAGGCACCAAATCGAATTCGTAGTTCCCCATCCGCGACTAGGTTAAAATTCCCCCTTTGCCTTAAATATGCTGACTTTCCAGGATATCATTCTTAAGCTACAGACCTATTGGGGCACGCAAGGCTGCGCGTTGTTGCAGCCCTACGACATGGAGGTTGGCGCCGGCACATCTCACACGGCGACGTTTCTGCGCGCGCTCGGCCCGGAGCCGTGGCGCGCCGGTTATGTGCAGCCGTCGCGCCGCCCGAAGGACGGGCGCTACGGCGAAAACCCGAATCGTCTTCAACATTACTATCAGTACCAAGTGGTGCTCAAACCCTCGCCACCGAACATCCTCGATTTGTATTTAGGCTCGCTGGCGGAAATTGGCATCGATCCGAAGCTAAACGACGTTCGCTTCGTCGAGGACGATTGGGAAAATCCCACGCTCGGCGCCTGGGGCCTCGGCTGGGAAGTGTGGCTGAACGGAATGGAGGTGACGCAGTTCACCTATTTTCAGCAGGTCGGCGGCATCGAATGCAAACCCATCACCGGCGAGATCACCTATGGTTTGGAGCGTCTGGCGATGTATCAGCAAGGCGTGGACAACGTTTACGATTTGGTGTGGACC
>JANMJR010000224.1:0-6894 GCA_031371465.1 Pseudomonadota bacterium
AAGCGCCTCGACGTCCTGTTCGGCAACGCCGTCCGTCAGTGCTTGGCGACCGGACAGAAGAGCAATCTCACCAGAAAATTGCCCCCGCTCTTGACGTACGATGGGAACCACAAGACCACGGCCGTCACGTTGACTGATCGCGACGATGCCCTTTAAAACAACAAACATGCCCGGGGCCGGTTCGCCCGCGCTGAACAGTCGAGTCCCACGTTGGTAGAGCCGGACGGCGCCGAAGCGGCTGATGTGTGCAATCTCCAGCTCGGTGAGCACCGGAAAGAGTTGATCCCCCCGGCTCGCAAAGCCGGTCGGCGCGATGTCAGCCATGGCGGACTCCGTGTGCACCAACGGTGTGTGCGTCAGCTTGCAGCACGGTCGCGCCAGCGGTTAGCAACAACCGCGCCTGCAGCGGCGGGCCCGTCGTCGCTTCAGCAATACCAGAAATCATATGGAACATGAGCTTCACCTCTTTCGGAAAATCGTCCCACCGCCGCTCAATGCCCGGTGGCGTCTCCGTGACGACTTGCCTCGAACAGGAACCACGTGCGGCGCTCCGTTTCGTCGATCCAGACTTCGATCAGACTCGCGGTAGCGATGTCACGGTGCTCGTCGCAGACGTTGTGCGCCTCGCGCAGGCTGCTCGCAAGTGTCTTGTTGTCGTCGCGCAGCTCAGCCAACATGTCCAGCGGTTGGACGTAGTCCGCGTCATTGTCCAGAACGCGCTGCATACGCGAGATGTGACCAATGTACCTGAGCGTGGTCCCGCCCAACTTGCGAATCCTTTCGGCAATCGGGTCGGTCATTGCGTAAAGCTGGTCGCCGTGCTCGTCCAGCATCAAGTGGTAGTCCCGAAAGTGCGGGCCGCTCATATGCCAGTGAAAGTTCTTGGTTTTCAAGTAAAGTGCGAACACGTCCGCCAGGATGGCGTTCATCGCTCCGGAGATATCCTTGGTCGCTGCCGGCTTCAGATCGGTAGGCGTAACAAGTGGGGCCTGTCGTCTAGCCTTCAGCGCCTGCAGCTTCGTTGCGTCAGGTTTCTTCATGATAGATTTCCTTTAATGTCACTGATCAATGGATTTGTTCGTTCGGCTGCATGCAAGGGGTTAACTATCTCCGACGCCAAAGAGAACGGCATTGTCGACGGCAGCGATGTCGCGCGCACATGATCACGTCGCTCTCAGCGAGGCTAAGACGCTCTGCAAGTTATCACTACCCCAGTACTCGAGGTATTTGCGATTGCGTAGCCTCACGATGTCGATGACATCGATCACCACTTCGCGATTCGTTGCGGGAACACCGAGAAGCTCTCCGGTGTGGGCGCCGCTGACCGTTTTCCGGGTCGTGACCTTGTCGCCCTCGGCGATTTGATCGTGAAGCTCCACTCGCAAATCCGAGAGGGCCCGTCGGAGGACATGGTTGAAGGTATAAAGCATCCCGCTGGGTCCGCTGTCGGCGCCAGCGGCAGAGTGGTCGACGAAGCTCTGGTCCATAAGCCAGCGAAGACACGATGTATCCCCTTGTTCGATGACCTCCTTGTTGAAGCGGACAACCACGGCTTTGTTTAGTTCGAGCGGAGTGGCGGCACGGGCGCCGCCGACCAGAACACTGTGACGGGACATCACTACGTAAGGTGTGGCAGGTTCGCTCGCGGCGTCTTCGGACTGCATTGCTACTCTCCTTTTCTGTTAACAATAAACCAGACGATATAGGACTTAAAAGTTATGGATGGGATTGTGTTCTTCGCTTGGCGAAGACGATCGCACCTGCGTGCTGCCATCGGTACCGGCGTGCTTTTTTGATGACGCCGGGGGCGTGTCAATATCTCAAACAGGCCTTGTATCCGAGAAACAACCGAATATCGCTTCCCGCCCCGCATCGGTAATGCACCTCAACCGCGAGATCATTATCGGACCGATGGCGAACGCGGTGGCCTGATCTCCGATTCCAGGGCTTCGACCCGAGCTTCCGCTGAGCCACAATTTGATCCACCTGCTTATTCTTAAAAAATGAGCGGGGAAGCCTATTGAGACTGAAGTACGGGCCAGCGCCAGGTCGGCGTCTAGAGCAGCCTTTAGTCGGTCACGCCTACCCCATTGCATTCTGTACCGAGCGAATAAAATCGCATCTGTGTGCTGCAGTTGGAATCGTTGTGCATTTTTTGATGTAAAGGACGAGGCGTGGGAGTAACACGGGTTAAGTGCTCTCTGATCCACGTTCCTCCATCGTGGCGATAAGAGCCCTGGGCCATTCCGCTGTGGAGATACAAGAACATTTTTGGCGAAACGCCTGTGATCGGACGGAAAGTTCGCGAGAAATGACTTTGATCGGAGAAACCTAATATCGCTGCCACCTCACAAATCTTATGATCGTTTCGTTCCAGCATTTCGATTGCCCGTTCAATACGCAATCGAAGCAGGTACCTCATGGGGCTTTGGCTGGTACTTACGCGGAACAGTCTGGCAAAGTGGAACCGGCTGACACCGGCCGCGCTGGCAAGATCGCTGAGTGTGAATCTTTCACCGATGTTATTTTCCATATAGGAACATGCCCGGATGAGAGCGCGACGGCTGAGGCCGCGTGGCACTGCACCAGCGAGGTCGGCACGCCCGTCCATCCGGACAGAACTGCTCAGCGGCCACAAATTGTCTGGCCCAGTCGGCTTGCCTGCGCCTTGAGACGCGTAATGGAAATCGATGTCGTCCGAGTTTTCCCGAAAAAGATTAAAGTCCGGCATTGCTACGCTCCTATTGAACATCAACACTTCACTTAAAAAGGGTCTCGCAACTAGTCTCTCAAACCTTCAATTGGGGAAGTTCCGTGCCTCAAATACGACGATCGAAGATTGACACAAGCGAGGCGATGCGTCTTTCGGGATTGCACGGTGTTTTTCGATCTCGCACGCTGAGAGTCGTACTGGTGGAAAGGAAATGTCCCGGCTGCGCAATTCACGGAGTTAGCTGAGCTACTCGTGGTCATCATTCCTTGGCATCTCACCGAACAACGACTTGCCGCTTAACCAATTCACTGCGTCAAGCATGGAACTCAGGTGACGCTTACACTCAACCGTGTCCGTGTAGATGGTGTCCCTTGAATTTGTGATAGGCGACTGTGTCGGCGTTAGATTTGCGCCGCGCCGCCATCTACGAAGAGTTCGATGCCATTAACGTAACTGCTATCGTCCGATGCGAGGAAGACAACGGCCTTAGCGATTTCATCGGGCGTGCCGGTGCGACCGAGCGGTGTGGTCGCTGCAGCTTGCGCGGCGAACCCTTCGATCTGCTCGTCGGTCAGGCCAAGTTCGCTTTTATAGGCGGGGGTCACTACCGTGCCAGGGCTAACGACGTTGACGCGAATGTTGCGGCCTTTCAGATCCTGCGTCCAGGTCCGCGCGAACGAACGCAGCGCCGCCTTCGTCGCCGCGTAGACTCCGAACGCCGGGACGCCTTTGATCGAAACCATCGAGCCATTGATCACGATGGCGCCGCCCGCGGTCATCAGCGGCACCGCCTTTTGCACTGTAAAGAGCGTGCCTTTCACATTGATGCCGAAATACTTGTCGAAGTGCTCCTCGGTGACCTGTTCAAGCGGAACAAAGGCGCCGCCGCCCGCATTCGCGAACAAAACGTCGAGCCGCCCTTTCTGCTCTTTGATGGTCGCGAACAAACGGTCGAGATCGGCGAGGTTTGAAACATCACTGCGGATGCCGGCGACGTTGCCGCCAATCTGTTTTACGGCGGAATCAAGCTCGGGCTGACGCCGCCCTGTAATGAAGACGTAAGCGCCTTCCGCGACGAATCGTTGCGCCGTAGCGAGCCCGAGCCCGCTGCTGCCGCCCGTGATTAGCGCGACTTTATCTGCGAGTCTTTGTGACATTTGAATTCCCTTTCATATTCCTAAAATAATTGCGCGTTGGCGTCGCCATCAACGGACAGGCTGGAGTCCGTGACAATCCTGCTTTTGGGACCGGCGACGTAGGCATTGTCCTTGTTCCTCTGAGTTGAGTGGCGCGTTCGGTTGGCCGACAACATATTGCTCGTATAGGTATCCGGCCGTATGATCAAAGAGTTTTCCAGAGCGGGGTTGACGCATTACATTTCAAGACTCCCTCGCTGCGCATGGTTGCGTTACTGATGTGCGACCGGCGCGACCGGAACAATGTATCCCGGAAGAACAGTAGCCGGCGCCTTGTGTACCATCGTGTATACGTACTCCACGCCGACGCCGTAGGCTCCGCAATGCGTCTTCACAATATCCATCACTGCGTCATAGGTCTCTCGAATGGCCCAATCGCGCTGCCATTCGAGCATGACAGAAAGCGCAGTAACCGGCTTTGCGCCGGCTTGGACAACGCGTTTCATCGCATTCTCATGAGCGAGCGCACTCACGTCGCCACAACAATCTTCAACAACGTAGACTTCATAGCCATCATGTAGAGCCTGCACAGCCGGTAGAGCGACACAGGTTTCTGTCCATAACCCGGCCAATACAATCTTTTTTCGTCCACTCTTACTGATGGCCTCAAAAAAGTTCTTGTCGTCCCAGGCGTTCATGGTCGAGCGTTCGATTGGAATTGTTTTCGGGAAGACCGCCTGCACTTGCGGCCAGAGGTTTCCACTAAAACCCTTTGTTTCTACGGTCGATAACACGACAGGAACATCAAACACTTTGGCCGCTTTAGCGAGTAAGGTGTTGTTGTTGATGATTAGTTGACGATCAAAATTGCCGACACCAAAAAGCATCTGTGGCTGCAGATCAATAAGGGCTACCACACAGTTTTCTGGACTTAGCAATCCTTTTTCGCTGAGCTTTGGCCGATCTGAAAGTTGATCCATGACTTTTCCCTTAATTGGTAAATTGATAAACTCAAGTACGCCTAGTGTCTCGGTTAGATATGGATGTGCTCTTGACGGAGGTCGCTATCCGGTGCAATGGTTCGATTGTGTTCTTCCGTGACGATTAAAAATTGCACAGGCCTGCTTCCATTGGGATCGTTGTGCTTTTTTTCGATGTTTTCGAATACGGCTTACTTCAAATTTCCATCTAATACTTAGGGAAGCTCTGATTAATTCCGATTTCGTCGCGATACGTCGTTGCTCGCGCCTCGTCTCGCTTAGAACTCGAAATAAATCGGAGCTTCCTTAGCTCAGAAAGTTGTGCCGTCCTTGCGGACAAAACAATAGATCGTGGGCGCACGTCATGGTATCGAGTTTTGCTGTCGCCTACCGAAGGGTAAGCGCGCCGCATCATCACCTTACATAGCGCACGCGATAGATCGCGCCATTTTGATCATCTGAGATCAACATGCTCCCATCGCGCATCATCAGTACTCCCACCGGCCGCCCAAGAACATTATTTTTCTCGTCAAGAAAGCCTTCGACGAAGGGTTTTATTGTGCTTTTTCCGCTTCCATCGAATTGGACGCGGACAACATCGTAGCCCACTCTAGGTGGATCGTGCGAGCCATGACGGGCGATAAATATATTGTTTCGAAATTCAGAAGGGAAAGCCGATCCTTTGTAAAAACCCATGCCCAGCGGGGCCGTATGCCCGCCTAATTTAGCCATCGGCGGCACAAATTCGTTACAAGCGCGCTTATCGCCAAACTTGGGGTCTTTGATATCTCCGCTGCGGCAATAGGGAAAACCAAAGTGCTGGCCCGGGGATGTCACACGATTTAGTTCTTCGCTCACTCGACTGTCAGCCAGCTCGTCGGTCTCAGTCTGGGTAAACCAAAGCTCCCCGCTTTGGGGGCGCCAGTCAAACCCACCGGTGTTACGAACACCGCGGGCGATGACTTCGCGCTCACTTCCATCGAGATTAAATCGAACAATCAGGGCGAATTCGTCCGCCGTGGGCTCACAGAGATCGCACGGGGCACTTAAGTTTAAGTAAAGTTTCCCGTCCGGGCCGAAGCTAAAATAACGCGCGGCGTGAGTGCGTTGATTGAGCAGCCCGTCAATGACTGTAATAGGCGCGGGGGGACTATCGAGGCGATCCTCAATACCGTTGTAGCGTAGAACTTGGGTTGTCGTCGCGACAAACAGTGCGCCGTCGCGCATGGCGATGGACGTTGGACTGGCAAGGCCTTTCAGCAGCGTACGAACCTTGATAACCCGACCCTGTTCTAAATTCAAAGCGTAAACATTGCCCGCCGCGTAGCTGCCGACGAACACCGTGCCGCGTGGTCCCTCTGCCATGGCGCGGGCATTGGGCGCCAGTGTTGTGAGCGTTTCTACGACGAAGCCCGCTGGAACACGGAGCTTTTCGCCGAGCGGGACACCATGGCGTTGAACCGAACTCGCGCAACCGACGATAAGCAACGCAAATAGGATTGCCCATGTCGTCCGCATTCCCCGTTTCTCGGGAAATACAATTTGAATTAACCTTACCATTTCCATTCTCCTTAAGTAATTTTCCTGGTTATGCCACTCGCAACGAAATGAGTGATCCTCGACAGTACTTTAGCTCTTGACCCTGCGTGGCTAATGGACGTCAGGGATCGTCTAGACAGAGCTAACGTTCGATACTGTTGGCTTTCGGCCGTTAACTCGACCAAAGCAATAATCTGCATTTTCAGATTGCCTTGCTACTTGTTCCTGAAATCTACAATGCCACACAGATAGGCTGTATTGAGGTCGTTTAAAAGCGTTACGCCCCCGCCTTTCAAGGCGCTGCCTTTGGTAAGCAGAACATGATCCATCACTTTTCACGTATCCGCCAACGTGGTTTCCGTCTGATCCTGCCCACTTGCATTCAGAAGCGATAAGTCACCCAGGCTGAGAAGTAGTTGACGTCATTTCCTGGCGGAGTCTCCTTCAGGAAATCACCCGCAAAGAAATGTGCATAAACAGCGCTGGCGGTGAAGTGGCGGTCGACGCTCCATTGCAACATGGCTTG
>JANMJR010000228.1:0-12751 GCA_031371465.1 Pseudomonadota bacterium
GGATTGGACTATGTGTTTTTCGCCAACTCCGGCTCGGAAGCCGTCGATAGCGCGCTGAAGATTGCGCTGGCCTATCACCGCATTCGCGGCGAAGGTCATCGCACCGTATTCATCGGCCGCGAACGCGGTTATCACGGCGTCGGCTTCGGCGGCATTTCCGTCGGCGGCATGACGGGAAACCGCAAAACTTTCGGCAGCATGTTGCCACGGGTCGATCACTTGCCGCATACGTTCAATCTCGAGAAACAAGCCTTCAGCCGCGGTCAGCCGGAATGGGGCGCGCACCTCGCCGACGAACTCGAGCAGCGCATTATTCCGCTGCACGACGCGTCGAACATCGCCGCGGTGATCGTTGAGCCCATGGCCGGATCAACCGGGGTGTTGCTTCCGCCGAAAGGCTATCTGAATCGCCTGCGCCAGATTTGCGACAAATATAATTTGCTGCTGATTTTCGATGAGGTCATCACCGGTTTTGGCCGCGTCGGCCCGCACGCATTCGCCGCCGATGTATTCGGCGTCGTGCCCGATATGATCACTTGCGCCAAGGGCGTGACTAATGCGACGATTCCGATGGGCGCAGTCATCGCGAAGAGCCACATCTACGACGCGTTCATGAACGCACCACCCAACGCCATCGAATTTTTCCACGGCTACACCTATTCCGGCCATCCCGTCGCCTCCGCGGCCGCGAGCGCAACGCTGGATCTGTATCGCGAGGAGCAATTGTTTGAGCGCGCCGCGGGCCTGTCCGAATATTTCCAAGACGCCGCCCACAGTCTGCGCGGTTTACCCCACGTCATCGATATTCGCAGCATGGGCTTTGTCGCCGGCATCGAATTGCAGCCCATGGCGGACAAGCCCGGCGCGCGCGCGTTTGAAGCGTTTTTGCGCTGCTTCAACAAGGACGTGTTGGTGCGGACGACCGGCGAAGTGATGGCTCTTTCGCCGCCGCTGATTGCCGACAAGAAACATATTGATCAGTTGTTTGGCACGATTGCGGATGTGTTGAAGTCACTGCCGTGATTTTTATAAAGACAACCTATCAAGCGGTCGTTCCCGCGAAGGCGGGAATCCATAGTGCGCCAGAAATACCACGGCAAAATGGATTCCCGCCTTCGCGGGAATGACAGGTGTTAAGGTTTTCGAAAATTCAAACCGTCCATGCTCGACCGCGACCTAACCACTAAAATTCAAAACGCCGTTGACGCGGCCTTCAACGAGCAACTCGCCTTCACCTGCGAACTGGTCAAATTCCCCAGCATGCGCGGCGCGGAGCAAACGGCGCAGGACTTCGTAGCGAAGTCGTTACGCGAGCGCGGTTACGCCGTCGACATGTGGGCCATGCAGGTCGATGAACTGAATCATCTCCCGGGATTTTCGCCAGTCACGGTTTCCTACGACAACGCGTTCAACGTCGTCGGTTCCCATCGCCCGAAAAATAAGCAAGGTCATTCGTTGATTTTGAATGGCCATATCGACGTGGTGCCGGTCGGGCCATTGAATATGTGGACCACGCCGCCCTTTGTCCCGCGGGTGGAAAATGGCTGGCTTTACGGTCGCGGCGGCGGCGATATGAAAGCAGGTATCGCGGCGAATATTTATGCCGTCGAAGCATTAAGGCGTTGCGGTTATGCGCCGGCCGCGGACCTGCATATCCAATCGGTCATCGAGGAAGAATGCACGGGGAACGGCGCCCTTGCTTGCTTGCAGCGTGGTTATCTCGCCGACGTGGCGCTGATTCCCGAGCCGTGGAATAATCAACTCGGCCGCGCCCAAGTCGGCGTGTTGTGGCTACAGGTGCACGTGCTCGGCAAGCCGGTACACGTGCGCGAAGCCGGCCGCGGCGCAAACGCGATCGAGTCTGCCTATGGGCTGATGCAAGCGCTGCACGCGCTGGAAGAAAAATGGAACGACAGTTGCCGCGACGATATACATTATCGCCACGTACACCATCCGCTCAATTTTAACGTCGGCAAAATTGCCGGCGGCGATTGGGCGTCGAGTGTGCCGTCGTGGTGCACCTTCGATGCGCGCATCGGCCTGCCACCGGCGAAAGACCTCGATGCGGCGCGCAAGGAAATCGAAGCCTGCATCGCCAACGCCGCGCGCGCTCACCCATTCCTGGCGAAATATCCACCGAAAATTACCTATCCCGGCTTGGCTGCGACCGGTTTTGTGTTGAAGAACGCAGATCAAGCAGAAGGTATTTTGAAGCGTGCTCATCGGGCGGCGTTTGATGGTGCGGAGTTAGAAGAGGCCATCAGTAGCGCCACCACCGATGCGCGTATTTTCGATATTTACGCCAAGATTCCCGCACTGGTCTACGGCCCACTCGCCGAGGACATCCACGGTTTCGATGAACGCGTGGAGTTGGAATCCGTGCGGCGGGTGACTCAAGCGATTGCTTTGTTTATCGCTGAATGGTGTGGGCTTGAGGCGGCTTGATGACGGGTCACTTCGTAGTTACGCCGGCCCTCACTTGCAGTGCGCACACTGGCTTGCAAGCCAGTGCCGTTCGACGAGCGCAACGCATGCGTTGCGAATTCCTCAGCTCACTCCCAACCCTTCTCTCTCTGGGAGAGGATGGGGGTGACGGTGGGACTTATTCATTCCACCACGTTCGATCACTTTGCGAATCGATATGAAGTTCGTCATCGCGCAAATGAAACACGAAACGAATACCTTTTCGCCGGTGCCGACGCCGCTGTTTGCCTTCGGTAGGAACGGCCCCTATTTCAATCGCGATGCCTTCGACGCGATGCGCGGCACCGCGACCCCCATGGGCGCATTCATCGACCGCGCGCTGGAATTCGGCGCCGAAATCGTGACACCCGTTGCTGGCGACTCGCCCCCGAGCGGACCCGTGTCCCATGAAGCGTACACAGTCATGCGCGATGCCATCGTCGCGGCCGTGGAACAAGGCTGCGACGCGCTATTTCTCGATCTACATGGCGCCATGGTGGTGGAAAGCACCGATGACGGCGAAGGCGATTTGCTGGAACGGCTGCGCCGCATCGCGCCCCAATTGCCGATCGCCGTGGCGTTGGATCTGCATGCCAACGTCACACAAAAAATGGTCGCGAACTGCGATGTGCTGACCGGCTACAAAACCTATCCGCACATCGATATGTACGAGGCGGGCGATCTCGCGGCGCGAATATTGCTGCGTTATACTAAGGGCGAGGTCAAGCCGGTGATGGCGTGGGGCAATCGACCGATCCTCGCGCAAACCCTGAGGATGAACACGGATGAAGCGCCGATGCGCGATTTCGTTGGTGCGGCCATTGCTGCGGAGCGGCGCGGCTTACTCGCGGCGACAGCGTTCGGCGGCTTTCCGCAAACAGACATCCCCGACATGGGGGTAAGCGCCGTGGTGGTTGCCGATGGCGATCACCAAGCGGCTGAAGATGTTTGCAACATCATGCTCGACATTGCCTGGAAACGGCGCGCGGATTTCATCTATCACGCCGAGCCGCTGGCCGACTCCATCGCCCGCGCGATGGCGCTGAGCGAGGGGCCAATCCTGTTGCTCGATCATTGCGACAATTGTGCATCGGGCGCAACGCAAGATACCATGCGGGTCTTGGCGGAGGTGCTGCGCCACGGCGCAACCAACTTGGCGGCGGGCCCGATCCGCGATCCGGAATCCGTCGCCCGTTGTATCGAGGCCGGCGTCGGCGCAAAGGTGACCTTGCGCGTCGGTGGGAAAATGGACATGCCCTCGCTCGGACTCAAAGGCGAACCACTGGAAATGAGCGGGGTGGTGCGGGCCATCACCGACGGCGAATACACTATTACCGGGCCGCAACTGACCGGCGTGCGCAGCTATATGGGCCGCACCGTGGTGCTTGATACGGGCGCGGCGGAAATCGTCATTTGCGAGCGTTCCCAGGAACCGTGGGACTTGGGTGTTTTCACCAGCGTCGGCATCGATCCGCGACGCAAGCAGTATCTTGTACTAAAATCGCGGATGTATTACCGGCCGGTGTTTTTGCCGATCGCCAAAGCCGCGATCGAATGTGACGGCGTAGGCGTCGGCAGTTCCGATTGGCGGTTATTTCCGTATCGCAAAATCCGCCGACCGATGTATCCGCTCGATGCAATGAACGATTCTTAGGCGCTCGAATCGAAAACAAAGTGCGTGCAATAATCGCGCAGACATAAACCTAGAGGAGTATTTTCAGCATGAATGCAGTTTCGAATAAATTGGCCCTGCTCGGTCTGTGCGCTGGACTGAGTTTGCCCGCCTGGGCCGACCATCACTTGGGCGTCGCCTATGTCACCAATCAGGACAAAGGTGTGTCGGTGATTTCCCTGGAGAATTTCACGGTCGTCGATACCATCGATATCGAGGCGAAAGAGCCGCGTGGCCTCGGCGTCACCAACGATGGCAAGTTGCTGATTACCGCGAATCGCGAAGGCGGTGATGTGTCGATTATCGATACGGCAACGAAGAAAGTGATCAAACATATTCCGATCGGCCAGAACCCAGAGTTCGTGCGCGTGTTCGGCGATTTCGCCTATGTGAGCTACGAGCCGAGCGCAAAATCCGGCCCGCCGCCAAAACCCGGCGAGAAAGAGGACGACGACGATGGCGCACCCAAGCTTCCAGCGGGTATCGCCATCATCGATCTCAAAGCGATGAACGTGGTGAAGACCATCATGAGCGGACCGGAGACTGAGGGCATTGAATTTTCCCATGATGGAAAAAAAATGCTGGTCACTAACGAAGGGGATAACACCATCACCGTTTACGATATCAAATCCGGCAAGCTAGTGAAAAAGGTCAGCACCCACAAACTCGGTGATCGTCCGCGCGGCATTAAGGCCTCACCAGACGGCAAGCACTATGTCGTGTCGCTCGAATACGGCGACAAAATTTTGTTGCTCGATAGAAAATTCAATCCGCTGAAAACCGTTGCAACGGCAAAGGGCCCCTACGGCATCGCGTTCGACAAAAGCGGCAAGCGACTGTTCGTCGCCGCATTCAAAGCCAAGGAACTGCAAGTGTTTAACGGTAAAACTTTAGTACTGGAAAAGACCGTGCCGATCGGCGATCGTTGCTGGCATTTCACATTGACGCCGGACGAGAAGAATTTGCTGATTGCCTGCGGACGCAGCAACGAAGTGTTGGTGTTGGACGCTACCAGCTATGAAGCCGTCAATCATGTGAAGGATCTCAATCTTCCCTGGGGGATCGTCGTCTATCCGAAAGCGATGGGTAGCTTGGATTCCGTGAAATAGCTTGGACTGTCCGCGTCGAGCCGCATGGCCTTAGGCCAGCCTCTGGCCCAAGGCCACGCGGCCTCGATGTCTATCGAAGCCGGAAACTTAAGAATTCCTAATTGAGCGTCGCCAACTCCTCGGTGCGACAACTCGCAGGCACGCGCTCAAGAATGATTTTCTTGCTGGTGGAATAGCGCGCTACCCACATCATCACGTGCTTACCCGTAGTCACGTTAGAAAAATTTTGCGTTTTTTCCGGTACGTTCAGCGGCCCGTCAAGTTTGTCCCCAGCGGATAATTCCCCGGCGGACACCTGCTGGTTGAAGGTGTATCCGCCATCCGTGGCGATCACGTTAACGCCACACTTGGGGTTATTCCAAAGTACCGTGCCTTCAACCGCCCAGGCGGTATTCGCAAATCCAGCTACACAAGCTAAGCACAACAGCGCTGCATTTTTCTTCATCATTGATTTCCTTCTTGGGCATCGCCCGGTTGATTGAAATTCATATCACACAACGGCTGACGGAAACGTTGCGCCGACACGTAACCTAATTGACGAACGGCTCGTAAAACGGCATGTAGTAACTCTCGACGATGCTCTGAATCTTGCCCTGCTTCAGCATCGTTTGTAGCTCATCATCGAGGAACGCCCGCAATTGCGTTTCTTTTTCCTTCACCACCCAGACGCCGTTCCAGCGTTGGCCCGGCTGCGGCTTAAAGTCAGGCGCCACGTCGAACTCGACGTCGTAGTCATTCTTCGCTACGGCGACCGCACCAGACCACATCATGGCCGCATCTACTTCGCGTTTCAGCATACCGTCGATCAGGCCGTGGCTCTGGCTATAAAGTTCGTATTCCATTTTATTCGCGCGAACGTATTCTTCCATCGGGCTGAGCATGGGCACGCCCACTTTAAGCTTCTTCGCTTTGATCTCCGCCAGGGTTGTTACCTTGGCGGCCTTGCCTTGAACGGCCAAAACGAATCCGACACCCAAATAGGGCTTGGTATAGACCAGGTGATGGGCACGTATATCGTCGTCTTCCTCGGAATGAATCAGCCCAACGAATAAATCGCAATAGCCTTTATCGATGGTCGTAGTAAACGCGTAACCGAGGCTAATCCCGGTATTCGCCCATACGATATCCAGCCGCCAACCCTGACGTTTAGCAATATCGCGCACAATGTCGATGTCGATACCGGGCGTTTCCGATTGCGGCGCGGTACGCGAAAATGGGTAGTACCAACCATCGGCGCAAGCCACGATGCGCTTCATCGCGCGGATGCGCGTCAGGGCATCGACGTTTTTGAGTTCTTCAGGAATTTCCGTGGCGAACGATTCGCGAAAGCCCGCGCGCCAACGTTCGTTGTTCACCGGATCGAATACTTCAGGATGGGTTTTCTTCGGATCCCATTTTTGTTTTTTTCCGATGACGGTTTCCGTTTCGAGCTGTTGCACGTCGGCGCTTCGAGCCGCCTTCGGCAACGCGCCGACCGCGATCAGCAACGCCAAAACAACAAAAGAGCGCGCAGTTAAACGAGAGCGCATCACCATCAATTCACAAACGGGGGGTAATAAGTCAGACCGTAGCTCTCGACGATCTGCTTGAGTTCGCCATTGCCGATCATTTTGACTAGCTCCGCATCGAGGAAGTCGATGAATTCCGATTCCCTACCCTTCACGCCCCACGCGCCATTCCAGCGCTGGCCGGCGACGGGAACATATCCCGGAACAGGCTTCACATCGTAACCTTTTTCTTTTTTCGCGACGGCCAAACCCGGCTCCCACACCATCGCGGCTTCAATTTCCCCTTTGACGAAAGCATCGACCAAACGAAAATTCAAGGCATAGGATTCGTACGGGATGCCTTTGTCTTTTACATAGTCCCACATGGGGGAAAACGCCGGCACGCCGACTTTAATTTTCGCCTTCACCACCTCTTCCAATGTCGTAAGCCCCACGGCCTTACCCTGCGTGACGAGTACAAAGCCCATGCCGATGTAAGGCTTGGTGAAAACCATCTGGTGGCCTTCCATGTGGTGGTCGTCGCCAGTGATGACCAAGCCGAGAAAGACATCGCAATAGCCGCGATCGATACCTTTCTTAAACGCCGCTCCGACACCGCCGCGGGAGATGGTGTTCGGCGCCCACATCATTTCTATGCGCCAGTCGTGGCGTTTGGCAATGCGGCGAACGATTTCGACATCGATGCCGGGTGGCTCGGACGTTTTCATGGTGTGAGAAAAGGGCCAGTAGAACGCATCCGCACACACGGCGATGCGCCCGAGCTTGGCGGTTCGCGCCATGGCCGTCGCATACTTCAGTCCCTCGGGAATCTCCGACGGCGGGTAGTCGCGATAACCGCCCTGCCACAAAATATCGGTAAAGGGATCGAACACTTCTGGGGTTTGATAACCCAAACGCGGAATGTCGCGCTCGCGCTTGCCGATGACGACTTCCTGTTCAAGCTCCTGAACGTCTGCCGCCAGCGAAAAACACGCGGCAAATAACCATCCGACAAGCACTACACGCAGGCGTACAACCATGGTTTTTTTTCTTATTAGCTCGAATAGCTACGCAAAAATCGGGAACGGTTCAAACTCCGATTTCAACAGTTTTGCCGTATCGCTATAACCCATCCAACCCTTGGTCAGCGTCGCGTAAGCGCGGCGAAAATCCGTGGTATGAATTAAATTATCACCGGAATCAAGCTTGGTCAGATCGACCGGCTTGCCGTAGTGACCACCCTTCACATGCTTGCCGACCATGAACATGTAATTTGCCGTACCGTGATCGGTGCCCAGATTGGCGTTCTCCGGCACGCGACGACCGAACTCGGAAAATACCAGAATCGAGACATTATCCGCTTTGCCGATGCGCTCCAAATCACGCATAAAACCCATGATGGCATCGGATGCGTAGGTGAGTAAGCGCGCATGCAAGTCCGGCTGCTGCACATGGGTGTCGAACGCATTATTGCGAAATGCCGTGTAGTACAGCCGTGTCGGCAAGCCGGCATCGATCAGCGACGCGACCTTGGGTAAACTCAACGACGAAATGCCGTAATCAACCGGTGTGCGATAACGTGCCCATGCCTCGCGCACTAAAGCCGAGGCATCGACGGCGCTCTTCGCCGCCTCGCGCAAAAATGCCCGCGACGGGTTGGGGTCGTCGGCGACTTGGGTCACGGAATCGAGCTGCGGCTTCTCCTGAAAACTCCCCTTGCGCGTGAAGCGCTCGGGCTCGTCGAACACCACCGGCACATGCACGCGACTCTTCACGGCCAACGATTGCGTTGCATCGATGTTCACGATGTAGTTCGGCGTCGTCGTTGGCTTCAATACATCGCCGAGGCGGCCGATCCAGCCGTATTCTTCACCGCTATTGGGCGCCGCCGTATGCAGATAAGCCATCGAGGTGAAATGCGAGAAGGAGGGCTGGTCATAACCGCAGCCATGAATCACCGCGAGCTTGCCGTCTTTATACAATTTCTCAAAGCCGACCATGCCGGAATTCCAGCCAAACTGATCGTCTATTTTGAGTAGTTTATCGGGCCTGATGCCCAGCGTGGGACGATGTTTGTAATACGCATCGTTGCCATAGGGCACTAGGGTATTCAAACCATCGTTGCCGCCGGATAGTTCCACCACGACCAGAATGCGATCCTTGCTCGCTTCGTCGGCGGCCATGGCCTGCGCCACTTGTCCGAATGCCAAAGGCACGCCCAAAATGCGCCCGCCGTTCAATCCAATGCCGGCAAGACCCGCACCCAGCAAGGATCTGCGGCTGATTCGTTGACCAAAAAAGTTGTCGTTTTTCATCATTTTTCCTTATCCGAGTTGATACTCAGGCAAACTCATAATCAGATGCAGCAACAAACGCAAAGGTTCCTCGAGGTAGGTTTCCGCTTCGCTCACTTTGTCCGTGCCGAGTTCGCCGTTTAAGAATTCGATTAAACGAGTGCGATCGGCGCTATCCGCGGCAATGCGTAAAAAACGCGCCAATAGATAGTCGACTACCTGCGTCGTCGTCGCTAGTTTCTGCGTCTTCACCAGGCCCGCCAAATCGATCTGCGCGGTCCGACGCGAAATCGGCTTGACCTTTTCCGTTGCCATCTGCCAGCCGCGAAAACTCGCATAACGCGTGTTGAAATCTTCGTCGCGATCCACCATGGCGTTGGACATGGACATCATCGCCTCCCCGCCACCGCCCATGCCCTTACCTTCCGGCTTGGTCGCCGTAGTGATATCAACGCCCTGATCGATCTTTGCGCTGACGATGCGAATGGTTTCATCGTCCGGGTAGCGATCCGGCGGCAGGAAATTGATATTTGGAAACAACATATCGCGAGCAAAATTCCCGCGCTCCAACAACAGCCCCGGCGTAATCCAACTCTTGCCTTGCGCCCAGCCCGCCACCGTCGGTGGACGGAACAAGCGCTGGCCCAAGGCTTCCGTTGCGTCGTTGAAATCCGGCACCCCCGGCACTTCGTTCAAACCCAGTTTTTTATAGGTCGAGACGGCCAGTTCGACCGGGCTTTTAATGCGTGTTGCCATCGACGGCGTACTGTAAAAATCCTTCGACAGAAAGATGGTTTTTAACAGCGGCGCGAGTTCATAGTTGTTGTCCCGTAGCACCGCCGCCAGTTGCTTCTTGGTGGCGTCCGATAAGTCTTGGCGCACTAAGTAGCGATAAATTTTTCCGGCGACAAATTCCGCCGTGACCGGCTGTTGCAAAATGATGTCGATGGTTTGCACGCCATCGAAGGCGCCGCTGCGGCCCAACACCGTCTTGACGCCGTCGTCGTGTTTTTCGGTGATCTGCTTGAATTCGACGCCCTCATAGTTCCAGCCGGTAAAGGCGCGCGCCGCTTCGCGAATATCTTTCTCGCTATAGTTGCCCACACCCATGGTGAACAACTCCATGATCTCGCGGGCGAAGTTTTCGTTCGGTGCGCCCTTGACGTTCACTCCCGCATCGAGAAACGCCAGCATCGCCGGATCCTGCGCCGCGCCGATCAACAGCTCGCGAAAATTGCCGGTGCCCTTGGCCTGAAACAACGCCAACTGACGCTGCATTTTGCGATAGTCGCGCACCTTCTCTTCGTTGTTGGCGAAGTGGCCGTGCCAAAACAGCGCCATCTTTTCTTCCAGCGGCCGCTCGGTCGTCAACATCCGATTCGCCCACCAATAGGCAATCCGATCAGTCTCCAAGCGACTGGCGCGCAACCAGTAGAAAAATTTGTTCACCACCGGCTGCATCTTGCGATTACCTTTCGGCTTCACCTTCACGCCGAGCGCCGCGCCTTGCTGCTTGGCTAGCGTGGTGGTCGCCGGACGGCTTTCGGGAAACGCCTCCAAACCCGGGTCGTGTACACCGGATTCATCAAACGGCAAAAGATGGTTGTTGTCGGCGCCCTGAAAATCCACCAGCTTTTTTAGCACCGCGTCGGGGGACATCGCGGCAAGGCGCTGAACGTCCTCGGGCGTTCCGCCAAATCCGGCACGTTCCAACAAATGCGCCGCACGCTCGGCATTCCAATCCTGCGCGCCGATCGGCGCCAGATCGTTCGCCCAATTATTTTCCGCGGCGTAAGCGAACGATGAACCGCCCAACGCACACACCATTACCAAAATTTTCCACATAGCTCGCCCCTAGTTCCGATCAGTGATCAACGAATCGTCGTATTTTACCTGGGATTGGCGTGATCGGCCTAGCTGCGGAAAATCAAAAGCGCCCGCGCCACGATAGTTGTAGATACTTCCTTGCAGTCCCTGCTATGCCAAGATGCAAGTAGAAAGCGGATCGTGGCGCCATGACACGCGCGCTTTTGCGCGCTAGCACACCAGGCGCGGTGGCCTGCGAGATTCTTTATTTTTGGCAACAACTCTGCTAACGTGTGACGAACTCATTGGCCAATCCCAATATGAATTTTTGCAGTGACTGCGGCGAAAAAGTTTCCCTACGCATACCCGACGGCGATAATGTGCCGCGCTACGTCTGCGATGCGTGCGCGACAATCCACTATCAAAACCCGAAAATGGTCGTCGGTTGCATCCCGGAATGGGGCGACCAAATTTTGCTTTGCCGCCGCGCCATCGAGCCGCGCTACGGACTGTGGACCCTGCCTGCCGGATTCATGGAAAACGGCGAGACCGCAGCCGACGGCGCGGCGCGCGAGACCCTGGAAGAAGCCGGTGCGCGCGTCACCATCGATCAGCTTTACACGTTTCTTAATCTACCCAACATCAATCAAATCTACGTGATGTTCCGCGGCAGGATGCTCGATTTGGATTTCGCCGCCGGCACGGAAAGTTTGGAAGTAAAGCTATTCAGCGAACACGAGATCCCGTGGAAGGAACTGGCGTTTCGCACCATTAAAGTGACGCTGGAAAAGTATTATGCCGATCGAAAAAACGGCAGCTTCGGGTTTCATATGGGTGACATACTGCCGCCCAATCGGTGATTTTTACTGCACATGTCATCCTAAACGCAGTAAAGAATCTGCTTTGTTCGCCCCCGCAAAAGTAGATTCTTCACTGCGTTTAGGGTGACACGTCCTTACTACACAAAAATCGCCGCCGCAGTCGCCACCGTCCGAAAATGAATATCGACGGTATCGGCAATCTCACGCCCATAGCCGCCTGCCATGGTCACGGCGACGGGAATATTTTTTCGCCGCAGCGTGGTCAGCACAAACTCATCGCGCTCGGCTAAACCATCCTTGGTGAGCTTCAGCCGGCCGAGGCGATCGCCTTCGTGCGGATCGGCGCCGGCCAGGTAAATTACTAATTCAGGCGTGGCGCGCTCTAAGGTTTCCGCCACACCACGCACCAGCGCTTGCAGATACACGGCGTCGCTCGCGCCATCCTGCAATTCGATATCAAGATCGCTGGTTTCTTTTTGGAACGGAAAATTGTTGGCGCCATGCATGGAGAACGTGAAGATACTGCGATCATTGCGCGCGATCGCCGCCGTGCCATTGCCTTGATGCACGTCGCAATCGATGATCGCCACGCGCCGCACTCGGCCGCTTGCCTGCAATGCGCGCGCCGCTACAATTGAATCGTTGAATACACAAAACCCCTCACCGAAATCGCGAAACGCATGGTGCGTGCCGCCGGCGAGGTTCACGCCACAGCCTTCATCCAACGCGACGAAGCAAGCGCCCAACGTTGCGCCCGCGGAACGGCGCGAACGCTCGACCATTTGCGACGTCCACGGAAAGCCTATGCGGCGCATGGCCTTGCTATCGAGTTCACCCGATTGGACGCGCGAGACATACTCGAAACAATGGGCGCGCGTTAGCTCCTCGTCCGTCGCCGCATGGGGTTCGTGCAACATGTTTGCCTTGAGCCACGCAGCCAGCGTCACACGCTCGCGCAACTCGCCATATTTGCGCATGGGAAAGCGATGGCCGGGTGGCAATGGCAGCACATATTGATCGGTGTAGAAAATCTTCATGACATCCAGCCCCACTTGTCATCGCGAGGAGTGTTTTTTGGTGGAAGGAGTATAGTTTTTTT
>JANMJR010000271.1:0-11066 GCA_031371465.1 Pseudomonadota bacterium
TTCCGAGATGCGGATGCATTCGAGGATGGTGATACCCGAGGCGTACATCAAGGCGAAAAAGGTCGAAAAACGCGCCAGGATAATGCGCCGATTAACGGCGCCGATGATCGGCATTTGCAACTTGAACTGGTCGATTCGGTAACGCAGATCGCTACTTGATTTCGCCCACGCCCCAAACGCGGCGATCAAGATGAGCGGCGCGAACAGCGCGACGTACCAATAGTTGACGAAGAAATTCGACACCGCGATGAGAATCTTAGTGCTGGTCGCAATCTCCGATTCCAATGTTCGAATGACCGTCACCAATTTCGGCACTAAATAAATCATCAAAAAGAAAACCACGCCCAGCACCACGACACCGGTGACGGCGGGATAGATCACGATGTTGCGCGTTTGTTTGGCAATCTCGTCCTGCCATTTCAAGTTGTCCGTGAGTTTGGACAATACTTCACCGAGTTGACCACTGGCTTCGCCGGCGCGCACCAGGCTGACGAACACCGTGTCGAAAATGCGCGGATGTTCGACCAATGACTCCGAGAAGGTTCTCCCGCCCTCGATGGTTTCGATCATGTTCGCCAACACTTCGCGAAACTGCGGCTTGTCAACGCTATCGCGCAAATCGACCAGCGCATCGATAATCGGTACGCCCGCCTGCAACAATTGTTCCAGGTGAAAACAGAAATTGATCAGCTCTTGACGATTGATCGGTGAGCCGAACTGAAGACTTTTCAACGCACGGGATGGATTGCCGGTGATGAGATCCAGATTCATCCGCCGCAAGCGCATTTCCAAATCCAGTGCGTTCACCGCATCGATACTGCCGCGAATGATCTTGCCTTGCGTGTCCATGGCGCGATAGGCGAACTGCATGCTGCTAGTCGATGCGGTCGGTCAGATCGACGACGCGAGAAATTTCATCCAACGAGGTTTCACCGCTGAGCACACGGCGCACGCCATCCTCGGCGAGCGAACGAAACCCTTTGTCTTCCGCCAGTTTGCGCATCTCGCGGCCACTGCCACGGCGCGACACCAGCTCGTCGATATCCGCGTCCATTTTAAGAATTTCCATAATCGCCATCCGGCCTTTGTAACCCGTGTCGTTACAAAAGCTGCAACCCACCGCCGTGTAGACCATCGGCGCCGGGGCATTCTTGTCATGGCGCAACAGTTGCAGCGTCGTCGCATCGGCCGCGGTGGGATTTTTACAGCGCTTACACAAGCGCCGCACCAGACGCTGCGCGATCACGCCAATGATGTTGCCAGCCATGATGTCCGGCAAGACGCCCAGATCGAGTAAACGCGGAATGGCGCCGATGGCCGAATTGGTGTGCAGCGTGGAATACACTTGATGACCGGTCATCGCCGCGCGAAACGCCATCTCCGCGGTATCTTGATCGCGAATCTCGCCCACTAAAATCACATCGGGATCCTGGCGCATCATGGAGCGAATGCCATTGGCGAAGTCGAGCTTCACGGCTTCGTTCACCGAGGTTTGACGAATCAACGGCATCGGATACTCCACCGGTTCTTCGAGGGTCATGATGTTAATGCTCTCGACGTTGATGCGATTCAGGATGGAATACAGCGTGGTCGTCTTACCGCTGCCGGTCGGGCCGGTCACCAGAATCATGCCTTCCGGCCGCGCGATCATAAGTTGCAAGGTTTGCAAACCGGGTTCGTCCAGGCCAAGCTGCTCCAGTGGCACGATGCCTTTTTGGCGATCGAGAATGCGTAGGACCAGGTTTTCGCCATGGGTAGTCGGCAAGCTCGAAACGCGAAAATCCACTGGACGACCGGACAGCACCAGTGAGAATCGGCCGTCCTGCGGCGCGCGGGTTTCGGCGATGTTCATGGCGCTCATGACTTTGAGCCGCACCACCATCGCCGGCCAGTAATTTTTATGCAGCGAGCGAATCTGCCGCAACACGCCGTCGAGGCGATAGCGCACACGCAGGAAGCCTTGTTCCGGCTCGAAGTGAATGTCGGAGGCGCTTTGCTTCGCCGCGTCGTTCAAAATCGCATCGATCAGCCGAACGACGGGCTGACTGTATTCGTCGAAATTCGCCTGGATACTGGCGTAGTCGATCTCGCCGGTTTCGATTTCGTGCAGGATGCCGTCAATCGACAACTCGAATCCATAGTATTGCTCGATGCCGGCGATGATGTCGGATTCGCGCGCCAGCATCGGCTCAACGCGAATGCTATCGGGCACCAAGGCGCGAATCTGATCGAGGGCGACGACGTCGGTCGGATCGGAGATCGCCGTAATAAGTTTGTTTTCATCGCGTAAAAACGCGACCGGCAATACCTGATAACGGCGCGCCGCTTCTTTGGGGATCAGCGCCAGCGCGGCGGGATCGGCCACCGTATTGGAAAGATCGATCGCGATCTGGCCCAAGGTTTCCGACAAAATATCGCGGATCGTCGCCTCGGAAACGAAACCGAGGCTGACCAGAATTTTGCCGAGTGGAATGTTGCGTTTTTTCTGCTCGATCAGCGCAATGCGCAACTGATCGTGACTGATGATCCCCTTGTCCAACAACACCGTGCCGAGCGGTTGTTTGGTGCTGATGGTCGTGCTGGCAGAGGTAGCCAAAACCGCAGACATGATGGGTTGCGTTACGGTGTTTGCCCGAGTTCGGTCAGGCGCGTGCTGATGTCGCTGGAACGAAAACGCGCGCCGTGAACTTTCGCAAGGTCAAGCGCCTTACGGTAATAGGTAATCGCCTGCTTGCTTTGCTCGAGTTGATCGAGACTGACGGCCAAGTTGTAGGCGTAGTCGGCATTGCGCCCATCCAAGCTGAAGGCATCGAAGTAAGCCTGCTGCGCTTCGTCCCAGCGGCCCTGATTGGCATACTGATTACCGAGCGCAAAACGCAATGGCGCGGAATCCGGCGCGCGCGCCAGTTCGAATTTCAATTGGCTTTCACTCGGGCCGCCGGGCTGGCGAATCGAAGCCAGGCCCGCCAGCGCCGAAGCGTTTTGCGGATCCAGTTCTAAAGCTCGCCGATAGTGACGCTCCGCGCCATTCAGGTCGCCCTGGTTGCCGGCGATGGTGGCAAGTCCTAACAGCGCGTCGGTGTTGAAAGGATCGCGCGCGGCGGCAATGCTATAGAGTCGCTTCGCTTCGGCGCGATTACCGGACAACAACGAGTTATAGGCCAGGGCGATATCGGGATCGAAAACGTTTTCGGCGCTTTTGCCGACACTGATTTGACTGTTGTCGCGCGCGCTTTTGCTGCGTCGTGTGGCTTGCGAACGCCGCGCCTGCTCGATTTCCCGTTGCACGATTTCATCCGAAGAGACTTCATCGGCGGCAGCGGAATCCGGCGTTGCGACGTTACGTTGTGTTGCTTTACGCCTTGGGATCGTTACCGGTTGTGCTCTACTCGCCTCGTCAGCGGCGGCTTTGGCAACGACCGGAATGGCCGCCGCTGCTTCCGCGGCGGCCGCAGGCAACGTTGCCGCGACGATCGGCTCACTTGGCGTTACCGTCGCTGCCGGGATCGCCTGTGGCGCCGGAGCAGCGGCATTCATTGGGGCCGCCGGGATCGGTCGCGCCTGCATCGGTTGGTAAGTCGGGCTCGGCGGGAAGGCAAGGCTGTACCAAACGTAAAACCCGCCCCCGCCCAACAGCAATGCCGCCAAACCGAACAGCGCCAACATACCGACGCGGCTGCGCGCGGCGGGCCGCTTCGCAGCGAATAGCGTTTGTGCCGCCTCACGCGCGCGGGCGGCGCTGTTTGGATCCGATGCCGTGGTGTTTGATAATTTCTTGTCGAAGGGTGAGGTGTGACCACCGCCGCTCGGCTCGCGTAACGGAACCGATTCAACCGGCTGCGCAAATTTCGGTTCAGTGCGCGTCGGCTCCTCGGACAAATCTAACTTCGCATTGCCCACGACCGGATCCGGAGTCGATCCGGACAACGACCAATCGAGCGAGGTGGTCGCGCTATCGACCGCACGTTCAATGCTGCTACGCGGCGCGAGTTCCGGTTCCTGTTGACCGTTTTTGGCCCGTTCCGCGCGTTTTAGCGCATCGATCAGAAGGCTCATCGCGGCGTCGGTCGTGACGGTGTATTGCGCAGGAAATCGTTGTTCGGCAAGGCGGCGCGGTAACTGCGCAGGTCGCCGTCTAAGCTGGCCTCGTGAACCACGATCGGCCGCAAAAAAATCACCAACTCGGTTTTCGCCGTCGCATCATCGCGGAAACTAAAGGCGTCGCCGGCAATCGGCACGCGCGAGACGATCGGCAGACCATCGCGCTTTTTCTGCACGCTGTCTTGCATTAGGCCTCCAAGCACGGCGATCTGGCCGTTGGAAATTTTTAGCACCGATTCCATTTCCCGGGTTTGAATCTGCGGTACGCGGCTAATCACCCCGGCGCTGGCCAAATCGGGATTGGGATCGTTCACAAAACTGGAAATGCGCGAGATAGTCGGCCGCACGTTCATCAACACGCTGTCGCTATCGCTGATTTGCGGCTGCACGCTCATGACAAAGCCAACCGGCACCGAGTGGGCCGTGGTGCTGAAGGTTTTCTCCGACACGCCTTGCGTCGTCGCGGTCACCGAGGCCGTGACACTGAAATACACGACGTTGTCGACGACCTTCAACATCGCGGTTTGATTGTTCAGCACCATCAACTTCGGACTGGACAACACGCGCGTAGTGCCAAACGAATCCAGCAGACGAATCGACGCGGCGATATTGCCGCCAAAGCGTGCTGCAGCATTGGCGTAGCCGATGATAAAGTTGGGCGCTTGGCCGAGCCGACCAGCGGATAGATTTTGATTGAAGCTGACACCGTTGCCGCCATTGGCGATGCGACTCCAATCGACACCGGCTTGATAATTTTCGTTGAGCAAAACTTCGACCACCGTCGCTTCGATCAGCACTTGGCGACGAGCAGAGCCGACTACCGCGTCGATGAAATCTTGAATTTTTTCGTGTTGGCGCGAGGACGCGCGCACGCTGATGATGCCGGTTTCGGCGTTGGCGATGACCGATGCCGCTTCGCGATACGTGACGCGTCGCGTCGTAGTGGTCTCCGCGCCTTCGATTTCGCCGACTTTGGACTCATAAATTCCACCGAACGGTTCATTGCCTTTCGTGGATTTTTTTGCATTGGGTGTCGCAGCGTTGCCGGTTGCAGTTTGTTGCAGTCGCCGCTCGGTAACGACATCGGCGCTTCCTTCCGGCAACACTTTGTCCGTCTCTTTAAGAATATCCTTAACGTTCTGAACTAACGTTTCCCAGAAGCGGTTTTTCGATGAATTGGTGACACTGGTGGTGGAATTATTTCCTGCCTCACTGCCCTCTTTCGCTGAACCCGTGGTGGCGATTTGCGTCGAGATCGCCACTTGCGAGGTCATGTCGCGCGACATGTTTACGTAGTCAATTTTATAGTTGCGCAGAAACGGCGAGTCGCGCATCACCAGCATCGTACGGCCTTCCAATTCGTAACGCATATCGATTTGCTTTGATATGCGGCTGAGAATTTGCGGCAAACTTTGGTCGATCGCATTGAGCGTTACCCGGCCGCTGATGTCCGGTGAAATATCGACGTTAACCTTGGCATCCCGCGCCAAGGCGATGAGCAATTCTTGTACGTTGACGTTGTTGACGACGACAGTGTATTTCTCCGCCTTGGGCGTGGGCCGTGGCGGTGGTGGCAGCATCACTTGATTTACGGGCGGCGGAATCGTGCCGCCGCGCGGCGTGTCTGCCTGGATGTGGGTAGGCGACGGCGCGATAGGAGCGACGCCGCATCCGGCGAGTAACGCGGTGAGTAGCGCGGTGAGTAGCGCGGGCCAAACAACTGACCGGAGTATCATCATTACGCCCAGCGAATTTAGGATCATTCAAGGCCTAGTATATCATTGTTAAATCAATAGGTTTCAATGATATGCGGTATATTTTGAATGTATATTTTTATCAGTAGTCTCCGGTTTATTTGTGTGTCGCTGGCCGTACTGCCAATATTGGCGGGCGTTTTGCAGATTTATAGGCCGTCCACGATTTGAATTTTTAGCTTGATCGTTTGCGATGCTTCTGGGTTTAGCCGACCTGGAGTGAGGCATGAATGTCGGCACGCCGTTGTTTGTGCAAGTGAGGGAGTACGTGCCGTGGAAGAACTCTGGCCGCATCATCGAACGCCAAGCGGGCGACTCTGGTGTTCGCACCTTGGCATGCGCCGATTTGTTTCGTGTGATTGGACGGGCATAACCGTCCCTCGCCAGTGACAACAGACGCGTTTGCAACCGGGCATCCGGTAGTTTGCAACCGCCCAATTCCTCCTTTGCCCAGTCTACCGGCGCTCCCGGAGCCGCGCTCAGTTTGACGGCTCGGTTCATCAATGGCGAGCCCCACCGTTCGCCTGCAAGATCGCTTGCCAATGCGATTGCAACGGATAAACCCAATTTGTTCGTCTCTGGCTTGCCATGGCTCCAAGGTAAGCTGTATATGGCTCGTGGCTGAGACCAAAATAAGGCCTATGCGGCGGCGGCGCGTTCAGCCGGTGACTAAGAAGGCGCGGTTCGTTCCGCTAACGGATCATCGGCCAACTTGAGCACGCGCGACCGTTTTTCGCCCGGGACGCCGTTGTGCGGCAGGCTCCCCTCGCGCAACAACTGCGTCATCTGCTCGGCGGGAATCGGCTGTGCCAGGATGAATCCCTGAATCTCATCGCAATGGAGTTTGGTGAGTAGCGCCAGTTGCTCTCGGGTTTCGACACCTTCGGCGACCACTTTCAGATTCATGTTGCCGGCCAGCGCGATGATGGCGCGCACGATGGCTTCGTCATCGGGGTCGTGCGCGGCGTCGCGCACGAACGAGCGGTCGATCTTGAGTCGCGCGATGGGTAGTTTTTTTAGGTGCACGAGCGACGAATAGCCAATGCCGAAATCGTCGATGGCCAACACAATTCCCAGGGCCTTAATCTGCTTCAATACCTCGATGCAGCGTTCGGCCTCTTTCATGAAAAAATTCTCCGACAGCTCCAGTTCCAGCCATTGCGCATGGCAGCCGGTGTCGCGCAGCGCTGCCTGGACGACTTCTGCCAGGTTGGTATGCGTGACCTGGCGCCCAGACAGATTGACCGCGATCCGCCCCGGATTCAGGCCCAGGTCATGCCACGCTTTTCGCTGCCTGCAGGCGGTGTGCAAAACCCACTCCCCGAGCGGCAGGATCAAGCCCGTTTCCTCCGCGAGCGGAATGAACTCGGCGGGCAAGAGCAGCCCCTGATCGGGATGCTTCCAGCGCACCAGTGCCTCAATCGAGACGAGTTGCATGGTCCGCAGATCCACTTGCGGTTGGTAGTATAGTTCGAATTCGCGTTGCTCGATGGCATGCCGCATGTCGGTTTCCATCACGACGCGCCTAAATGACTCACTGGTCATGTCTGCCGTGTAGAACTGAAAGCCGTTGCGGCCCTCTTCCTTGGCCTTGTACATGGCGGCATCGGCGTTGCGTAGCAAATCCTTGGCATGCGTGCCATTTTCCGGATAGATGCTGATCCCAATACTGCACGAAAGAAAAAACTCGTGCTGGTCGACGACAAACGGATCAGCGAACAGATCAACCAGCGTCCGCCCAACCTTGGCCGCTTCCGCGGGCCCATGGAGACCCTCAAGCAGCACCGTGAATTCGTCTCCACCCAAGCGGGCAACGGTGTCTTGCGTGCGGACGTGGGCGCGCAAGCGGCTGGCGGCAATTTTCAACGCTTCATCGCCTACCTGATGACCCAGGCTGTCGTTGATGTGCTTAAAGCGGTCGAGGTCGATAAACAATATGGCCAGGTAGCGGCCTGTGCGTTGTGCATTTTCCAGGCCGCGCGCAAGCTGCTCCATGAAAAACAGCCGGTTTGGCAGGCCGGTGATTTGATCCTGGTGCGCAAGATTATCAAAATGCAGCCGCTGATCCTTCAGTTCATCCATCTGGGTATTCAGCTTTGACGCCATCAACTGGAAGCTTTGCGCAAGCACGCCGATTTCGTCGGTGCGTTGAATCGGCAACCCGATGATGGGTTTGCCGATCGAGAACTGGTTAATCGCGCGCGCCATGGAGCGCAGCGGATGAGCGAGGAAGCGGGAAATCGCCAGCGCGAGAACCAGCGCCACCAAACTAAAGAAGACCGTCATCCGCAGCACGTTTATTCCCAGCACCTTGCTTCCCGCCAAGACGCTTTCCAGCGGCGTGGTGAGTCCCAGCAGGACGAATCGATTTGCCGATTGCGGCCCATAGCGCACTTTGACAAAGGCCGCCGCCGATACATCGCCATGTTGCGTACCCCGAACAAGAGATTCCTGTTTACCGCTGAAAATACGCTCCGTGTCTTTGAAATCATGCTGAATCAGAAACGACCTTCCGTTATCGAAGCCAAACGTCTTGGATTCGTCTGGATGAACCAGATAATCACCTTGCTGATTGGTCAGCAGCACATCGATGTTGTTCGGCAGTTCTGCATTGATGGACTGGAAAATCCCTTTAAGATCGACATTGATGACCAGGATGCCAAATACTTCGCCCGCCGCGTTAAGCACCGGCGTGGCAATTCGCATCGTGGGTTTGTTTAAACCCTCATGGGCGCCTTGCTCACGGTTGATGTTGATCTGCGAAACGTAAAAACTTCCTGCCTGCACACGCAAGGCTTCGAAGACATACGGCAGATGTGACTTTTCCTGCAAATCGCTTTGCCGCACCACCGTCAAGCCGTTGCGATCACGATCCACGCGGACTAACTCCATGCCGTGATTGGCGGCGCCAATCAATCTGATCTGGAAGTATTCCGGATTCGCCGCCAAGATTGCCTGGAATGCTTGTTCGAGTTGTTGTTTCTGAAGATCTAGATAGGGCGTCGCAACGGCGGCGTTGGCAATCGCCGTCACCATCGGCAATGATGCCGTCTGCTGGACGTCGCGGCTGATTTGGGTCACCTGAGTCGTGAAGCGGCGCGCCAGCACCTGGGTTGCCGTCAGCAGTTTGTCCTCGGCCGCCTCGATCAACATGGCGCGGCTTCTGGCGTACAGATAGTATCCCGTCAGGCCACTGGAAAAGACCGCGAACAGCGCCAGCCAGACGGCGAGTTTGACGCCAATGCTAAGCCGCATCATCGCGGCAACGTCAGTTCAGAAGGTCTCAAGACTGTCTCCTGACATGATCCGATCCCACAGCGCCCTTCTTTTGCGGTGATCTTCCAGCGGCTCAAGCCAGATTAATCGACTTTCTGCGCCGCCACCCTGAAACGCCGTGACGGTATTAGCAAGTCCTTGGCGCTTGGTCAGGCTCTGGCTGACACTTTTTTCCAACGTGTAGTTGATCCATTTTTCAGCGAGCTGTTGGTTGCTCGCCCCTCGGGTAACCGCCCAAACATCGAGCCAAGCCAGCGCGCCTTCGCGCGGGATCACATAGCCGACGTCCATCCCGGCCGCCTTAAGGGCATGAACTTGCTGCATGCCGTAGTTGGCGAAAATCAGCGCGACGTCGTGCTCTTTGAAAAGCCTGACGGAATCTTCCGGCGAGGTGTAAAAAGTCAACACGTTGCGACGCAGCTTTACCAGTTCTTTCGCGGCCTGTTTCATTTCCGTATCGGTCATTTGAAACGGCCGCTTCACCCCCATCAGCAGGCCGGTGAGGGAGAAATTGTGGTTGCTGGTGTTGTAGGCCAGCACCTTGCCGCGAAATTCTGGCAACCACATTGCGGCCATTGAATCCGGCGCTTTCTTAACGCTCTTGCGGTTGTAAATCAGCCCCATTTCGGAGAAGGTATAGGGGACAGCGTAGACCTTACCGTCGCGCACGATGCCCGGGATCGACTCTAGCGCGCGAAAGCGCGGAAGCTGCGAAGCGTGATTGATAATACGCGAGAGATTGATCGGAGCCGCGAGGCCCTCGTCGATAAAGCGTTGGAGTTCGGCGGTATTAACCGCGAATACGTCGTAGTTGGCCGACTTGTTGGCGCTAACCTTTGCCCAGAGTTCATCATCCGAGTTAACGAATGTTACCGACACCGCCACATCAAAACGTTTCTCGAATTGGGCGACGAGGTCTGCATCGGCGTACCCTGGCCAAGCAAGCACTCTCAAGTGCTCGCGCGCAACGGATACGGCAGGCGCCGTTACCGCTAGAAGCAGAGCGCAAAGGGCAAGGCAAACACACCTTTTTATTCTGTTGAAGCGCATCAAAACCCTCTTTTTTAAAACTCATCAATTTATCGTTGCGCTGGCGCGAAGTCAATCACACTCGGCGCCGCGCAAGGCGTCCGCATGCGCGACGGTTCGCATATCAGCACCTGAAGCCAGCGCGCAAACGCACGTGGTTTCGATGTTTAAGATATGTTGACCCGCCGATGCGGCTAAATTCTAAGTAGGCATCCTTGAGAGTCGCGCAGACACTGGTTCTTCACGCACACGCCCCCAGAAGGCAATTAGGATAAGGCGCTACAGATAGGCGGCCACGGCGGGCGGGCGACATCACGACGCAGCAAGCCAGGCGCTCGGCTTCGGGTCATGAGCGCCAGTGCCTGTCGCGCGCTATTTTCTGAGACCAACCGCGCCACATCCAACAGTTCGGGATGGATGCCATCATGGCGGATGGCGGTGATACGAGCGTAGCGATAGTGGCCAGCGAGAATCGACCACACGAAGGTCGCCAGTACCGCGCGTTTGTCCGGTGCGTTGTTGCTTTGGTAGACGAGCGGGCAGTCCTCGTCCCACGCGTCGAACAGGCCACTGACTTTGAGAAATTCAATAAAAAACGGCAACTGCCCGAGCGGCGTGACCGCCACCGCCGGACCCCACTCGACGTGAAGCCGGCCACCCGAAGTGACACCCCAGTCAGAATGAGTCGGGCTCCGCATGGATAGGGGCTGGCCTCGGGCCACTGGCTTGCAACCATGCCATTGCCAGACGCCAGCATCCATGCGGCTCCTAGCGCGGCGCCTTTTAACCGATTGCGACAGACAACATACTGATCGATCCGCCGAAAATGCTATCGGTAAACAGGGTTAATTTGTCGCCTGGATTTTGTTGGCCAATGATATAAAGCAGCGGCAAATAATGCTCTGC
>JANMJR010000307.1:0-3404 GCA_031371465.1 Pseudomonadota bacterium
AAAGCCACGGGTGACCGGCCTGCAATCCTTACGGGTATTGCCTCGCAGACCATGCCCTGCCACGAGCAAAGCAGGACGCGGACTCTGGCGTAACGCCTACAAAAAAGTAGTGCGAGATTACTTCGTCGCCGCGCTCCTTTCCATGACGCCATTGATATAGCGAGCGCCCTAAATCCAAGCAATCTATTACTTTTGGCCTAGGTCTTTCGACATATTGCAATTGGATAATGTGAGGAATAAATTCTTGTCTGTGCGCAGCTTTCTTAGCGCACCGTCAATAACTTCATAACTTAGGAGGGTGCACCATGAACCAACAAGCAGTGAGAATATTTAGCAAATCGTTTTGGACCGTTGCGGCGCTGCTGATCAGTGCCGCCTTGACCCCTCCTGTCCAGGCCCAGGACTGGAAAGTGGTCGGCGAGTTTGGCTGGCTGGGTGTGGGCAAAGCCTATGAAATCGACAAGGGCCATTTCTATTGGGTCGGTGAATTTACCGGGACGTTTTTTAACGACAAGGGCAAAGGCAGCCTGTTTCACCACGCCGGGGTAAAGTGTCCCGCCCACAATGACCTGAATTTCCCCACCGGCAAAAACAAAGCCGCTGGCTATTGCGTGATCACCGATAAGGATGGCGATAAGGCGTATCTATCATGGTCGAACGAAGGTGACGGTACTACCGGCCCTGGAATGTTTACTTACACCGGCGGCACCGGCAAGTACAGCGGGATCAGTGGAACTAATAAGTTCGTAGGTGTGACCGAAATCAATTGGTCCGACGGCACGGCGACGGGTTACGCGACCTGGAATCGCTGAAGCGATTCCGCAGTACGGCGCGATAGGGTGTATCTCTGTCGCACTATTTGCCGGCCTGTTTAAATGCGTCGCTAAAGTTCGCGCCCTTCTCCACATATTCACGCACACGCCGGTCCCGTGCGTCGATCAGCGCCGCGCGCGCCGTGACGTTTTCCAGTTCGGCATGGGGCACGCGCACAATGCCGGTGTCGTCGCCCACCAAGATGTCATCGGGCGCAACGTCCACGCCATTGAGTTGGATAGGAATGCCAGTCGCAACCAAGCGCACGCGCCGCCGGCCGGTTACCGGCAAAGAATGCCGCACGAATAACGGGAAGCCCATTACCCGCGTTTCGTCCAAATCGCGCGAACCGCCGTCGACAACGATGGCCGCCAAGCCGCGCAACTGCGCCACGCGGGTGGCGATGCCGCCAAGCGCCGACACCGGCGCGCCCGCCATGGCGATCGCCACCACGGCGCCGGGTGGCGGTTGATCGATATACTCACCAATCTTGAAATCCGTCTCGACGAATGCGCCGAGTTCGCCGACTTCAAGTTGCGTGGTAAACGCCGGGCCGGCAAAACGCAATCCCGGCGCCACCGGACGTAATTGGGTGATCAATCCACCGAGGCCAAGATCATCCAACACCGCGCCTACGGTGCTACTGCCGTAATTGCGCAGTTTCTCGCAGAGCACGGAAATTTCAGCGTCGGTCATAGTGTCGGCTCCACGTCGAGCCGCGCGATAACCCCCTGCAGTTCCGACCGCACCGCGGGATAGCGCTGCAGGACCAAAGGATCGTGGCCGGGGATAATGTGGTTTGGCGAACTCGCCATTTTTTGCAGCGTATCGTAGGCATTCAACATATCGCCGACGTTGTAAATGATGGGGAATGGCCGCCCTTGATCGATGTTGGCGTAAAAATGTACCGCGTCTGACGCCAGCACCACCCAGCCACGCTTAGTCCAGACGCGCACTACTTGCAAGCCCATGGTATGGCCGCCGACGTGGTGCACCGTGAGGCCCGGTGCGATCTCCTCGACGCCGTCGTGAAACCTCACCTTTCCGGCGAAGATGCGCCGCGTCATCGCGACGACATCGTCCACTTCAAACGCATGATTGATCGCCGAATGACACATGCAACGGCCGGTGCAGTAGGCCATTTCCCGATCTTGGATGTGATAATGCGCGTTCGGAAACAAATCATGGTTGCCGGCATGGTCGTAGTGCATATGGCTGACAATGACATCTTGCACTTCGCCGGCGTTGATGCCGATGGCGCGCAGACTTTCCGCCGGTGGGTTCAACAACTTGCGGCCGCGTTTGTCCGCTGACGTTTGACCGAATCCCGTATCCAGAATAAACGTGCCGCTTTTGCCGACGATCGCCCAGATGAAATAGTCGATCGGCATCGGTCCATCATGGGGATCGCCGCCGAGAAAATTCTCGCTTGCCTTGCGCATGTGGTGAGCGTAGCGAATTGCGTAGACCTCATAAGGTTCGGGCGTCAACATGGATGAGTCCTTCGTTAACTTTTAATTGGTCGTGGAAAAACGCCGCTGTAATCGAGCGAGCTGTTCGAGGTACAGCGGCATTGTCCAGAGATTCAGTTGGTGGGCGCCGTAATTGGCATCGATCAAGCCTTTTACCAGGCGCGGGAAGGTAAATCCCTTGCGGACGTAAGACCCCTCGGCGCCCCACACGCAATAGCGCGCAACTTGGTTGGTCCAATTGGCTAAATCGAGCCAGCGTTGCCGCGTCGCGACGGCGTCCTTGGCTTCATAGGGAAGCTGTGCATACTGCGGATAGCGCAGAGAAATGGCCTCGGTGTGAAAGGTGTGATCGAGAAAAAATTCGGCCGGCAAACCGGCGAGCAAATCGAACACCGGCGCGGCTAAAAACGGCGCGAACACATGGGCATCGCGGCCCAGAATACTGAAAAACATCAATGCGATTTCGCGCCGTGTGCGGTTGAAGAAATAAAACTGTCCGACCGGATTAGGACTGGATGCATAGCGCGCCAACTCGGTCACCAGCCGCTCTTTCGCGAGTTCGCGACGCCATCGATGGCGCGAATCCGGATGCAACATCGATGCCAGATATTTTTCACCGCCGAGCATCGTTTCCGCCAATTCAGCCAGTTTCCCGCGCCGGTAAAGATCGAGATTCTGCGCGGTCAAGAACAAACCGGCGCTGAGGACATCGCCGGCAATACCATCGTAGAGGAGGTTATAACCACCGGCGCGTACAAATTCGCTGAGCGCTAGCGTCCAGCCATGTTCATCGGCACAAAAACTGGTGAGTTCGTTTTTGCGCAATTCAGCCGTGATCGGCTGTCGTGAAGGTTCGATGACCGAATGCGCAACGCCCAATGCGGCCGCCAACTCGGCGGCGATGCGCGCATCCTCATCGGGCTTCGGCGGAAAATGCTTTAAGGTGGCGCAACGATCCGGAAGGTTACCGCCTTGCGCCAGAGCAAACAGTATGTGGCGCGAATCGCGGCCACCGGACAGTGGCAGGCATACGCGCGACGGGCGCGCTGCCGCCAACTCGTCAACGGCGGCTTGGAAGCGAATGCCGAATTCCTCAAGCGCGGCCGCGCGCGTCGGTGG
>JANMJR010000394.1:0-20200 GCA_031371465.1 Pseudomonadota bacterium
CCACCAAATTTCCATCTCTCGCAGATGGCGCTAGACCACTGGAAACCAAGCCCAGCCTTGGATTCCAGCTATTTGCTCATCAACGGCCATTCGTCCTGAGTGGTCGTTATTTGTCCTCGTTTCGTCACAACTGCGTCACAAGATCGGGAGCCGATCTTGATTGACTGGATCACCGCGCAGATTCCGTGCCAGCATTCGGAAAAGATTACCGGCGGGCAGGTGGCATCGATTAAGCCCGATGGTGAAATTGAATGGAGGCTACCGGCAACGCGGCGCGCGGATGCGTGACCCAAACGCCGTCGATCATTTCGAAGGTTTCAACGCCTTTCGGCAAACTCTGGCTCACGATAACGGCGATCTCTGCCTTCGCAGTTCGCTGATCATCGCGAAGTTTTGTCAACCACGCATCGCTCCAATTTTTGGTGCGTTTGAACTCCCACAAAATGGCGCCGCCGGATTGGCCGCTTGAGCCGACAACACGGTGCAGCACATCGCCGCCATACTCCCCCTTAGGTACAGGCTCGATCGCGTCGAATGGAAATTTGGCGCGCAAAATGTTTTCGAGCTCCATTTCTTGAACTTCGCCCTGCAATTGTTGTGAGCCCTGTTCGGCGCGGCGCTTGAGATCCTCAATCTGTTTCTGCATCGCGGCAATGGTCTGCTCTTTCTCCATTACCTTGAGTTTTTGTTCGTCCTCGGCTTCTTTTTTAGCTTGCTGGCGGGTAGCGTTGAGTCCTTCTTGCGCGCGCTTTTGAACGGTGAGTTCGAGTTCACGCTTGGCATCATCCAGTTCGCGCTGTTTTACGATCAGCGCCGCCTGCGCCTTCTGCGCTTCGGCCAATTTTTCTTCTCGGCTTTTTAGTACTTCCTGCAAGTCAGCGACTTCACGGGTTTTCTGGTCAAGGTCGGTTGCGGCGGCCTGCTTGGCTTTTTTGGCTTCTTCCGCGGCGATTCAGGTTCGATCTTTCTTCAGTTGCGTTTCAACCTGGTCAGCCACTTGTTCATCAAGTTTGTGTTGGCATCGACCAGTTGTTTTTCCTTCTCACGCATGGCCTGTTCGCGCGCGGCAATGTCGGAGTCTTTTTGCGCCAGTTGCTGCTCGAATTGTTTGCGGGTGGACTCGATCAGTGGCGCGGCCAGCGATTCGGTAAGCTTGGTTTCCGTTTTGCAGTTTGGGCAGGTGATGGTGGGTTCGGTCATGGCTCGCCTCACTTATCCTTGTGCTTATCGGTAGCATCACCGAGTAAGCCACCGGCTTCACGCTCATCCAACGTCAGCTTCGGAGTAGCGGTCTTAACCCGCTTTTCGACTTCCTTGATGTGCTCGGCAGACGGAATTTGCTCGGGCAACGTACCGCCAATGCGCTTGATGGCATCTCGCACTTCCTTGCCGACGTTTTCATGGGTCTGGATAGCCTGCGCCTGGTTACGCGTGCCGTCGCGCGCCAACTTGTCCCGAGTCTGGGTCATGCGGAACTGGTTGGCCGCCAGCTCGGTCGCATTCATCCGGTCAAGCAGGTTGTCCTTTTCGGGAATGGACTTGCGTTGCTTGATGGACTCGCGTCCTAGGCCGCCGTACAGGCCCTTGTAGCCCGCGTCGTGGAACACGCCGAACATTTTGCTTTGCACGCCGGCATCTTGCGCGGCACCGGATAGTGCCTTGAATTCTTCAGAGGTTTGCTTGCGCAATTCCAGCCGCTCGACATCTGCCGCGAGTTGATCGGAAAGCTCCTGGCGGCGGGTCTGGACGGCAAAGTATTGCTGTGCCCGGGCGATTTCCGGCTTGCGCGGATCGCCGTTTTGCGCGATGAGGTAACAGGCGAAGCGGGAGAGTTGGTAGTCTTCGACCTCGCGGACGCTACCCGACCCAAGTTCGACCATTTTGCCGGCGCCGGCAAAATGGTTTTCAGATGGATTTCCCGATTCGCTACAAGAAATTATGGCTCGCTCGATGGCCTGCTCGAAACGCCGCCACTGACTGTAGCCCAGCATCGGTTGCAGGGCACGCGCACTCCAATATTCCGCACCGTGGTCGTTGACCTGTTTCAGTTCCTCAAACGACTTTCCGGCAATCGTGATCTCATTCTTCTTAGGCATTATTTCAACTCCCACTCAATCGTGAACAATACTCGTTCTTCGACTTGCTGTTGCAGTTGTTTCTCTAATTGCGCGATCAGTTCGTTGCGTTGGGCCTCGACTTCGTCCTGACGGGCGAACAATTCGCGCCGCAATTTGCTGCGCTTGCTTTCGAGTTCACGCTGATGCTTTTGGTGAGTGAGTTTTTCTTCAAGCGTCGGTGAAAGTCATTGCAGTTCGGCGGATTTCCTTGATCTCGACATCAATGACCTTGATTTCCTGTTCGAGGCCCAGCTTCAGGTCGTCGGCCCAGGCATCGAGCTTCTCCACCTCCTGCTGGAAAAAGCCGAGATTGCGCTGACTGATTTCGCGCAACAGGCGCTGCTTGCGGTTTTGCGCGTCCGCGTTCAATGGCGACGGCATTTTTTCCTCATCCCGCCCCTCTCCCCCGAGGGGCGAGGGAGAATTTATGGTCGGCAGACGCAGCAATTTTTCAGGATCGTCCTCTGGCAATGCAACACCGCCTGCCGTAGTAGCGGACACGATCAGGTGCTGTTCCTGCTGACCGAGTGCGGCAACGCAGAGCAGGCTGACAGAGAGCCAGCCGGTTTGCCCCCGATAAGCCTTAAGCGTCGTGACTTGGATACCATAGCGGTCATAGTCGAACATCAGCCGAGCATGGGATAGCTGGCGAGCCTTGGTCTGTTCGATGATCCACGCGGCAAGCGGGTGGCCAACACGGTAGAGGTGTGCTTCACCGCTACGGCGGGGAAGTTCATAGCGACCGAGATCGATGCTGTCGAGTTCGGCGCTGGGAGAACGTGTCAGCGTAAATCCGTCTTGATCGAAATCAGTGAAGTCATTGAGTTCGGCTTCGGTCAGCTCCATCAACATCCGCTCATGGCGGTTCAATGCCGAGCGGCTATCCGCGGCGCTCACCCGGAGCTTTTCCTGGACCTCCTCGTCGAAGTTCTCCAGCAGCAGTTGCCGGGTCTTGACCATTGCCTCGAATATTTCGCCCGACAAGTCGAGTTGCAACTGCTCCAAGTTGGCTTTGATCGCATCTGGATCACGGCAGTTCTGGTAGATGTCGGCGATGCGGCGCTCGAAGTCCACGCCGGAACCAATCGCGCCAAGCACCTCGTCGCTGGCGCCAAAGATACCCTCAAACAATTGGAATTTTTCCGCAAGCAGTTGGTAGACGCGAGCATCCGCTTCATTGGTGCGGTCGACGAAATTGACCACCACGACATCGTGTTTCTGTCCGTACCGATGGCAACGGCCGATGCGTTGTTCGATGCGCTGCGGATTCCAGGGCAGATCGTAGTTGATGACCAGCGAGCAGAACTGAAGGTTGATGCCCTCGGCGCCCGCCTCGGTGGCGATCATGACCGTGCCGCGCTCCTTGAAATGCTCGACCAAGGCAGCACGCGTATCGGCAGTTTTGGAGCCGCTGATTTTGTCCGTGCCTTTGTGACGCTCTATCCAGTCCTTGTAGACGGCTTGTGCGCGTGGATCGCTATTCGTGCCGTTGAAGAGCACGATGCCCTCGCCATAGGACGTGTCAGCCAGCAGGGATAGCAGGTACTCCTGAGTTCGGCGGGACTCCGTGAAGATGATGGCTTTCTTGGCCGCACCCAGTCGGTCCAACTCGGCAAATGCGCGCGCAAGTGCCGTCAGCAATGCCTTGCCCTTGGTGTTGTAGCGGATGTTGGTGGCGAGCGTTTTGAAGTGTCGAAGCTCTTCGATTTCCTGGAGGACTGCCGCACGCTCACCTTTCACTGACAACTCGCCGTTGGCATCGTGTTCATTCAACTCGTCGGCCGTTTCGTCAAGGGGGTCAGGGGGTGCGGGGTCAGGTCTTTCAATCAAGCATTTGTTCGCCGAAAAAGTAAGCGTAGCCCATATATGGAAGAAGCGAAGCGTACTGGGTGGCCTTGGGCCATTGGCTCGCAGGCCGGTTGGATGGACTTTTAGTGAGCTTCAGGTGCTTTGATCGCGGGCTGGTCCGCGCCCGCACTCCTCCCGCATGATGGTGACTTTTGACCGTTGCCTCTTGGCGGCATACACTTATTAGTCTTGTAGGGTGCATTTATGCACCGATTCGCTCTTCGGTAATATCACTACGATAAGTCTCCGGCCCCAAATACACAGCGATGGCGGTGATCACCGACAGCACAATGATGTAAATCGCGACATACCAGGGCGCACCGCCGCCTTGGATTAGTAACCAGGTGGCGATAAACGGCGCCGGGCCGCCGGCCAAAATCGAGCCCAATTCCCGAGCGAAGGCGAAGCCGCTGTAGCGAATACGTGGCCCGAATAACTCGGCGAAATAAGCGGCCTGCGGGCCGAACATGCCGCCGACGCCGACTGCGGTTGCGAGAACTAACGCAAGCCAAATAAGCGGCGTGCTCTGCGTATTCACCAACATAAAAAACGGAAACGCGAACAGCGCGCAGAAAATTGCTGCGCCAATGTAAACCGGCCTTCGACCGATCTTATCCGACAGCATGGAAAACCCAAGCACGGTGAAAATTTGCACGAAGCTCGCGATCACCAAGCCCATCAGCACCATATTCTTCGGCAAGCCCAAATTTTTCGTCAGGTAACTCAAAGTGAACACCGGAAACAAATAGCCTAAGCCGTTCTCCGCGAGGCGCGCGCCGACCACCACGAAGAATTCGCGCGGGTGACGTTTAATGGCTTCCATCACGGGTGCGCGCAGAACTTGGCGTTTCTCGATGGCTTGTTGGAACACCGGCGTTTCCATGACTTTGGCGCGGATGTAAATGCCCAGCGCGATGACAAAAATGCTGAGCAAGAACGGTATGCGCCAGCCCCAGCTTAAAAAGTCTTCTTTCGGCATGGAGGAAAAAATTGCGAACACCCCTTGCGCAAGTAAGATGCCGAGCGTTACGCCGATGGGTGCGAACGCGCCGTATAGTCCACGCTTTCCGGGCGGCGCGTACTCCACGGCGAGGATCACCGCACCGCCGTATTCGGCCCCGGCGCCGAAGCCCTGCACTAAGCGCAGCACGACCAATAGGATCGGCGCCCAGATGCCGATAGAATCGTAAGTCGGCAACAGTCCGATCAAGAACGTGCCGCCGCCGACCAACAGCAAGGTGAAAACCAACACCGGTTTTCGCCCGATCTTGTCACCCAGGTGACCGAATACTAATCCGCCGAAAGGCCGCGCAAAAAATCCGACGCCGAAGGTCGCGAACGACGCGAGAATGCCCATGTTGGGATCGAGCTTGGGAAAGAATAATTCGCTGAACACCAGAGCAGAGGCGGTGCCGTAGAGGAAGAAGTCGTACCACTCCAGCGCCGAACCTACGGCTGAGGCCATCAATACTCTGCGTTGCGCACGATCCATGTTTCCTCCTGGTGAGCGTGGATTGGTTTTTTTGAATCATACACTGCGGCGCATCCCAAACCACTCTGTGGCCCGAGGCCAGCCACTCATTCCCGCGTAGGCGGGAAGATGGATTCCCGCCTACACGGGAATGACCGGGTAGCCTAGTGTATAGTGTTTCATTCTTGAAGGAACTTAAATGATTCTCGCGTTTCCAATGTTCTATCATGGTTTGAATTGGAGATTGCGAGTGCGAGTTGCCCCAGAGATTGTGTTGAGCGATGAGGAGCGAGACGAACTGACCAAATTGGCTCGATCCAAACTCAGTAGCGTGAGGCTGGCCTCGCGCGCAAGAATCGTCCTGCTTGCCGCCAAGGGCATGCAGAACAAGGATATCGCCGAGCAATTGAAGATGGGTCGGGTACAAGTCTCGCGCTGGCGCGAGCGTTACGTCGAGTCGCGGCTTGAGGGTATTGAGCACGATCTGGCACGTGGCGCCCCGCCTGTAAAGGTGGATGTTGCCCGGCTGGTTGAGCTGACCACGCAGAGCAAACCCGCGGCGGCCACGCACTGGAGCACGCGCAAGATGGCCGCTGAGTTGGGCGTGAGCGCCGCCAGCGTGTCGCGGCACTGGCGCGCAAACGGCCTGAAGCCGCACATCGTGAGAGGATTCAAGGTCTCGCGTGACCCCAAGTTCGTCGAGAAGCTCGAAGACATCGTGGGCCTGTACATGTCGCCGCCCGAGCACGCGCTGGTGTTGTGCTGCGACGAAAAGAGCCAAGTGCAAGCGCCGGACCGCACGCAACCCGGCCTGCCGCTGAAGAAAGGCCGGGCGGCCACCATGACTCACGACTACAAGCGCAATGGGACAACTACGCTGTTCGCCGCACTCAACGTGTTGGACGGCCAAGTGATCGCACAATGTCAGCAGCACCATCGCCATATCGAATGGCTGAAGTTCCTGCGCAAGATCGATCGCGAAACGCCCAAGGACAAGGCGCTGCACTTGATCGCCGACAACTACGCGACACACAAGCACCCGACCGTGCAAGATTGGCTGGTCAAGCACCCTCGAATCGAAATGCACTTCACGCCCGCCTCGGCATCGTGGTTGAACATGGTTGAGCGCTTCTTCCGCGATATCACAACCGAACGCTTGCGCCGCGGCGTATTCACCAGCGTGCCCGAGTTGATCAAAGCAATCAACGAATACATCACTCACCACAATACCAACCCCAAGCCGTTCATTTGGACCAAGAGTGCGCGCGACATCCTACAAAAGGTCAGTCGCGCGAACAGCCGCTTAAGTTCTAAACAGAATGCAACACTACACTAGGGCTACAATGGCGGAGGATGCTTGGAGAGGCAATCCCAGCGCGGCTCCCCGGCCATGCATCGCCACGGGGCAACCGCCATGCGGCTCGGGGCAATGCCAATTTTGATTTCAAGTCCAAGTAAAGCTTCATGCGATAATCACGCCTCGACTATGAAACAGCTTCGCGAACATGAATTTTTCCCTCACGCCCGATCAAAAACTCATCCAAAATTTGGCGCGGCAGTTCGCAGAAAAAGAAATCCTGCCGCGCGCCGTCGAGTGTGATCGCGAGGTTCGCTATCCGATCGAAATTCAAACTAAAGCGTTGGAAGTCGGCCTGTTGAACTTGGCCGTGCCAACGCATTTCGGTGGCGCGGGCTTGGGATGTTTCGATGTATGCCTTGTCGCGGAGCAATTCGCCTGGGGTTGCGCCGGGATCGCCGGCATGTTGACGCTCAACAGCGTCGTGATCGATGCATTGTTGTGCGGCGCGAACGCTGAACAGCAACGGAAATATTTTTC
Source organism: Pseudomonadota bacterium (assembly GCA_031371465.1). Classification (GTDB taxonomy): domain Bacteria; phylum Pseudomonadota; class Gammaproteobacteria; order Burkholderiales; family JALYOK01; genus JALYOK01. The sequence continues at coordinate 7,274 of JANMJR010000394.1, forward strand.
TCGCTTAGTGAACGGCGAGTTCGGCGCCTATTGTGCGACGGAGCCGAGCGCGGGCTCGGACGTGGCCGCTATGCTAACCCGCGCCACCAAACGCGGCGATGAATACATTATCAACGGCGGTAAGATATGGATCAGCAACGCGCCACTCGCGAGCTTTTTCATTGTGTTCGCGAAGACTGATCCGGACGCCGGCGGGCGCGGCGTAACCGCATTTCTGGTCGAGCGCGACGCGCCTGGCGTGAGCGTTGGCAAGCCACTGGGCAAAATGGGGCAACGGGCCGCACCGGCAGCGGAAGTGTTTTTCGACAACGTCCTTGTGCACGGGTCGGCAATGCTCGGCAACGAAGGCCAAGGTTTTAATGTCGCGATGAAAGTGTTCGATCGTTCACGGCCGATGGTCGCCGTATCCGCCGTCGGCTTGCTGCAACGCTGCCTCGACGAATCGCTCAAATATGCCAGCGCACGCAAGACCATGGGCAAGCCCATCATCGAGCATCAAGCCATCGGCCACAAGATCGCCGACATGGGCATGCGGCTGGAAGCCGCGCGACTATTGGCTTACCAGGCAGCGTGGGTGTGCGACCAAGGCGAACGCAATACCCTGAAAGCAGCCTACGCGAAGGCCTTCGCGGCCGATAGCGCCATGTGGGCGGCGACCGAGACGGTGCAAATTTTCGGCGGCATGGGCTACAGCACTGAGTATCCGGCGGAGAAATTGTTTCGCGACGCGAAGGTGTTGCAGATTTACGAAGGCACTAGCGAGATTCAACGCAACATCATGGTTCGGGAACTTGGGCGCGCTTAAATCCTGAAGTATGTCATTAAATAGAAGCGCATTTAAATTGCATATGGGATTTTTCTGTTAGCATTTTTTCGATGTTCTAAAATTATTCAAGGATCGACATATGCGTAGCGGCGGAAAAATTTTAGTGGATGGTTTGCGTGGTCACGGTGTGGATATAGCGTTTTGCGTGCCGGGCGAAAGTTATCTCGCAGTGCTCGACGCGATGTACGACGTGCGCGAACAACTCAAACTCATCGTTTGTCGCCAAGAGGGCGGTGCGTCGTTCATGGCGGAAGCCTACGGAAAGTTAACCGGGCGGCCGGGCATTTGTTTCGTCACGCGCGGCCCCGGCGCGACCAACGCCAGCATCGGCGTACACACGGCTTATCAAGATTCCTCACCGATGATATTGTTCATCGGCCAAGTGCCCGGCGATTTCGTCGAGCGCGAAGCATTTCAAGAGATCGACTATCGCCGCATGTTCGGCCAGATGAGCAAGTGGGTCGCCCAGATCGATCGCGCCAATCGCATTCCGGAATATTTGAGTCACGCGTTTCATCTTGCAACATCGGGGCGGCCCGGGCCCGTCGTATTGGCGTTGCCGGAGGACATGTTGGTGACCGAGGCCGATGTCGCGGATGCGCCGCGCTACAAGGCGATTTATTCCTATCCCGGCCTGGGTCAGTTGGATCAACTGCGTGAAATGCTAAAGGAAGCACAGCGCCCATTCATGTTGCTCGGCGGCGGTGGCTGGACCCCTGACGCCTGCGGCGCGATTCAGGGTTTCGCTGAAAACGCAAATATTCCGGTCGGTTGCGCATTTCGCCGTCACGATTTATTCGACAACATGCACGCAAATTATGCCGGCGATGTCGGGATCGGCATCAATCCCAAACTCGCGCAGCGTATCAAAGAATCGGATTTGATCATCGTCGTCGGTTGCCGTCTCGATGAAATGACGACCAATGGTTACACGCTGTTCGACCTGCCGCGGCCGAAACAGAAGTTCGTCCACATTCATCCCGGCACCGACGAACTAGGAAAAATCTATCAGGCGGACTTGCTTATCAACTCGAGCCTGTTACCGTTCACCGGCCTGTTGCGCGCGATGCCGAAAATCGACGGCAGCCGCTGGAGCGCATGGACCAAATCGGCGCACGACGATTATCTCGCCAACATTATTCCAGGTCCCTGTCCGGGCGCGGTGGACATGGGTCAAATCATGTTATGGCTGAAAGAAAAACTACCGGCCAATAGCATCGTTACCAACGGCGCAGGAAATTTCGCACAATGGCTGCATCGCTTCTATCCGCTGCGCCAACCGCGCACCCAACTCGCGCCGACCAATGGCGCGATGGGCTATGGCGTGCCGTCGGGCATCGCCGCGAAGTTGGTCAGTCCGCATAAAACCGTCGTGACGTTTTCCGGCGACGGCGATTTTTTGATGACGGGGCAAGAGTTGGCGACGGCGATGCAATACGGCGTTAACGTTATTTTTGTGGTCGTCAACAACAGTATGTACGGCACGATTCGCATGCACCAAGAACGCGACTATCCGGCGCGCATCCACGGCACCGCTTTGCAGAATCCGGATTTCGCGGCGCTGGCGCGGGCCTATGGCGCCCACGGCGAAACAGTCGAGGCGACGCAACAATTTGCGCCGGCATTCGAGCGCGCGCAAGCGACAGGGCGACCGGCTGTGATTGAAGTGAAGCTCGATCCGGAAGCGATTACGACACGCACGACGTTGACGGCAATTCGCAATCGCGCGAAGTAGCGCTCACGGTTTAGCCTGAGCTCGAGAGCCTTGCCAACTCCAGTAGGCTTCAGCGTTATCGTCGCCAATGGATTAGGTCAAAAAAATATGCACCGCACGACTGGAGCGCCTATCGCATTCCATACGGTTTTGCGGCTGCTACCCCTGCTGTTTTTCCTGACGTCGGCGGCGATGGCCGAAACTGCCGCTGATCTGCAGCTAAAAACCCTCGTCGAAACACTGCGCGGTACAGCCTCCGCTAAAGTCGGCAAGGCAACGTTGACCAACAGTGCCGCCATTGTCGCCTTCTACGAACGCGGCGCGATGACGCTCGCGTGGTCGCGACCGGGCGCCATCGACGAATTGCGCCGCGTTATTCGCGCGACGCAGGGCGATGGTTTGCGCCCGGCCGACTATCACCTCGACGCGCTCGACGCAGCGGCGGCGGCCAACGACGCGGTGGTGACCGACTTGATCGCGAGCGATGCCATCATTCGCCTGATCGCTCACCTGCGTTACGGCAAGGTGAATCCGGCGCACCTCAATCGACTGTGGAATCACCCCGCGCGGTTGGACGCCGCGACGCTCGACGCGTTACTCGATCAGGCGCGCGCCGCGCCGTCGCTCGAACAAGTCATCGACCAACAGCGTCCGCAACACTTCGTCTATACGGGACTGCGCCAGGCGCTGGAACGCTACCGCAACCTCGCCGCGGCGGGCGGGTGGCCGAGCGTAGAAATCGGCCCGCCCATTAAGCCGGGCGCTGAGGATGCGCGCGTACCCGGCGTTCGCTTACGTCTGAGCAAGACCGGCGAATGGTCTGGCGACGCTACCGAGTCGTCATCAACCCGCTACGACGACGCCCTCGTTGTCGCGGTCAAAGCTTTCCAGTTACAACACCGCCTGCAGACCGACGCCATCATCGGTAAAACCACGCTGGACGCCATGAATGTCAGCGCCGAAGCGCGCGTTGAGCAGATTCGCATCAATTTGGAACGCGCGCGTTGGGTATTGGGTGGGCTGGGGCAGACGTTCCTACTCGTCAACCTGCCCGCCTACAAGGCCTACCTCATCCGCAACGGCGTGCTCGAGTGGGAGACGCGCGTGCAAATCGGCAAGGCCGCGCGCAAGACGCCGGCGTTTCGTAGCCACATCACCTTTGTCGCCCTCAACCCGACCTGGACAGTGCCACCCACTATCCTCAGCGAGGATATCGCGCCGATGTTAAAAGCCGATCCGAACTATCTTGAGAAACGCGGACTGATCGCCGTTGAACGCAATTCCGGTCGCAGCGTAAACGCGGCCGAGATCGATTGGACGACAGCGGCATTGTCCGACTTTCGCCTCACTCAGCCCGCCGGGCGCGACAATGCGCTCGGTTCGGTCAAATTCATTATGGACAATCCGTACGCCATTTTTCTGCACGATACGCCGCGGCGCGACCTGTTCGCCGCAGACCAACGGGTGTTCAGTTCCGGCTGTATCCGAGTCGAACACGCCCTCGATCTGGCGAACTTGTTGCTCGACCCGGCCACATGGACGCGGGAGCGAATTGACCAGACGATCCGCGCCGGCAAGACACGCACCGTGCCAATCGATCCACCCCTACCTGTTGCGATCGTTTATTTTACGGCGAGCGTTGGCGCCTCGGGCGCCTTGCGCTTCGCACGCGATGTGTACGACTACGACCGCGAGTTGCATGCGGCGCTCGAGGCCCCGGTGAAGCGGGCGGTCTGGTGGCCCGCAACCCGATAAACTTCAAATTCACAAAATTTCTCGTCAGAGTGCCGGGCACTAACAATCAAAGCGCCGCCGCAGCAGAAAAAACTCGCCTTGCCACGGGCCGCGCTCAGCTTGGCTTCCAAGCCGGCATGCCGCAAACGCCGCGCTCCTATTAGCTCGTGGCAGACCGCTAAAATACAGTCGTAAGCCGGTCCGCACCGCGCAATTCGCCCACGCGCTCGGGAATGCGGCATTTGCTATAATCGCGGTTTTATTGTTGTCGAGCGCCTCCATGCAAAATAAATTCCTGCCGAGTAAAAAGATCAACTCGTTCCATCCGCCGCAACGCACGCTGATGGGCCCGGGTCCGTCGGAGATCAATCCGCGCGTACTCGCCGCTATGTCGGTGCCGGCCATCGGCTATCTCGATCCAGTGTTTGTCGAAATGATGGAAGAGCTGAAATCGCTGCTGCGCTATACCTTTCAGACCAACAACATGTTGACCTTCCCCGTTTCCGGTCCCGGTTCGGTGGGCATGGAAATGTGCTTCGTCAATTTGGTCGAGCCCGGCGATAAAGTTGTCGTCGGTCGCAATGGCGTGTTCGGCGGCCGCATGATCGAGAACGTCGAGCGCACCGGCGGTAAGGCCATCGTCGTTGACGACGAATGGGGCGCGCCGGTCGACCCAAACAAAATCGAGGACGCGCTGAAGAAAAACCCGGACGCGAAAATCGTCGCTTTTGTTCATGCGGAAACCTCCACTGGCTGTGAATCCGATGCGAAAACGATTTCCGAAATCGCCCACAAACACGGCTGCTTGGTGATTATGGATGCGGTGACATCGCTGGCAGGAACGCCGGTTCGGGTGGACGAATGGGGCATCGACGCAGTGTATTCCGCGAGCCAAAAATGCTTGTCCTGCACCCCGGGCTTAGCGCCGGTCAGCTTTAACACTCGCGTGATCGAGAAGGTGAAAGCGCGCAAGGCGAAAGGCCAAAGCTGGTTCATGGATTTGAGTTTGCTGCTCGGGTATTGGGGCGACACAACGCGAACCTACCATCACACCGCGCCGACCAATTCCTTGTTCGCGCTGCACGAATCGTTACTGGTATTGCGTGAGGAAGGTCTGGAAAATTCCTGGGCGCGCCACATGCGCCACCACCTCGCATTGAAGGCCGGCTTGGAAGCATTGGGCCTGAAATATCTGGTCAAAGAAGGCCACCGGCTGCCGCAGATGAACGCCGTATATTGCCCAACGGGGATCGATGAAGCGTTGGTGCGTCGCACGTTGTTGACAGAATATAACTTAGAGATCGGCGCCGGACTCGGCCCGCTCGCGGGCAAGATTTGGCGTTTTGGTTTAATGGGCTATTCGTGCAAACCCGAGAATGTGTTGCTCTGCTTGTCGGCCTTGGAATCACTGCTCGCCGATCTGGGCATGCCGATTGAAGTCGGCCAAGCCGAAGTCGCGGCGCATCACGCCTATGCGAAGAATCCGTCGCCGCTGCGGCGTAACATGCAAAAGCCGAAGGTCGTCGCGGGCTGATCGTTTGCTAGGTCGAGTAACAAGAAACAGGCCGCGACCGCGGCCTGTTTTGTTTCGCACTTGCCCCTGCCTTTTTCTCGTGGCAGCAATTGCATTTATGCCATAAAGGGAGGCCAGGACGGGGTAGCCCCAGGCTAGCCACTGGCCTAGGGCCAGGGATTTAGGCGCTCTGACCCTGCGACATCGGAATTTTATGCGCAGCTAAATCCCCCTTAATCCCCCTTTAGGAAAGGGGGAGGCGCCGGTCAAGCGCCGCTTTGGCTTCAAAATATGGGAGTGCATCATGGATTATAAATTTTACTACTGGCCATCGATTCAGGGGCGCGGCGAATTCGTGCGCCTCGCGCTGGAAGCATCCGCGGCGGATTACATCGACGTTGCGCGGGAGTCCGGCCCTGGCATGGGCGTTGCTGCCATGATGCCGTTGCTTGCCGGCAAAAACCTCAAACACCCACCCTTCGCACCGCCATTTTTGCGCAGCGGCAGACTGCTCATTGCGCAGACGTCGAATATTTTGCAATACCTCGGACCACGCCATCGCTTGGCGCCAAATTCCGAGGTGGGTCGGCTGTGGGCGCACCAGTTGCAATTGACCATTGCCGACTTTGTCGACGAGGCGCATGATACCCATCATCCCATCGCCAGCAATCTTTACTACCGCGATCAATTGCCGGAGGCGAAGCGCCGCACCAAACATTTCTTGGCAGAACGCGTTCCCAAATATCTCCGCTATTTCGAGAACGTCCTCAGCGCAAATGGGAAAACAGGTTATAGCATCGGCCGTTCATTGACCTACGTCGATCTTTCGCTTTTCCAAATCATCGCCGGACTACGCTATGCGTTCCCAAAAACCATGAAACGTTCGGAGCAAAAATATCCCCATCTGGTCGCGCTACATGATCGCGCGGCCGATCGGCCAGCGGTGGCCGCCTACCTCAATTCACCGCGACGCATTCCATTCAATGAGAGTGGCGTATTTCGCTGTTACCCGGAACTGGAAGCGTGAACCGATAACATGGCCGACGACTCATCGCTAACGGTTCCCACCTCGAACAAAGACCTGTTTGTCACGTTTACGCGCATGGCGTTGCAAGGCTTTGGCGGCGTACTCCCGATCGCGCAACGCGTGTTGTGCGAACAAAAGCGCTGGCTGTCGAAAGAGCAATTCGTCGAAATTCTCGCGCTCGGCCAGGTGTTGCCGGGGCCCAACGTTTGTAACGTCGCGCTAATGGTCGGCGATCGTTTCTTCGGCTGGCGCGGCGCATTTAGCGCCCTCGCCGGCATGATGACGGCGCCGCTGGTCATCGTGCTGATCATCACCGCGCTGTATACCGAATTTGCCGGCAACCCGATGGTCGCCGGCGCGCTCAAGGGCATGGGCGCGGTGTCGGCGGGGTTGATTATCGGCAGCGCACTCAAACTCGTTCCCACCTTGAAGCGCAATCCCATGGGAATACCCTTCTGTGCGCTGATCGCGACCGTCACCTTTGGCTTGGTCGCGCTACTGCGCTGGCCGTTGGTCTGGGTACTGCTGGGACTCGGCGTGGTGGCATGTTGCTACGCCGCGATTAGAATTCGCACATTCAAATCATCGCCATGATCAGCGTAGATTGGCTCGCGCTATTCGGGCATTTTCTATTGTTCTCGCTGCTTTCCATCGGCGGCGCCATCACCGTCGCGCCGGACATGCACCGCGTATTGGTCGATCGCATGAGCCTGCTCAGCGATCCGCAATTCAACGCCTCCATCGCCATTGCCCAAGCCGCGCCGGGGCCAAATATTATGTTCGTTGCAGTCATGGGCTATCAAGCCGCCGGACTGCTCGGCGCCGCGACCACGCTGCTCGGCATCATGTTGCCCTCCACCACCCTCGCCCTCGCCGCCGCGCGCTGGGGCCATGCGCGCCGCGAGCAACTCGCATTGCGCGCGTTTCGTTCCGGCATGGCGCCGATTGTCATCGCATTACTGGTTGCAACGGGATGGATACTCTCCGCGCAAACGCCGGGATGGCATCACGTGTTTTTGACCATCGCGTCAGCCATCGCGGTATGGCAAACGCGAATTCATTTGTTGTGGTTGATCGCAGTGGGCGGAATCGTCGGCGCAATGGGTTGGCTGTAAGCGCTGAAATCGAATCCACACAAAATTTTTTCGTCGCTCCATGAGCCACTGCTTTTGGACGCCAGCCTGTTAGACTTCCTCCTTTATGCGGCATGATTCACCTCCAGGAGAACGCTTTGCGATTTAATTTTCCCATCGTCATCATCGACGAAGATTTCCGTTCCGATAACGCCAGCGGACTGGGCATTCGCGCCCTCGCCCAAGCGATCGAGAAAGAAGGTACGGAAGTGTTGGGCGTCACGAGTTTTCGCGATACCGCGATGTTCGCGCAGCAGGCGAGCCGGGCCTCGGGCTTTGTATTGTCGGTCGATGACGAAGAGTTTGAATCGAACGGCTCGGGCACCGACGCGGTGAAAGCTATTCGCCGCTTCGTTGAGGAAATTCGTTGGCGCAATGCCGATGTGCCGATTTTTCTGTTTGGCGAAACTCGCACCACGCGGCATTTACCGAACGATGTGCTGCGCGAGTTGCATGGTTTCATTCACATGTTCGAGGACACGCCGGAATTCGTCGCGCGCTATGTCATCCGCGAAGCGCGCAGTTATCTAAAAAGTCTTGCGCCGCCGTTCTTCAAAGCGCTCACCAATTACGCGCAAGATGGCAGTTATTCGTGGCATTGCCCTGGCCACAGCGGCGGCGTGGCCTTTCTAAAAAGCCCCGTGGGGCAAATGTTCCATCAATTCTTTGGCGAAAACATGCTGCGCGCCGACGTTTGTAATTCCGTCGACGAGCTCGGTCAACTGCTTGATCACTCGGGTCCGGTCGCCGCATCGGAACACAATGCGGCGCGCATTTTCGGCGCCGATCATTTGTTCTTTGTCACCAACGGTACGTCGACCTCGAACAAAATCGTTTGGCACGCCACCGTCGCGCCGAACGATATCGTCATCGTCGATCGCAATTGCCACAAATCGATTTTGCATGCGATCACCATGACCGGTGCGATCCCAATTTTCCTGCCGCCGACGCGCAATCACTACGGCATCATCGGCCCGATTCCGGAGACCGAATTTCACCCGGAAAATATCCAGCGCCGCATCGACGCCAATCCGTTCGCCGCCAATCTGAAAATCAAGCCGCGCATATTGACGTTGACTCAAAGCACTTACGACGGCGTGCTCTACAACGTCGATCGCATTAAATCGTTGCTCGGCGATTCCATCGATACCCTATTGTTTGACGAGGCGTGGCTACCCCACGCGGTTTTTCATGAGTTTTATACGGGCATGCACGCCATTGGCAAGGATCGACCGCGCTCCCAAGACGCCATGGTTTTCGCTACCCAATCTACCCACAAAATGCTCGCGGGACTGTCGCAAGCCTCGCAGATTCTGGTGCAAGAAAGCCACTCCCGTCAGCTCGATCGCCACATTTTCAACGAGGCGTATCTCATGCACGTTTCCACTTCGCCGCAATACGCTATCATCGCCTCCTGTGATGTGGCCGCCGCGATGATGGAACCGCCTGGCGGCACCGCCTTGGTCGAAGAATCGATTACCGAAGCACTGGATTTTCGCCGCGCCATGCGCCAGGTTGACGAGGAATACGGCGACTCCTGGTGGTTCAAAGTCTGGGGCCCGGAAAAACTCGCGGCCGAGGGCATTGGCCATCGCGACGACTGGATGCTGCATCCCGGCGAAAGTTGGCATGGCTTCGGCAATGTAGTGGAGGGTTTCAACATGCTCGACCCGATCAAGGCGACGATTATCACACCGGGATTGGATGTCGACGGCAGCTTTGCAGACACCGGGATTCCCGCCGCGGTGGTTACAAAATATTTGGCCGAACACGGCGTGGTGGTGGAGAAAACTGGGCTCTATTCGTTCTTTGTGATGTTCACTATCGGCATCACCAAGGGCCGCTGGAATACGCTCGTCACCGAGTTGCACCAATTCAAAGTCGATCACGATACCAACCAACCGTTGTGGCGCGTCATGCCGGAATTCGTCGCTGCGTTCCCGCAATATGAAAAAGTCGGATTGAAAGATTTATGCGCACGCATTCACGCGGCTTATGGCGACAACGATATCGCTCGCCTCACCACGGAAATGTACATCTCGCCGATGGAACCAGCGATGCGCCCGGCGGATGCCTTCGCGAAGCTCGCCCATCGCGAAGTCGACCGCGTGCCGATCGATGAGCTCAACGGCCGCGTGACCAGCATTCTGCTGACGCCCTATCCACCCGGTATTCCATTGTTGATTCCGGGAGAACGCGTCAACTCGGTGATTGTCAAGTATCTGCAGTTCGCGCGCCAATTCAACGCGGTGTTTCCTGGCTTTGAAACCGATATTCACGGGCTGGTGGACCAAAACAAGGAGGGCCGCGTCGAGTATTTCGTCGATTGTGTTCGCGAAACCAGCTCGCGTATTTTTTGACCACCATGCCAGAATGCGCATGACTTTAGGCCAGCCCCCCGATACCGGCGCCCGGCCACATATGCCTCAAGAAGCAATACCCATAAGGCTTTCAGCCGGGCGCCATGGAATCTCACTGCGTCGTGGTTTTTCCCGTGACCGCATTAGTGTTTCGCGCTCTGCTCTAAATGAAGAGGTGGGCCATTTACTTCTGCTTTAGGTGTTTGGGACGACCCGGACCCAATGCGCCATCGGCGCGGGCCGACAAATAGGCGTAAAGATCAAGCACGTGCGGCTTCACGCCGCGATTGTTTTCCCAGCGCGGCATTAAAATTTGGCCTTTCTTGCCTCGCTCCTGTTTCACCACCTCCTCGATAATGGCCTCGCGCACGGCGCTTTGATCATCGCCACCTGCTTCGGACGAGGGCACGACAATGCGATAGCGAGTCAGTACCTTGAAGGCGAATTCCCGCGGCGACAATAACTTGACCCGCTCGACCAAGCTCGGCGCCACATCGGTACCGACGGCGTCGACGCCATGGCAGGTATAACAGGTGGTATGGAATACCTTCCAGCCGAGATAGGTGGCGCGATCCACCCGGTCGCCGACTACGTGATAGCTGCCCGGCACTGATTCTGCCGCCGCATCATTGACGATAAGGGTGAGTACAAACGACGCCCCAAGTAATATTCCCAGCGTCGCCACCCATCCGAACATCAAGCTCAGGATCGTTGCTCTATTGTCATTTTGCTTCACGTTATGGCTCCTTATCACACGCTGACATCGTGCTGCGAATTCACCATAGCCCGGCTACCAGAGTGACTATTGATTTAGGTCAAATCAATCCCTAAAACAGCAACCGCCCGCGAATTATGCGACGGCTTCGCACCCAAAAAACACGGCTGTCCAAGATCATCGCCACTGTTGATTTCAGCCGTTATGCGCTACAACATGGATTGATCGGCTAACGACTGCGGTTGCATGCGAATGCAACGCAGGTGATGGCGTCGGATTTTTCCTACAAAATGATCAGAACGTTCCGATGGCAGGATTTTGCACAGAATGAGAGGATATCCAAATGTCGCGGTACAAACCATTTTCCAGTCATCTTCCACCGCAAATTTGTTGTTGCGGGCCTAATCCTATGCGAATGCGCTTACTCCCCGTTGTCTTGAGTGCCGACCATCGTGCCTAATCTCAAAGTAATATTGGTCGAAGATTCGCTTGCGGTACGCGAACGGGTTGCCGCATCGGTACGAACCATCGAGGGTGTCGAACTGATCGGCGAGTATGAGGACGCCGCGACTGCCATCGACGCCATCCGCGCGGGGGCGCCGGACGTGGTGCTGTTGGACATCAAGCTGCGTGGCAGCAATGGGTTGGACGTGATGCGATTTATCAACCAATCCAAGATCGCCGCGAAAGTTATCGTGTTAACCAACTACGCCGAACCACAATATCGCGAAATCTTCCTGCGCCACGGCGCCCACGCGGTACTGGACAAATCCCATGAATTCGATCGCGTCGAAGGAATGTTACTCGGCCTGATCGACGGCCGATAAGCGCCCGCCCAGCAGCGAAATCGCCGAGCCGTAAATGCCGACAGACATTGCAGGACTTCATCGCTTGCTTCTGGACAAAGATGAACTCCCCGCCGAGCGTGGGGTTGCGGCCATCCGGGACGCTTTTTTATCGTTCAAGAATACGCCGCTAATGGGTCGTCTCGTTGAAAATCACGCTGGCCTAAGAGAGCTTGTTATCAATTTCGATGCGAGCGGGTATCTCGCCAGTCATACCGTCTTGATTCTCGCCATCAAGCACCAGCGCGAGGACGATTATCAAGCACCAGCGCGAGGACGATTACAGGTAGTGGCGTTCGATCCCCGCCGACTAAGGCACAGGTTGTTCGCTCTATCCAAGGTGTTTGAAGCAATAAAGCAATTCGGTCTTGTGGTGCGATCGCGACGGCGTGACTTCGCCGCTGCGAAGTGATAATATAACTACAAAACAATATGTTAAATTGTATGATCATTGCCTTGTTAAGTGACTATTAGTCTTGATTTCAGTTGCGTACCGCAACGGCAGAATGGAGCCCACAACCGGCGCACCCGTGGGACCCGTGGCCGTTTCCACGCCACTTTGATTGTTGTCGATTTTGCGTCTGCCCGAATCATTTTCTACGATAGCACTGCGGAAGTGCGATGTTCATCGGCTATTCGGAGTAACATATGCGCCCCACACACTTAAGCGCCCGCACGACGCGATAACAAGGATTATGTTCAGATGCAAGACATCTTGCAGTACCTGAAACTCAACGGTGAACGGCTCGATTCGGAGATTGCAACCGCAACGGGAATCTCGCTCGCCAAGGTGCGCTTAAGCGTATCCGAACTGTCGGCCAAAGGCGATGTGATCGTGTGCCGCTCAATCCGATTTAAAGAAGGCAAGCCGATCGAGGCGATGCTGTGCCGGGTATCGGGCTATATTCCGCCCGCGGCGCCGGGTCGCAAAGCAAAAACCTAGCGCTAGGACGCACGATGCCAACCCATCGCCTACGACGAGCCTGCTAACCCCGGCCCCGTAACGGGGTGGCGAAAAAACCTTCCTTCCGGCCTAGTTGGATCGGCCAAGCCTCACTGC
>JANMJR010000408.1:0-3763 GCA_031371465.1 Pseudomonadota bacterium
CCTAACCAATCGAGAATGGTCACAGGTTTATTTAGAGACCGTGACAGCGCCGAGCGTGCGTACGATTCCGTCACGCAGCGGGGTTATGGTCGCGATGACGTTAATTTATTGATGTCCGATGAAACACGAAAAACTTACTTCCCCAGTGACGGCGCCGCGCCCACTACGGAGCTTGGCACCAAAGCAGCCGAGGGCGCGGGAATCGGCGGCGCGATCGGCGGCACGGTCGGTGCGATAGCGGCCGCCCTAGCAGCGGTAGGCACGTCTATTGCGATACCGGGCCTCGGTCTCATCGTGGCGGGCCCACTCGCGGCGGCGCTCGCCGGAGCAGGTGCAGGGGGGCTTACCGGTGGGCTCGTGGGGGCATTGATCGGTTGGGGCATACCGGAAGAGCGCGTCAAGCGTTATGAGACCGGTATCAAAGAAGGCGGCATCGTTCTTGGTGTGACACCGCGGTCTGATGCCGATGCAGTTCATTTTGAAAACGAATGGAAGCGGCATCGCGCAGAAGACGTCTATCGTTGACACGCAAGCGGGGGGAGGGGGGCGACAAAATCGGGTCAGTTTCCGAATGATTCGGCGTCAGGGTAAGGGTCTCGCGCATCCGCTGAATGGTTGTCTCGGTTTTCATTCCTATCCGGGCAGCGTTGCGAACCCTTAATGGACGGCCATCCGTGAAGCAATTTTGCCCGTCTCCCTTAACTCACTATAATTTCCCCGCCGATGGATGTACTACCTATCTGTCAGATACTAGGATCGGACGCTGCGGCGTGGACATGAATGCCGCGGTGAGCGAGCGTCAACGCGACGGTTTCACCTTGGCTGGCAGACGCCGCTAAGTGATGACTGCCCCAGTATGCAGTTAGGCGCGCGGTGTCGATAATTTTTGCGCCTGCGCAATCCGTGTGCGACGCTCTTTTCGCAGACTTTCGAATGCGCCAGTTCGTATGACCAGGCCCTCTCAATGAGACGTAAACCGCTTTGGATCGCGCTGACTAGTAGTGTGGTCACTGTTTTCGCCACGCTTTTGGTGATGAATTTTGCCACGGGCGAGAAGAAGATCGAGCGGCAGCTCGAAGTCCGCTATGCGATCGACGATCCACAATTCGTGCGCTCAATGAGTTCACTACTGGGTCCGCCGCTGCTGACCGGCAACAGCGTTAGGGTGCTGATCAACGGCGACCAAATTTTCCCTGCGATGCTCACGGCGATTCGTGGGGCTGAACGCACGATCACCTTCGAAACTTATATCTACTGGTCGGAGTCAATCGGTAAGGAATTCGCCGACGCCCTAAGTGAGCGCGCCCGCGCCGGCGTCAAGGTGCACGTGTTGCTCGATTGGATAGGCAGTGTGAAGATGGAGCAACGCTACCTTGACGAGATGAAGCGCGCCGGCGTGGCGATCGAGCGTTATCATGAGCCGCACTGGAGTCATCTGGCGCGGTTAAATAATCGCACGCATCGCAAAGTGTTGGTGCTTGACGGCCGTATCGGTTTCACCGGTGGGGTTGGCATTGCCGACCAGTGGCGAGGCGACGCGCGCGATCTTTCGCAATGGCGCGACACGCACTTTCGCGTCGAGGGGCCGGTCGTTGCGCAAATGCAGGCCGTGTTCATGGACAACTGGATCAAGGCGCAGGGCAAGGTTCTGCACGATGAGCTTTACTTTCCGCACATTGAGCCGCGCGGCGATATGGTCGCGCAAATGTTTAGCAGTTCCCCGAGCGGCGGCAGCGAGAGTATGCAGTTGATGTATATGATGGCGATCACGTCGGCGCGCAATACTATTCATTTATCAAGCTCGTATTTTGTGCCCGATCGGCTGACCACCGCCGCGCTCGTAGCGGCCGCGAAGCGCGGAGTGAAAATCCGCATCATCACACCGGGCGAGCACATCGACACTGAAATTGTGCGCAAAGCGTCACGGGCGGGCTGGGGCGATTTGCTGCAGGCGCGCGTACAAATCGCCGAGTTCGCGCCGACCATGTACCACTGCAAAGTGATGGTGGTGGATTCGCTGTTCGTGTCTGTGGGTTCCACCAACTTCGACAATCGTTCATTCCGGCTCAACGATGAGGCCAATCTTAATGTGCTCGATGCCGGGTTCGCAAAACAACAAATTGCTATATTCGAGGCGGACTGGCGCCGCGCGCGTCCGGTTAGCTATGAGCAGTGGTTGCGTCGACCCTGGCAAGATAAACTAATGGAGCGGCTGGCGGCGTTGCTAATGACTCAGCTCTAGATAGCGATGAACAAGCTACGCCGATTTACATACCGCCGGCGACTGTGCGGGTCAAGCTTTACCGCAACGGACAAGCGTTGGTGCAACTCGCCGCGCACGACGTCGGCACTGGCACCTATACGATCGCCGCCCAAATCACTGCGCGGGAGCTTGGGCTGGCGGTGGAATCGGTACGAGTCGAAATGGGCGATAGCGCGCTACCGCCGTCTCCCATTTCGGGCGGCTCTAATGCGGCTGCGAGCGTCAGTTCGGTCATCATGAAGGCCTGTCAAGCGATTCGCGCCAAACTCTTTACCGCCGCGACGACACAAGGGTCGCTCGTGCGTCAACCCGCGACCAAGCTTGAATTGAAGGAAGGCAAAATTGTATCGCCCGATGGAAAATCAGAACCCCTGGCTGCCGTGTTCGATGCAACTGGCGGCGGGGTAATAGAAGAATACGCGGAATGGTTCGGGCCGGGTCAATCGGCAAAGGATGTAGCGGGTCTGTACAACGGCAAGATCGCGATCACCGGCGGCGCCAAGGGCGAGAAACTGATGTATGCGTTCGGCGCCGAATTCGTTGAAGTCAGGATCAATGCGCGTACGCGGGAGATTCGTGTGCCAAGATTAGTTGGCGCATTTGCCGCCGGTCATATTGTCAATCCGCGCACCGCGCGCAGTCAATTGATGGGCGGGTTGATCTGGGGTATCGGCTCGGCGCTACACGAGCAAACGGAGATAGACGTGCGCCATGCTCGCTATGTTAATACCGATATCGCAGAGTATCTGGTTCCGATAAACGCCGATGCGCCTCAAATAGAAGTCATTCTGGTGCCGGAGGTCGATACGTTCGTCAACCCTGCCGGCGTCAAGGGCCTCGGCGAGCTTGGCAACGTCGGAACCGCCGCGGCCATCACGAGCGCGGTGTATCACGCAACCGGCAAACGCATTCGCGACCTGCCGATTAGAATCGAGAAACTTCTGTAATGCGCAGAGCGACGCGGCGAGCGCAACTGGGAATCGAATTGTGCGCCTTTCCATGAACCCCCGTTATCCACAGGGCAATCGTCGGCCACCGCCACAAAATCCCTGGCCCTGGCCCTAGGCCACCCGGTAGGCCAGTGGCTAGCCTCGGGCTACCCCGTCCCAACCTCCCTGTATGGCATAGATATGGCCCGAGGCCACCCAGCAAATGCTGCCAGGGGCTGGCCTCGGGCCACCAGGAAAAAGGAGCGACCGCGCAGCCGGTTCAAGGTCCGTGGGCAGTATCGGCAGCGCCGATACAGGCAGCTCAGGATGACATGGGTATGTGGCAGCAAGAGCGCCACCGATATTGCACCCGGAGCATGCAACCTCAACGGTTTCATTCCTCCCTTCGTCCATCAATTGGAGCCTAAGCAAAAGGCTATGTCGCGGTGAGCAATCCATTTTGGCATAGCTGTTGCTTCCTCTTTTTTCTGTGCAGCAGCCGTCTGCCAGGTCGGTGGAGGAGCAGCGCGTCAGTGGCTCGCATTGGCAGCGTTACCCACCCGCGACATTT
>JANMJR010000444.1:0-5491 GCA_031371465.1 Pseudomonadota bacterium
GACTTGCGCAATATCTAGGGCGCCGGTCGCGCCGTACAACATCGACATGCCGTAGAGCAATAATCCCGACGCCAGCGCACCGAGCACGAAATACTTCATCGCCGCTTCCGTCGCCCGGGCGGAATCTCGCTCCAACGCGACCAGCGCGTAGGATGACAAGGTCAGCAATTCCAGGCCGAGGTAGAGTGTCAGGAAATGATGGGCGGAAATCATCACCATCATGCCGAGCAGCCCGAACAAAATCAGAATAAAAAACTCGCCGCTGAATAGGCCGCGCACCAGCAGATACTGGCGGCTCAACACCAGCAATACCGACAACACAAAACAACACATTATCTTCAAGGTGTCGGCCATGAAATCATCGACGAACATGTCGTGGAAGGTGAGCGTGCTGGCCGATTGCGTGGTCATGCTCAAAATCATAATCGTGCCGAGCAAAGTCAATTGCGTGAGCAAATAGGTGACCACGCGCCGGGAATCGGAGACAAACAAATCCAACACCAGGATCACGCAAATCGCGCAGATCAGAAAAATCTCGGGGTAGGCCGGAAACAGATTGAGCGTGGTCATTTAGAACTTTTTCTGCGCCACGTGACTGAGCAATTCCGTCACGGAAGCGTGCATGACATCGGTGAAAGGCCTCGGATAAAGCCCCATGAACAACACGGCCACGGCCAGCAGCGCGAGGAAAACAAACTCGCGCCCGTCAATGTCTTTTAGTTTCGCCACTTCATCATTGGCGACGGGACCAAATATCACGCGCTTGTACATCCACAGGGTATAGGCCGCGCCGAAGATCAGCGTGGTCGCTGCGAGGAAGGCATACCAAAAATTGACCTTGACCGCACCCAGAATTACCATGAACTCGCCGACAAAACCGCTGGTGCCCGGCAATCCAGAATTCGCCATCGCAAAGAGCATAAAGAACGACGCGAATATCGGCATGGTGTTCACCACACCACCGTAGTCGGCGATCTGGCGCGAATGCACGCGGTCGTACATCACGCCGACGCACAGAAACATGGCGGCGGAAATAAAACCGTGGGAAATCATTTGCACCAACGCGCCTTCGACACCGAGCACGTTGAAAATGAATATGCCCAGCGTGACAAAACCCATGTGGGCAATCGACGAATAGGCGATGAGTTTTTTCATATCCGCTTGCACCAACGCCACCAACCCGATGTACACGACGGCGACCAGCGATAGCGCGATCACATAAGGCGCGGCGACGTGGCTCGCGTCCGGAACGATGGGCAAACTAAATCGCAGGAAACCGTAGGCGCCGAGCTTCAAGGTAATGGCCGCTAAAATCACCGAGCCGCCCGTTGGCGCTTCGACGTGAGCATCGGGCAACCAGGTATGTACGGGCCACATGGGGACCTTCACCGCGAACGATAAGAAAAACGCAATGAAGATCAGCAACTGCGGTTGCAGCGCCAAAATCGTTTTGTGGAACTTCAGAATCTCGAAACTCTGGCCCGCTTGAAAATACAAGTAAATGAAGGCGGCGAGCATCAGCAGCGAGCCGAGCAAGGTGTAGAGGAAAAACTTGATCGCCGCGTAGATTCGGTTCGGCCCACCCCAGATACCGATGATGAGGTACATCGGGATCAGCGTCGCCTCGAAAAAAACGTAAAATAAAACCGCATCGAGGGCGACGAAGGAACCATTGATCAAGCCCGACATGATCAAAAACGCGGCGAGATATTGCGCTATCTTTTTTTCCACTACGACCCATGCCGCGATCACGACCAAGATCGTCATGAAGCTATTGAGCAACACGAACCAAATCGAAATGCCGTCAACGCCGAGATGATAGTTGATGTTTAGTCCGCGAATCCACGGCGCCATCTCTTCAAACTGCATCGCACCGGTATCGAGATTAAAGTATTGATACAACGGGAGCGTGATCAAAAAACCGGCAATGGCGCCGACCAGCGCAATCCATTTTGCCGCCTCGGTGTTGCGCTTGGCGTCGACGGCAAGCACGATCAGCCCGACCGCAATCGGCAACCAAATGGCCCAGCTAAGATAAGGAAACGCTTGCGCCATTCTTGTTAATTTTTAAGATAGTGAAACCAAAACAATGAGAGAAATCCGAATACGCCGATAATCATCGTAAAGGCGTAGTGATAAATGAAACCGGTTTGGTAGCGACGCACCCAACTCGCGATCCAGCCTACTAGTTTCGCGCTGCCGTTGACGATGCCGTCGATAATGCCTACATCGCCGACGCGCCATAGGCCTTTGCCCAAACCGCGCGCGCCACCGGCGAAAAACCAGTCATTAAAGGTATCGAATCCATACTTGTTTTCCAGCATGCGGTGCACAACGCTAAATGTGGATTTTATTTTCTCCGGAATATCAGGGCGCTTGAGGTAAAAAAACCACGCCAGCACTACGCCTGACGCAGCAAGCCAGAGCGGCAGTGTCGATAGGGAATGCATCGCCATCGTAACCGGACCATGGAACTCTTTCGCCATCTCTTCCATGGCTTTGTGTTCGGGCCCGATCTTGATCGCTTCGCCAAAGAATCCACCGAACTCCAAAGGGGTGATGGCAAAAAAACCGATGGCCAATGATGGAATCGCCAGCGCGATGAGCGGCCCTTTCACCACCCACGGCGACTCGTGTGGCGTACCGCCGTGGCCGTGATGATCATCTTCGTGATGGCCATGGCGGAAGCGTTCCTTGCCGTGGAACACCAGGAAGTACATGCGGAATGAGTAGAACGCCGTGACGAATACACCGGCCAACACCGCGAAATGGGCGAAGCCGGCGCCGGGCAACTCGGACAACGCCACCGCCTCGATGATGCTCTCCTTCGAGTAGAAGCCCGAAAGAAACGGCGTACCGATCAGCGCGAGTGAGCCGACCAGCGAGGTGATCCAAGTGATTTTCATATACTTACGCAGACCGCCCATGTTGCGAATATCTTGATCGTGGTGCATGCCCATGATCACCGAACCGGCGGCGAGAAACAACAGCGCTTTAAAAAACGCGTGGGTCATCAAATGGAAAATCGCCACTTGATAAGCTGACGCGCCGAGGGCGACGGTCATGTAGCCGAGTTGCGACAACGTAGAGTAGGCGACGACCCGCTTGATGTCGTTCTGCACAATTCCCAGAAATCCCATGAACAGCGCGGTGATCGCGCCGATCACCAACACAAACGACAACGCCGTATCGGACATCTCGAACAGCGGCGACATGCGCGCGACCATGAATATGCCTGCCGTCACCATCGTCGCAGCGTGGATCAGCGCGGAAATCGGCGTCGGGCCTTCCATGGAATCCGGCAGCCAAACGTGCAGCGGAAATTGCGCCGACTTACCCATGGCGCCGATGAACAGCAAAATGCAGATGACCGTCATTACCAGCCACGGGGCGCCAGGAAACAACTCGATGGTCTTACCCGCCATGGTCGGCGCGCGGCTAAATACTTCCGCATAATCCATCGACCCGAAGTACGCGAGCACTAAGCCGATACCGAGAATGAAACCGAAATCGCCGACGCGATTGACGATGAAGGCTTTAAGGTTCGCGTAAATCGCCGTCGGCCGCGTGTACCAAAATCCGATCAACAAATAGGAAACCAGGCCGACCGCTTCCCAGCCGAAGAACAATTGCAGGAAATTGTTCGACATCACCAGCATCAACATCGCGAAAGTGAACAGCGAGATGTAGCTGAAGAAGCGCGAGTAGCCTGGGTCTTCGGCCATGTAGCCGATGGTGTAGATATGTACCATGAGCGAAACAAAGGTGACGACGACCATCATCATCGCGGATAACGCGTCGATCAAGAATCCCACCTCAAAGTGCACCCCGTCGCTGATCATCCAGGTGTACAGGCTACCGTTGAAACGATAGCCGTTCATGACATCCTGCAGCACCATGAAAGAGGCGATGCAGGACACAATCAAGAGAGCAATGGTGATGCGGTGACTAGCAGCGCGACCGATCGCGCGGCCGAAAAAACCGGCAATGATCGCGCCAAGCAGCGGCGCAAAGGGAATGATGAGGAGTAAGGGTTTCACGTGGGCTTAACCCTTGAGCTGGTCGAGATCATCGACATTGATGGTGTTTATGTTACGAAACAACACGACCAGAATTGCCAGGCCGATGGCGGATTCCGCCGCGGCGACCGTGAGAATGAAAAACACGAAAACTTGCCCGGCGATGTCGTTCAGATAATGGGAGAAGGCAATGAAATTCATGTTCACCGCCAGCAGCATCAACTCGATGGCCATCAACAAAATGATGACGTTTTTGCGGTTCAAGAAAATGCCGACGATGCTGATGGCAAACAAAATCGCGCCGAGGATCAAATAGTGGGACAACGAGATCATGGCTTTTGGCTCGCGTTGGAGCTGGGCATCTTGACGATGCGGATGCGATCGGCACGCTTGACGCGAACTTGCTCTGACGGGTTTTGATACTTGGTTTCTTTGCGGTGACGCAGCGTCAGCGCAATGGCGGCAACGATCGCGACCAACAAAATCACCGCGGCGATCTCGAACGGATAGACGTAATCGGTATAGAGCACTCGGCCGAGCTCCGCCGTATTGCTGTAGTCAGCGGGCCTTGAAGCGGGCGTCGGCAGATTTTCTAAACTAAAGCGTTGGTGGGCGAACACCATGCCCATTTCGATCACCATCAGAACCGCGACCGTAAGGCCAAGCGGAAAATATTTCCAGAAGCCTTCGCGCAATTGATCGATGTTGATGTCGAGCATCATCACCACAAATAAAAACAACACCATCACCGCGCCAACGTAAACCAGCACCAGGGTGATGGCGAGAAACTCCGCTTGCAACATCATCCACAAACATGCAGCGGTGAAGAACGCAAGCACGAGAGACAGCGCGGCGTGCACGGGATTACGCGCCGTGATCACGCGTAGCGCGGCGAGTACGAGGATCGCCGAGAAAAAATAAAAGCAGAGCGTATGCAGAGTCATAACTATACGTTCAAACTTAAAAGATTATATTGCCGGGAGCCGCATGGCCCTAGGCCAGCCGCCGGATAGGCGATCGGCGCCATGAATAGCGTGAGAGCCGCATTGGTACGGGGTGGCCTCGGGCCATTGCTTGTACAGGCCACGCCTGTTTTCATTCGCAATCGATGCATTATCTAAACGGCGCGTCTTCCGCACGATCTTTCGCGATTTGTTCTTCGTGGCGATCACCGATGGCCAGTAACATTTCTTTGGTGTAGACCAAGTCGCCACGCGTCTCGCCGTGGTATTCGAGGATTCTGGTTTCGACGATGGCATCCACTGGGCAAGACTCTTCGCAATAGCCGCAGAAGATGCACTTGGTCAGATCGATGTCGCAGCGCGTGGTGTGGCGTGTGCCATCATCGCGCTGTTCCGACTCGATAGTGATCGCCAGCGCCGGGCATACCGCTTCGCAGAGTTTGCAGGCGATGCAGCGTTCCTCGCCATTGGGATAACGGCGCAGCGCATGCAGCCCTCGAAAACGTGGCG
>JANMJR010000445.1:0-11942 GCA_031371465.1 Pseudomonadota bacterium
ATTGCTCGACGGCTTGACCGACGAGGCGCGCGCGCGCGCCTGTCACAGCATCGACCTCGACTCCGGCACGCACCGCACCGACGCCCACCGCTTTTATTTTCGCGAACGCATGGTGGTACGGGTGTTCGGCTTTACTAAACCACTATAAGGCATCACGCCAGGGAGCGGATGAAGATTGGCTCACGCCGATGCATGGCCCGAGAGGCGCACTGTGATTGCCTGATGGCGCACTTATTTATTTATGTCATCCTGAACCCTTCGCCGCGCTCGAGGGTAAACTCCGTGAAGGATCTGCTTTTTTCCGCGGCAAACCCAACAGCAGATTCTGCGTCGCGTTGCGCCTCAGAATGACATCTCATTAGGAACTCAGCCATGACACTACAACAACTGCTCGGCATCGATCTCCCCATCATCCAGGCGCCGATGGCCGGCGCGCAAGCGAGCACCATGGCGATCGCGGTGTCGAACGCGGGGGGTCTCGGCTCTTTACCCTGCGCCATGCTCGACGCCAAGGGGATGCGCAATGAACTGCGCCTGATCGCGAGCCAAACAGATAAACCCATCAACGTCAACTTCTTTTGCCATACGCCGCCCGTTTTTAATGCCGCGCGGGAGGCGGCCTGGCGCCGGAAACTGGCGCCATTTTATATGGAGTTCGACATCGATGACGCGACTATTCCAACCGGCCCGGGGCGCGCCGCCTTCAACGACGAAATGGCTGCGCTGCTCGATGAATTCAAACCGCGGGTGGTGAGTTTTCATTTCGGCTTGCCGCCCGATCGCCTGCTCGACCGGGTGAAAAAAATCGGCGCGAAGATTTTTTCCTCGGCAACGACGGTCGCGGAAGCGTTGTGGCTGGAAGATAAAGGCGTCGATGCAGTGATCGCGCAGGGATTGGAGGCCGGAGGGCATCGCGGTATTTTTCTGTCCGACGATCTCACGACGCAAATAGGCTCGATGGCATTGCTGCCGCAAATCGTCCGCGCCGTGAACATTCCCGTCATCGCCGCGGGTGGCTTCGCCGACGCCGCGGGCGTGCGCGCCGCGCTATCCCTGGGTGCTAGCGCCGTGCAAATTGGCACGGCCTATTTGCTTTGTCCGGAAGCGACCATCAGCGCTATTCATCGCGCTGCGCTGAAAAGCGAGGCGGCGCGCCACACCGCACTGACCAATATTTTCACCGGGCGGCCCGCCCGTGGCATTTTGAACGGCGTGATGAAAACCCTCGGGCCCATCAACGCGGCGGCGCCGGCGTTTCCCCTCGCCACGTCGGCGATCGCACCGCTGCGTGCGAAAGCGGAGGCGCGCGGTTCCGGCGATTTCTCGCCGTTATGGTCGGGTCAAAATGCCACCGGGTGTAAAGAAACCGGCGCCGGGCAATTAACGCGCGAACTGGCTAGCCTCGTTAGCGCTTGACATACCACGCCAGGACCCGCATGGCTCTAGGCCAGCCCCTGGATACTGGGTAGCCCCGGGCTAGCCACCAGCCTCGAGCCATTGGCTCTTGGCGATGCCGTTAAAACGGCAGGCATCCCCGATTGAGAGCAAAATCATTCATCCGGCAAAAACATTTCCAATAAATCATTTAGGAAGCGTTGCCCGTTCTGCGTCGGCGCGAGGTGCAGGTGATCACGGGTGACGAGTTGTTTCTCTTCTGCCTGCGCAAGAGTTTTGGTCACGACGCTCATCGGTAGCCCAGTGCGTTCGGAAAAAAGCGCGAGGGCTACGCCGTCGGTCAGACGCAGCGCGTTCATCATGAATTCAAACGGTAAGTCCGCTGCGCCGATCACCTTACGCTCTTGCACCGCGTCACTGCTTTTCGCTTTCTGTAAATAGGTTTCGGGATGCTTATATCGCATCTCGCGCACGACGCGATCGCGGAACGACAGTTTGCTGTGGGCGCCGGCGCCGATGCCAAGGTAATCGCCAAACTGCCAGTAATTCAGATTGTGTTTGCACGCGCGGCCCGACTTGGCGAAGGCTGCGGTTTCGTAATGATCGTATCCGGCCGCCTGTAGTTTGCCTTCGATAGCCTCCTGCATGGCAGCGCTGGCGTCATGGTCGGGTAACGGCGGCGGATGTTTGTAGAATAAGGTGTTGGGTTCGAGCGTGAGGTGGTAGGCGGAAATATGCGGCGCACCTAAGTCAATGGCTTGATCGATGTCGGCCAGCGCCTGCGCGAGTGTTTGCTGCGGCAGGGCGTACATGAGATCAAGATTGAAGTTGTCAAAATTATCGCGCGCGATGGCGACGGCGCGGCGCGCCTCATCATCGTCGTGAATTCGACCCAATGCTTTGAGATGGATTGGATTAAAACTCTGGATCCCGATTGACAGACGGTTAATGCCCAGCTTTCGGTAGGCAGCAAATTTCTCCACTTCGAACGTGCCGGGATTGGCTTCCAGCGTGATCTCCGCGGTTGGCGCTAGCGGGACGCGGGCGCGGACTTCGCTCAACAAGCGATCCAACGACGCCGCCGAAAACAAACTCGGTGTGCCGCCGCCAAAGAAAATCGTGTGTACCGGACGCCCCCAAATATGCGGAAGGGCGGAATCGAGATCGTTGATCAGGGCGTCAACATAAGTGCTTTCGCGAACCTCCCCGCGAGCTTCGTGGGAATTGAAATCGCAGTAAGGACACTTTCGCACGCACCAGGGGATGTGGATGTACAACGCGAGCGGCGGCAACGCAGCGACGCCAACGCTGGCGCTGTTGGAGGGTTGCGAACTAAATTTCATAGGTTTGCTTTGCAGCACGGCAGAGGGCGATAAACTTAAAGTGTCCGTTGCAATTTCCGCATTAAATGCTCGAGCGCTTGGGCGCGATGGCTGATTCGGTTCTTTTGCGAGGGTTCGAGTTCGGCGCTGGTTTTGCCGAACGCCGGCAGAAAAAAATACGGATCGTAACCGAAGCCGTTCATGCCGCGCGGGCTGAGCACAATTTCGCCACGCCATGCCCCTTCGGCAAGGATGGGCGCGGGGTCATCGGCGTGGCGCAGCAACGCGATCACGCAATAATAATGAGCGTTGCGATTGGTCTGAACAGTGAGTGCGCGAACGAGTTTCTCATTATTGCGCGTGTCGGATTTCGGTTCGCCGGCGTAACGGGCGGAATATACACCGGGCTCGCCATTGAGCGCATCGACGCAAATTCCGGAGTCATCCGCCAGCGCGGGCAATCCGCTCTGCGCGCTGGCGTGGCGCGCTTTTGCCAAGGCGTTTTCTACAAACGTGCTATGGGGTTCATCGGCCTCGCGGATGCCGAGTTCATTTTGGCCAACGATGGAAATACGCAGCGGCGCGAGGATCGCCTGTATTTCGCGCAGCTTGCCGGAATTGGCGCTGGCGATGACCAGTTTTGCGATCACTGGGCGTCGAGCGCCGCCCGCTGCGCCATGACTAATTCCTGAATACCCTTGTTGGCCAGGGCAAGCATGGAATTCATTTGTTCCTGTGTGAAAGCTTGGCCTTCTGCTGTGCCTTGTATTTCGACAAAGCCGCCGCTACCGGTCATCACCACGTTCATATCCGTATCGCAATCGGAATCTTCCAGATAGTCCAGATCGAGCACGGCGGCGCCGCGATAAACGCCGACGGAAATCGCGGCGACGTGGTCACGAAGCGGCGACTTCGCAAGATTCTTTTTTGTCAGGAGGTAGGCGATCGCATCGGCCACGGCGACATAGGCGCCGGTAATACTGGCCGTACGTGTACCGCCATCGGCTTGAATGACATCGCAATCGATTTGGATGGTGCGCTCGCCGATTTTTGACAGATCGATCACGGCGCGCAAACTACGGCCGATGAGACGTTGAATTTCTTGTGTGCGTCCGGTTTGCTTACCGCGCGTTGCTTCGCGGTCGACACGGGTTCCGGTCGCGCGCGGCAGCATGCCATATTCGGCGGTAAGCCAGCCTTGGCCCTTGCCTTTTAAGAATGGCGGGACCTTCTCGTCGATGCTCGCGGTGCAAATCACCTTCGTATCGCCGCACTCGATTAACACCGATCCTTCGGCGTGACGTGTGTAACGGCGGGTGAGGCGGATATTGCGCAGCTGGTCGATACGGCGCCCGCTGGGACGTTGGATAACGCTTGAGGTCATTTGGAGAATTTCTGGATGGCGTTTTGAATTTCGATGATGGCACGCTCGATTTCGGCATCGCTCATGTCATCGACTTTTGCGCGGCTATCGGAACGCGCAACGGGCTGGGTTAGGAAATCTGCGGGCATGGTGACGGCGGAATCGATATATTCCAGTTTCTCTACGGCGCCGGGCCATTGCAGGCCAACTACCGATAGGTTGTCGCCATGGGCCCCGGCCATATCTAGCGATTTCTGGATTAACTTGGGCAGCGCAACGGCGAATGGGTCTTCCGCCACCCCGGTTTCGATTTCCGCCGACGTGAGCGCGCCCCAAAAACCGTCGCTACACAACAATAGGATATCGCTGGGATTAAGTTGCGTACCTTCCGAAATCGAAATCGTCGGCAACTGGTCACCGCCGAGGCAACTATAAATCTTGTTGCGTTCCGGATGGGTGAGCGCTTGGTGCTCGCTGATTAATCCCGCGTCGATCATGCGCTGAACCCGGGAATGATCGCGGGTACGTTTGTACACGCGGCCGTTGCGGATCAAATAAAGGCGCGAATCGCCGGCGTGGCACCAGTAGGCAACAGCGTTTTTAACGATGCAGGTGACGCAAGTCGTGCGTGGGAAATCGACCAGGTTGTTCTTGCTGGTGTAGCTGCCGATGGCCTCGTGCCCGGCTTCCAAGGCGCTGCGCAGGAACTGCCCGGGATTGCTCAGCCCCAGACGCGCTTCGCGATTGAAACGCTCGATCAATACACGAACCGCGATTTCGGCGGCGATTTCGCCATTTAAGTGCCCGCCCATGCCGTCCGCCACGACCAGTAACACGGCCTCATTGGCGTAGGCGTAACCGACGCGGTCTTGGTTGGACTTACGGCCGCTAATCAAGGATTGCTGAAATATATCGAACGGAAGCGGCATTAACGCTCTCCTAGCCGGTTAATGCCGCGTCGAATCGTATTTAGCAGACCCACCTTCGCCTTGGGCGCTTCGGCTCCCGGTTCCAGCAAGGCTTTCTGCAGCGCGTAAACGCTTTGCGGTCGCTGTAATGGGTCAAGGCGTAAGCATTGATCGATTGTGCTCAACAACTGCACAGAAAATTGGCCCTGCCAGGCCTCAATCGCCGGCCGCAACTGATCTTCTTTTTCGCGCATATCGGAACTTTGCGGCGGGGTGCCCGAGAGTGATGCATACATGGTCGCGCCGACGGAATAGATATCGGTCCATGGGCCGAGGCCGACCATGCCACGATATTGTTCGGGCGCGGCGAAGCCCCTGGTGTACATCGGTACCAATTGCGGGCGGTCATGGTTGAGCGTCATGCGTGCCGACCCAAAGTCCAACAGTACCGGTGTTGCGTCCATAGTGACGTATATATTGGCGGGCTTGATGTCCAAATGCAACAACTTATGGGTATGAACTTCGCGCAGGCCGTTGAGTAGACTCAAGAACAAGCGGCGCACAAAACTTTCGGTAAAATATCGCTTGTTCGCGCGAATATGAAAATCCAGGGTTCTGCCGCGCATATAGCGCATGACCAAATACACGGTCTCGTTGGCGCGAAAGAAATTTTCAACCCGAACCACATTCGGATGGTTGATTTGCGCTAAGGTCCGTCCTTCCTCGAAAAAACACTTCATACCGTGGCGAAACGGGGGGACATTCTCGGGTGAATTCGCCTGTACTTCCATAGCATCGGAACGCACCACCAGGCCATTTGGCAAGTACTCTTTAATCGCTACCTGGGTTTCATGTGCATCCTGCGCTAGATAGACGGTGCTGAACCCACCCGATGAAAGGCTGCGAAGAATGCGATAATCCGGCAATTGGTAACCTTCCGGCAATGCAAGTTCAGCGTGTTGCACCATGCTCAAATAACGGTATGATACGGGTCATTGAAAAGTAGGCTATTCTCCATATATTACGAGTATTTAGCAACGCTTTCTAAGATTTATTATAGGATTCGATGAAGTGATCATTAACAGTATGACCGGCTTTGCCAGCCGCAGCCAAGACTACGATTACGGTCAGCTCAATCTCGAGTTGCGTTCCGTGAATCATCGCTACTTGGAAGTTCAGCTACGCTTACCGGACGAGTTGCGGTCGCTGGAAACGGGCCTGCGTGAGGCAATCAATCAAAAAATCTCCCGCGGGAAATTTGATTGCCGACTCGGCTTCACAGCCATTCCTAGCGCGGCGAAGGGATTGCCGCTGAACCAAGGCGTACTGCAGCAGCTGCTCAAATACAACGAATCCATCAAATCCCTGGTGCCTGGCAGCGTGCCGCTGTCCGTTTCAAATATCCTGAATTTCCCTGGAATTTTTGATCAAGATTCGCCGCCGGTGGAGCGCATCGCCAACGACGCTCTGACCTTGCTCAACGAGGCGCTCGCGGAGCTAGGCCACAGCCGCGCGCGCGAGGGCGAGAAGCTCAAAGCCATTTTGCTCGAGCGTGGCGCTCGCCTGGAGGCCCTCGCGACCGAAGCGACACCGCTTATTCCAAAGCTGGTTGCCGCGTTTGAAGAAAAATTGGTGACCAAGCTGCGCGAGGCGATCGCTAGTCCGGAGGACGATCGTTTGCGTCAGGAAGTGGTGTTATTCGCCAGCAAGATTGATGTAGACGAAGAGCTGTCGCGGCTCAAGGCGCATCTGAGTGAAGTGCGTCGCGTGCTGGGAAAGGGCGGCGCCGCAGGCAAGCGGCTCGATTTCTTGATGCAAGAATTGAATCGCGAGGCCAATACCCTGGGCGCAAAATCCGTTTCGTCTGATGTGTCGAAGATATCCGTCGAGATGAAAGTGTTAATCGAACAAATGCGCGAGCAAATCCAAAATATTGAATGAGTGACGCCTGGACATGGGCGACGATCGGCTTGCTCACCGCGATCGTTCTATGTCCGCACTCATCATTCCTAATGCGATGATTACCGGAAACCTATTCATTGTTGCCGCCCCGTCGGGCGCAGGAAAATCCAGCTTAGTTGCGGCATTGCTCGCAGAAGACCGTCTGGTGCGGCTCTCCGTGTCTCACACGACACGCAGCCCGCGGCCCGGCGAGGTTCAAGGCAAGGACTATTACTTTGTTGATCGCGAGCAGTTTTTGCAGATGGCGGCTAACGGCGAGTTTTTGGAAAGCGCGGAAGTCTACGGCAATTTCTACGGCACGTCGCAGCGCTGGATCGACGCTACGCTCAAAGAGGGCCATGATGTCGTCTTGGAAATCGATTGGCAAGGCGCGCAGCAGTTGCGCAAAATTTTTTCCAACGTCATTAGTATTTTTATTTTGCCGCCGACACTTGAGGCCCTACGCGCGCGCTTGGAAGGGCGCAAACAGGATACCCTGGAAACAATTCAGCGCCGCCTCGCGGCCGCAAAAGAGGACATCAGCCATGTCGTTGAATTTGACTATGTTATTATTAACAATAACTTCACCGATGCCGTGAAAGATCTATCCGGCATCATCCGCACACAACGCTTGCAAATCGCGCGACAACTCGCGGCACACGAGCCGTTGTTAATGAATCTGACACAACGAGAATCAAATGGCTAGAATTACTGTCGACGAATGTTTGAAGAGAATCCCCAACCGTTTCGAGTTAACGTTAGTGGCGACGGTGAGGGCGCGGCAACTATCGATCGGCGCGACGCCTCAATTAGAGGCGAACAAAGATAAGCCCTGCGTGATCGCATTGCGCGAAATCGCCGCTGGAAAAGTGGGCATTGAAATACTCAATCGCGTGCCAGCGCCGCAACTTTAAGCGCAATGAAATGGCTTTGTTAGACTGGCCGCCTCAAGACTTTTTGGAATTTTCCAACTTTCAAACTAAATTATTGCGTTCCTCATAATTGACGTACGTCATGGCTGAAGTAGCAGAACTGTCTCACGCGGTCTCCAGCTATTTGAAGCCCGAGGATGTCGCGCAGGTCGAAGCTGCGTTTGAACTCGCCAAGGCTGCCCACGAAGGCCAGTTTCGCAAGAGCGGCGAACCTTACATCACTCACCCCGTCGCCGTTGCCAAAATCCTTGCCGATATGCATCTTGATCCGCAAGCGTTGATGGCCGCACTGTTACACGACACCGTAGAAGATACCGGCACGACCCAGCGCGAGATCACCCGCGCCTTCGGCAAATCCGTTGGCGACCTGGTTGATGGCGTGTCGAAACTTACCAAAATCGAATTTGAATCGCAACAACATGCGCAAGCGGAAAATTTCCGCAAGATGTTGCTGGCGATGGCGCGCGATGTGCGCGTGATCTTGATCAAGCTGGCGGACCGTCTGCACAACATGCGCACGTTGGATGCGGTCAGCCGCGAGCAGCAGACCCGCATTGCCCGGGAGACGCTGGATATCTACGGGCCGATCGCCAATCGATTGGGATTAAACAATATCTACCAAGAATTACAAGAGTTGTCGTTCCGCCATCTTTATCCAATTCGTTACCGCGTGCTTACCAAAGCGATTAAAGCGGCGCGGGGCAATCGACGCGAAGTGGTTTCAAAAATTCAACATACTGTCGAAGAGCGCCTGGCCGCGTATAACATCGAAGCCAGTGTCTATGGGCGCGAGAAGCATCTGTATAGCATCTATAAAAAAATGATCGAGAAATCGTTGAGTTTCGCGGAGGTGCTCGATATCTATGGGCTGCGGGTGATCGTAAAAGACTTGCCGTCTTGTTACCTTGCGCTGGGCGCGTTGCATAATTTATATAAGCCGATTCCCGGGAAATTCAAAGACTATATCGGCATTCCGAAAGCGAATGGCTATCAGGGATTGCACACGGCTTTGATCGGTCCGTTTGGTACGCCGATGGAAATTCAAATACGCACACAAGATATGCACCGCATTGCAGAAGCCGGGGTTGCGTCCCATTGGCTGTACAAATCCGGTGATGGCTCGCTCAATGAATTGCAGAAGAGGACCCACCGGTTGCTGCAATCATTGTTGGAGATCCAGACGCAGAGTCGTGATTCCACGGAATTCCTGGAGTACGTCAAGTTCGATTTGTTTCCGGATGAAGTGTATGTTTTCACCCCGCGCGGTGAGATAAAATCACTGCCGAAGGGCGCAACCGCCGTCGATTTTGCCTATGCGGTACACACTGATATCGGTGATCGCTGCGTCGCGGTCAAGATCAATCACGAGTTGGCGCCGTTACGGGTTCCGCTCAAGAGCGGCGACCGCGTCGAAATCGTCACGGCGGCGCACGCAGCGCCGAATCCCGGCTGGCTGAATTTTGTTGTGACCGGCAAGGCGCGTTCGCATATTCGTCATTATCTGAAAACCCTACGCTTTGACGAATCGGTCATGCTCGGCGAGCGATTGCTCAATCAGGCGTTGCGGGGGCTGGGCGTTGATCCCGAGGAAATTAACGAGAGCCATTGGGAGCAATTATGGCGTGGCGATAAAAGTAAGTCGCGCGAGGCGGTGCTGTCCGACATCGGCTTAGGTAAGCGGTTGAACGTAGTGGTCGCGAGCCGGCTGTTGCGGCTTGCGGATCCCACGCCGCATGAGCATAAGCTGGGCAGCATCACGATTCGCGGCAGCGAAGGAATGGCAGTGCAATTCGCTCAGTGTTGCATGCCGATTCCAGGGGATCCGATTCTCGGATTCATCAACAAGGGGCAGGGCCTGACCATTCATACCCATGACTGCAACGCCATCCGGCAGTTTCGCACCGATCCCGACAAATGGATAGATGTGTCGTGGGACAATGCCGGCGACCGTGTGTTCGATGTACGTATTAAGATCGTTGCCGCAAATCAACCGGGCGTGCTGGCGCGAATCGCGGCGAGCATCGCCGAGGCAAATTCCAATATCGAGAATTTCGCCACCACGGAAAAGGATTCCCAAGCCTACAGCACGATTGATTTTACGGTGCAGGTGAAGGACCGTAACCACCTAGCGATGGTGATGCAAAAGCTGCGCGCGGTTCCCGAGGTGGTGCGCATCCATCGCATCAAGGGCAGCGACTAGCCCTCGCCGCTCGCCTTGCCGCCACCCGCAAAAAAACCTAACGTCGTTTCCATTCTGGCGGCCAGCAGCCAGCCGACGCGCAATCGGCTGGAGAAACTAGGCATTCGCACGGATTTCGATTTGGTATTGCACCTGCCGCTGCGTTACGAAGACGAAACCCATCTCTACCCCATCAGCGATTTGCCGTTCGATCGCAGTGCCCAAACGGAAGGCGAGTTACTGCATGCGGAGATTCAGTATCGGCCGCGACGCCAATTGGTTTGTCAGATCACCGACGGCGGCGCAGTGTTGTATTTGCGCTTCTTTAATTTTTATCCGAGCCAGATTAAGCAATTGCAAGTGGGTGTGCGGTTGCGCGTTTTGGGCGAGCAACGGCAAGGTTATTTTGGACCGGAGATGGTGCATCCGAAATATCGCGTCGTCGGCGAAGGTGTGCCCCTGGCGGAATCCTTAACGCCGGTTTACCCGACCACCGCCGGCTTGCCCCAGGCAACGATCAAAAAACTCATCCATCAAGCGTTAGCGCGCTGCGATTTGAGCGACACGCTCGGCGAGGATTTATTGACGCAACTCTCGCTGCCTAGTTTCGAGACGAGCGTGAAGCAGCTGCATCATCCCACGCCCGACTGTTCGCAAAGCCAATTGGAAAACAAGTCCTCGCCCGCCTGGCGGCGCTTGAAATTCGACGAACTGCTCGCACAGCAACTATCCATGCGCCGCGCCTATCGTGAGCGGCGTACCCACGCGGCGCCAAAGCTGAGTCATAACGGCCCGCTCGTGGCGCAATTACTGGCCTCCCTGCCTTTTGCGCTAACCGCGGCGCAGACCCGCGCGCTGGACGAAATCAATCGCGATCTCGGTCAACGTCATCCGATGCAGCGCTTGTTACAAGGGGACGTCGGCAGCGGCAAGACCATTGTCGCGGCCCTGGCCTGTGCGCGCGCCATCGCCAACGGCTACCAAGCGGCGTTGATGGCGCCCACGGAAATATTAGCTGAGCAGCATTTTCGCAAGATCGACGCCATGCTCACACCGCTGGGCGTAAAAACAGCGTGGTTAACGGGCAGTCTGAAAAGCAAGGCCAAACGCGCGGCGCTCGAGAGCGCGAGTAACGGCGCGGCCCAGCTTATTGTCGGCACCCACGCGTTGTTTCAAGCCGATGTGGCGTTCAAAAAATTAGGCTTGGTGGTGATCGACGAACAACATCGTTTCGGCGTCGATCAGCGCCTCGCCCTCCGCGGCAAAGGCACGCGCGTGACCGTTCAGCCGCACCAGTTGATGATGAGCGCGACGCCGATTCCGCGAACGTTGGCGATGAGCTTTTTCGCCGATCTCGATGTATCGGTGATCGATCAACTGCCGCCGGGACGAACGCCGATAGTCACCAAGCTGGTCTCCGACGCGCGGCGCGAAGAAGTGGTCGCACGTATCCGCGCCGCCTGTCAGGACGGCGCGCAAGCCTATTGGGTGTGTCCGCTGATCGAGGAATCGGAGGTGTTGCAATTGCAAACGGCGGTCGATACCTTTGCCCAGCTCCAATCGACGTTTCCTAATTTTCGCGTTGGCTTGGTGCACGGACGGCTAGCACCTGCTGAAAAAGCAGCGGCGATGGAAGCCTTCACCTCTGCCGCGACTCAACTTTTAGTCGCTACAACCGTGATCGAAGTCGGCGTCGACGTACCGAATGCGACACTAATGGTGATCGAGAACGCGGAACGAATGGGCTTATCTCAATTGCACCAACTGCGCGGCCGCGTCGGGCGCGGTGCGCAGCAAAGCACCTGCATTTTGTTGTTCCAAAATCCGCTATCGGAAACCGCGCGCGCGCGGCTGAAAATCATCTATGAAAATACCGACGGCTTTGAAATCGCCCGCCAGGAC